>NZ_JOGP01000015.1:0-163366 GCF_000719505.1 Streptomyces sp. NRRL B-3229 | reverse complement strand
CCCGGTTACATTCCGAACCCGGAAGCTAAGCCTTACAGCGCCGATGGTACTGCAGGGGGGACCCTGTGGGAGAGTAGGACACCGCCGAACAAATTTTGATGGAAAGGCCCACACCTTATGGTGTGGGCCTTTCTGCGTTTATGGTCAATGGCATGCGCTATGACCTCGTCATCTTCGACAACGACGGCGTCCTCGTCGACAGTGAGCCGATCTCCAATCGCCACCTCGCCGCCTATCTGACGGAGCTCGGGCACGCGACCTCCTACGAGGACTCCATCCGGGACTACATGGGCTCCGCCATGCACCGGATCCATGAACTTGTCCTGGAGCGGAGCGGAGAGCGGCTGCCCGCGGACTTCGACGATGTCTTCCACGCGCGGGTGTTCGCCGCGTTCGAGCGGGAGTTGGAGGCCGTGGCCGGCGTCGCCGGCGTACTGGAGAAGCTGGTCGCGGACGGGGTGCCGTACTGTGTCGCCTCCTCCGGGAGCCATGCGCGGATCCGGGTGGGGCATCGGGCGGCCGGCCTTGACCGGTGGTTCGAGGACGCGCGGATCTTCAGCTCCGAGGACGTGGGGCGCGGGAAGCCGGCGCCGGATCTGTTCCTCTACGCCGCCGAGCGCATGAGGGTCGAGCCCGGGCGGTGTGTGGTGGTCGAGGACAGTCCGCTGGGCGTGCAGGCGGCCAACGCGGCCGGGATGGACGTGTACGGGTTCACCGCGATGACGCCCGCCGCGAAGCTCGTAGGTGCCACTCAACTCTTCTCCGACATGGGGGAGTTGCTCGACCTCCTCGTCTGACTCGACTGACATTTGTCATGCCGAGCTCCGGACGATCGTTCCTACCGGCAGCCCCTCGCCGGACGGGAAGCTGAGGGCATGACGACGAAGACGAACTCGAAGCGCGCGAACCTGACTCCCCTCATCGTGGACGTGGCTGTGCCGATCGGGGCGTACTACTTCCTCAAGGACGGGCTCGGTATGAGCACGCTGATGGCCCTGGGCCTCAGCAGTGTCGTGCCCGCGGTGCGGACCGTCTGGAGCGTGGTGCGGGAGCGGACGGTCAACGCTCTCGCCGCGCTGATCCTCGTCGTGAACGTGGTGGGGCTGCTGCTCAGCTTCGTCGCCGGGGATCCGCGGCTGATGCTCGCCAAGGACAGCGGGGTCAGCAGTGTCATCGGCATCGGCATCCTCGTCTCGGTCGCGCTGGGCAAGCCGATGATGACCGCCGGCATGAAGCCCTGGCTGGTGAAGGGCATCGCCGAGCGGGAGACGGCGTGGGCGCGGCTCCAGGCGGGGTCGGCGGACTTCCGGCGGGCGGAGCGGCGGTTCTCCGTGGTGTGGGGTGTCGTCCTGCTGGCGGAGTGCGTGGGGCGGGTCGTGGGGGCGTACACGCTGCCGGTGGACACGATGGTGTGGCTCGGATCCGTGGTCATGGTCGGGTCGATGGCGGTGGCGTTCCTGGTCAGCGGGGCGCTGGGCGCCGGGCCGATGGCCCGGATGCTGATCGCCGAGACCAAGGCCGATGCCCCCTCGATGCCCGAAGTGGCCCTCGCCCGGTAAAGCCCGGCAAAGCTGAGGGAAATTCATCTTTGGCTGGATCTACCCACGAGTACGTTGGGGCCCTACGCTCGCCGCCATGACAGATGTGCTGCGGCGCGGTAGGGCCTCTTTGGCGTTCAGCTTCTTCGCGCAAGGTGTTGCCTTTGCTCTGCTGGTGACGCGGATCCCCGCGATCCAGGACCGGTACGGGGTTTCCGACGCGCTGCTGCCCGCCTTCCTGGCGGCCGTGCCGATCCTTGCCGGGGTCGGGAGCGTGTCGACCGAGCAGCTGGTGAAGCGGATACCGCCGAGCCGGCTGCTGCGGTTCGCCCAGCCGGTCGTGCTCCTGGCGCTGCTCGGGGTGGGGGCGGGGGACTCGACGGTCGAGCTCGGTGTCTCGCTGGCCGCCTTCGGGCTCGCCGTGGGCATGCTCGACGCGTCCATGAACATGCTCGGGGTGAGCCTCCAGCGGGCGTACGGGCGCAGCATCATGCTGAGCTTCCACGCGGTGTTCAGCCTGGGCGGGATCGTCGGGGCCTCGCTGGCGTGGGTGGGGGCGCACTGGCATCTCGCGCTGTTCGTGTCCTACCTGCCGGTCGTGGCGGTGCTGTTGCCGCTGTGCCTGGTGGGCAGCCGCTGGTACGTCGACGGCGACGGGACACCCGTGGAGGAGAAGACGGGAGGCGCGGAGCCGATCGTCTTCAAGCTGCTGCTGCCGCTGTGCCTGGTGATGACCTTCGCGTACATCGGTGACTCCACGGTCTCCAACTGGAGCGCGAAGTACCTCCAGGACGTGCTGGGGAGTTCGGAGCAGCTCGCCACCGTGCCGTACAACGTGTACATGGTGACCACGCTGATCGGGCGGGCCGTCGGGGACTTCGGGGTCCGGCGGTTCGGGGCGGTGGCGGTCGTACGGCTCGGGGCGGTGGTGGCGGCCGGGGGGTTCGCGGTGGTGGCCGTGGCGCCCGGGCCGTGGGTCGGGATGCTCGGGTTCACGCTGCTGGGGATGGGGCTGTGTGTGCTGGTGCCGCAGACCTTCGCGGCGGCCGGACGGCTGTTCCCGGGGGCGTCGGACGCGGCCGTGGCGCGGCTCAATGTCTTCAACTACGTCGGGTTCCTGGTCGGTTCGCCGTTGGTCGGAGCCCTGGGGGACGCGTGGAGCTATCGCGGAGCCATGCTGGTGCCGATGGTGTTGGTGCTGGTGACGCTGGTGTACGCCAAGTCGTTCGCCGCTCAACCGGACCGATACGGTGGCGGGCATGAGCGGCCGCGCACAGCTGATGTGGGACGAGGCAGTAACGGGCTATGACTTCGGTCCGGACCATCCGATGGATCCGGTCCGGCTGGATCTGACCCGGCGCCTGGTGGACGCCTTCGGGCTGGACCGGGACATGGAGGTCGTGGCCGCGAAGGCGGCGGGCGAGTCGACGCTGCGGCTCGTGCACCGGGAGGACTACGTCGAGGCCGTGAAAGCGGCCTCCGTGGATCCGGGGGCGGCCGACCAGTCGTACGGGCTCGGGACGATGGACGATCCCGCCTTCGAGCGGATGCACGAGGTTTCCGCTCTGATCGCCGGACAGTCGGTGGGTGCGGCG
The DNA here is from genome assembly GCF_000719505.1 of Streptomyces sp. NRRL B-3229. NCBI lineage: Bacteria > Bacillati > Actinomycetota > Actinomycetes > Kitasatosporales > Streptomycetaceae > Streptomyces > Streptomyces sp. NRRL B-3229. The sequence continues at coordinate 160,233 of NZ_JOGP01000015.1, read as the reverse complement.
GAGGCCGTGTGGCGGGGGGACGCGCTGCACGCGGTGAACTTCGCGGGCGGGCTGCACCACGCGATGCCGGGCGGGGCCTCGGGGTTCTGCATCTACAACGACGCCTCGCTCGCCATCGCACGGCTGCTGGAGCTGGGGGCCTCGCGGGTCGCCTACGTGGATGTCGACGTGCATCACGGGGACGGGGTGCAGGCGGCGTTCTGGGAGGATCCCCGGGTGCTGACGATCTCCCTGCACGAGCATCCCCGGACGCTGTTCCCGCAGACCGGGTGGCCGGAGGAGACGGGGGCGGACTCGGCCGAGGGCAGCGCGGTGAACGTGGCGTTGCCGGCGGGGACGGGGGACGCGGGGTGGTTGCGGGCCTTCCACGCCGTGGTGCCGGAGCTGATCGCTGACTTCCGGCCGGATGTGCTGGTGACCCAGCATGGGGCGGATACGCATTTCGAGGATCCGCTCGCGCATCTGGCGGTGTCGTTGGACGCGCAGCGGGCTGTGCAGGTCGCCTGTCATGAGTTGGCGCACTCGTACGCCGGGGGCAAGTGGATCGCTCTGGGGGGTGGGGGGTACGCCGTGGTGGATGTCGTGCCCCGGTCGTGGACGCACCTGGTGGGGATCGCGGCGGGGCGGGAGATCGAGCCCGAGGCGGTGATTCCCGAGGGGTGGCGGCAGGAAGTGTTCGCGCGGACGCGGCAGTTGGCGCCGGCGCGGATGACTGACGGGCGGTGGCCGGTGTCGTTCGCGGAGTGGGATGCGGGGTACGACCCTGCGGATCGGCTGGATCAGGCGGTGCTGGCCACTCGGCGGGCGGTGTTTCCGTTGCGGGGGTTGTTGGCGTAGCGCGACGCGGGGGTGCCTGGTGAGGTTGTGGGGCGGCTGCGGGTCCGATGCGGCTGGTCGCGCAGTTCCCCGCGCCCCTAGGTCTGCGCGGTCCGAGTTACTCCAACTGTGCGGTAAATCCCCGTTCTCAAGACGTCCCCGTTGCCCATCCGCCACCATCTCTCCCGTGTTGAGCACCGGCGCTCTCCGCGCCCATCTGCTGGCCGCTCGGCTCGCCGGGACCGTGGCCACCTCGCGGGAGGTGAGTCTGCGGAGTTATCGGTTGTTCGCGGCTCGGGATCCTCGGGTGTTGATCGGGATCGACCCCGAGAGGTCGTGGAGTGAGCGGGACTTGATCGGGCTCATGGCGGACAAGTGTGGGGTTTCAGGCGATCCGAGGTGTACAACTGGCCAGGATGTGATCGATCCTGAGCGAACCCTCGCCGCGCTCGATGCCTTCGCGCTGCGGCTCGCCGCGGTTGCCCGGTGTGGTGGGGCCGTGCTGATCGGGACCGGGCATCCGCACCGACTGCTCGGGTTCTACGCCGCTCTCGCGGACGCTCTCTCGGCGGCGGGATGTACCGTCCTCACCCCCGCGCATGGTCACCGTGTCGACATAACGACCCGGTTCGGTCTACGCACGTACAACCTTCGCTACGTACGAGGAGTCGCGCTCGTCCGGCGACGGGAGGCGGAGCGCTCCGGTGGTGAGCCGGGCGCACACACGCACTCACCGCTGCCGGTTCGTACCGCCCTCGAGGCCGCCGCGGAGAGCGGCGGGCCGCTTCCCGGGCTCGTGATCGGGGATCACGGGTGGGTCTGCGGAGCAGGTCAGCTGGGGTTTGAGGCCATTGGGCTGGCGGATACGGATGACCCCGCGCTCTTCGTGGGGGAGGCCGAGGGGGTCGTGTCCGTCGTCGTTCCACTTGATGACGCCGTGCGGTCCGATTACTACCTGCCGCTGACCCGCTACGTACTCAATCGAGCGTGTCTGTCACAGTAGGCCTCCGATGGGTGCACCTCTTCCCCACTTGCATCACCCGCCCCTACATTGGGGAGTGAGCACGCAGCGACGAAGAGTCACCGGAAGGGGAAGCCGGTGGCCGTCGAGTGCGGAAGGTTCAGGTGTGTCATGGCTGCTGAGCAGAGGCCTCTGAGCGAGGTTCAGTTCCTTACCGTGGCGGAGGTCGCCTCGGTGATGCGAGTGTCGAAGATGACCGTGTACCGCTTGGTGCACAGCGGTCATCTGCCCGCGATCAGGGTGGGGCGGTCCTTCCGCGTCCCCGAGAACGCGGTTCACGAGTACCTCCGCGAGAGTTACGTGGGGGTGGAGACAGCCTGACGGCGAGGTTCCGGGGAGGTCATGGGGGCCTCAGGGCACTCGTGGACCCCCTGCCTGATCTCCCCGGTTCACCTCGATTACGACCTCAGCGCTCGGGCGGGTAGGCTAGCCCCTCGTAGGTCGTGTGGGCCCATGATGCCCAGCACCGAGTGATGAGAAGTGAGCGAGGGTAGTCGTGGGCTCTGTTATCAAGAAGCGGCGCAAGCGGATGGCTAAGAAGAAGCACCGCAAGCTGCTCAAGCGCACGCGCGTCCAGCGTCGCAACAAGAAGTAAGGCGACGCCGCGCAAGCAGCGTGTCTGTGGCCCCCCACCCAATGCCGGTGGGGGGCCACACGCGTGTCGGAAGTGTGGCGGTGGGCTGGATGTCGTCACCTCGCGCAGCGGGCGGTCATCACAGCGCAACATCGAACCGCTAAGTTGGCGGCACACGGGGAACGCGGCACAGGACCGGTGCCGTATCAGGACGGCACCAGGGCTGGACCACGGCTGGAAGGAAGGCGCTGATCTTGGGAAAGGTCGTGCTCGTGACCGGAGTGGCCCGACAGCTGGGCGGCCGCTTCGTACGACGCATCCAGCGTGACCCGCAGGTGGACCGTGTGATCGCCGTGGACGCGGTCGCGCCCGAACATCATCTGGGCGGCGCCGACTTCATCCAGGCGGACATCAGGCAGCCCGGTATCGCCCGGGTCCTGGCCGAGACGGCCGCCGACACCGTCGTCCACCTGGACGTGACGGCGATGGCGCTCGGCAGCGGGAGCCGGACCACGGTCAAGGAGACCAACGTCATCGGCACCATGCAGCTGCTCGGTGCCTGTCAGAAGTCGCCGAACGTGAAGCGGCTCGTGGTGAAGTCCAGTACCAACGTGTACGGGTCCGCGCCGCGCGACCCGGCCGTGTTCACGGAGACCACCCCGGCCAAGTCGCTGCCCTCCGGCGGGTTCGCCAAGGACACGGTCGAGGTCGAGGGGTATGTGCGGGGGTTCGCGCGCAGGCGTCCTGACGTGGCCGTGTGCGTGCTGCGGTTCGCGAACATCCTGGGGCCGACCACGGACACCCCGCTCGCCTCGTACTTCGCGCTGCCGGTGCTGCCGACCGTGTTCGGGTACGACCCGCGGCTTCAGTTCGTGCACGAGGACGATGTGATCGAGGTGCTCAGGATCGCCTCGCACGAGCCGGCGCGGGGCACGCTCAACAGCGGCACCTTCAACATCGCGGGCGACGGCGTGCTGTTGCTGTCGCAGTGTTCGCGGCGGCTCGGCCGGCCCACCGTGCCGCTGCTGCTGCCGGCCGTCACGTGGGCCGGGTCGCTGGTGCGTACGCTGGGGATGACGGACTTCTCGCCCGAGCAGATCCGGCTGCTCACGCACGGCCGGGTCGTGTCGACGGTCCAGATGCGTGAGACGCTCGGGTTCCGGCCGAAGTACACGACGGCCGAGACCTTCGCGGACTTCGCGCGCAGCCAGGGTCCCGGGCTGGTGCCGCCCGAGGCCGTCGCGGGAGCCGTCGACCGGATCGCCGCGCTGCCGCCGCTCGCCGGCGCCGGCCGGCCCCCGACGCAGAGCGCCAACTCGACGCAGAGCGCCAACTGAGGAGCGCATCAACGATGGCGGACGCCAAGGTCATTCCGTTCGACGACGACCGGTCCCGCGCGGGCGCCGTACAGCGGCCGCAGCGGCGCCGGAGCGGGGGGAGCCGGCGCAAGGGCCCCGAGCCCGGGCCGGTCCGTGAGGTCCAGCCCCTGCCCAGCGCGGCCCCGGCGCAGGATGATGTTCCTGTGACGCGTGAGGAACAGCCGCCGCAGCAGGCGCACGACGAGGGCGGTCTGGAACGGCGGATCGCGGGGGGTCTGAACTTCCTGCGCCGACGGCTCACCGGGGACTACGAGGTCGACGACTTCGGCTACGACGAGGAACTCACCGACCAGGTCCTGATGTCGCTGCTGCGGCCGGTGTACGAGAAGTACTTCCGGGTCGAGGTGAAGGGCGTCGAGAACATCCCGGCGGAGGGCGGGGCGCTGATCGTCGCCAACCACTCCGGGACGCTGCCGCTGGACGGGCTGATGATGCAGGTCGCCGTCCACGACCACCACCCCGCGGGGCGGCATCTACGGCTGCTCGCGGCGGACCTGGTGTTCATGCTGCCGGTGGTCAACGAGCTTGCCCGCAAGCTGGGCCACACCCTGGCCTGCGCGGAGGACGCGGAGCGTCTGCTGGGGCAGGGCGAGGTGGTCGGGGTGATGCCGGAGGGCTTCAAGGGCATCGGCAAGCCGTTCAGCGAGCGCTACAAGCTCCAGCGCTTCGGGCGGGGCGGGTTCGTCTCCACGGCCCTGCGGCAGCGCGCTCCGATCATCCCGTGCTCGATCGTGGGCGCGGAGGAGATCTACCCGATGATCGGCAACGCGAAGACGTTGGCCCGCCTGCTGGGCTTCCCGTACTTCCCGCTGACGCCGACCTTCCCGTGGCTGGGTCCGCTGGGTGCTGTTCCGCTGCCGACCAAGTGGACGATCCAGTTCGGTGAGCCGATTCCCACGGACGGTTACCCGCCCGAGGCGGCGGAGGACCCGATGCTGATGTTCAACCTGACGGACCAGGTCAGGGAACAGATCCAGCACACGCTCTACAAACTGCTTGTGCAGCGGCGGTCGGTGTTCTTCTGACGGGGGTGGTCAGGGGGCACGGCGAGTCGGCGGACGGAGTCCGGCGCAGCCGTGCGAAGCCCGCGGAGCGGTGCGAGGGCGGCAGACAAGAGGGGCCAAACTGCTGGTGCAGCGGCGGTCGGTGTTCTTCTGACGGGGGTGGTGGTGCGACGGTGGGGGTGCCCTGTGCAGAGAGGGCGCCCCCACCGTCGTCGCGGAAGAGCTAGTTGGCTTCCTCGCCGTTGATGCCCAGGCCGGGCAGGAGGCCGGGGAGGAGCGGGGGGAGGGTGACGTCCGGGTCGGCCGAGGGGGACGGGGAGGTCGGGCTGGTGCTGCCGCTGGACTTCGGGGGGTCCAGGAGGCCGCCGGTGCTGCCGCCCAGGAGGCCGTCGTCCTGGTTGCCGGAGGGGGACGCCTTGCCGGGGTTGCCGCCGTGGTGCTCGGTGGAGCCGCCGGTGCCCGGGGGCGTGGAGCGGTCGGGGCCGGTCGAGATGTCCGAGGAACTCGAACCGGAGCCCTGGCGCGGACCGCCGCCCTTGCCGCCGTTCTGCGCGGGTGTCTCGGGGAGCAGGGACTGGAGCGGGGCGACCTCTTCGTCTATGGCGTCGAAGACCGAGGACACCTGGTCGCTGACGTCGCCGAGCTGCACGGGAAGCCGCTCGCGGAGCGCGCCCCAGGCCTCGCGGTGCGAGCGGGAGAAGCCGGCCAGGGCCTGGATGGGGCCGAGGGAGTTCGGGTCGCGCTCGTACGCCTCGTGCAGCAGCCGGTGGCCCTCGGAGGCGTCGTGCTGCATGCCGGACAGGGTGCGGCGGATCTCGCCCAGGGACTCGTGGTCGAGGTGGCCGCCCCGGCCGCGCTCCATCAGCCGGCGTGCCTCGTTCAGCCGGGTGGAGGCCTGGTCGAGGTAGGCGACACCGCGCTCGTCGTCCCCGTCGGACAGGTAGTTGAGCTTGAAGTCCTCGATGCCGCGCTTGAGGCCGTACAGGGAGTCCCCGGGCAGCGCGTCCGAGCTGGCCGCGGCGACTCCGCCGAAGGCACCGGCGGCCACGCCGACGCTCAGACCGCCCGCCGCCAGGCCCTTGGTGAGCCGGGAACGCGGTCGCAGTTTGCCCAGCCCACTCGCCCGGTGCGCGCCCTTGGCCCGGTGGGAGCGCTGCTCGGGGACCGCGGGCTCGCCCAGGGTGCCCTCCAGCAGCATGGCCTCCATCGCGGCCACCAGCTGGGCCCGCTGGACGACCTTGACCTCGGGGTCCAGCTCGGGTCTGGGCAACTCGCCGAGACACTCCGCGAGGGTCAGCAGGCGGTCCTGCCCGGAGTGCTCCGCGGCGGCCGGCTGGTGTCCTTCGGACTGCTCGGCCGCCGGGTCCCGGTCGGACTGCTCCTCCAGGGCCTGGGCGAAGGCGTTCGCCCGCCGGTGCGCCGATACGTTCGCGATCACTGGCGGCACCTCCTCTCGTCATGACGGTCGACTCCCCAGGGGGTCCTGAGGGTTGCACACCCTGACCACAAGCACTCGATCGGGTGATCGAAGTCGGCCAGGGAGTGACCACAGGGAGCCTGCATCCCGCACAACGAGCGGCGTGGCACTTGGGTTACGGACTGCGGATGATCGGATCGGGGAGTCAACGGACTTTCACCGAGAGCGAGTTGGCGATTACCAGGGGTGTGCGCGGGCGGCCGCTCTCAGCGGGCGTCGTCCGGGAGGAGCCGGGCCAGGGTGCGGACGGCCCGGTACTGGAGGGTCTTGATGGCGCCCTCGTTCTTGCCCATGACGCGGGCGGTCTCGGCGACTGAGAGGCCCTGGAGGAAACGGAGGGTCACGCACTCCTGCTGCTGCGGGTTGAGCCGTCGTACGGCGTCGAGCAGCGCGGCATTGGAGAGGGACTCCAGGACGGAGTCCTCCGGAGAGCGCTCCACCTCGTTGGCGTCGAGCATCTCGCCGGTGGTGACCTCGAGCCGGAAGCGGCTCGACTTGAAGTGGTCGGCGACGAGGTTGCGCGCGATGGTGACGAGCCATGCGCCGAAGTCGCGGCCCTGCCAGGTGAAGGTGCCGATCCTGCGGAGCGCCCGCAGGAACGTCTCGCTCGTCAGGTCCTCGGCGGTGGCCTTACCTCCCACCCGGTAATAGATGTACCGGTACACCGTGTCGCTGTACTGGTCGTACAGGCGGCCGAAGGCGTCGGCCTCGCCGGCCTGGGCGCGTTCGACCAGGTCCATCATGCGGGCGCTGTCGCTGTCCGCGGCCGGACGGCGGGCCGTTGCGGCACCGGTCGAACGCCCTCGTCTGCCGACGGCCGCGGAACCTTCGGCCAGTGCGTAGCACGGGCCGATCGGTGCCGTGGCTACGGCGAGGGCGGGGACGGCGTACGCGGTGGGGACGAAGCCGCGCAACAGGTCTTGGACCGTTGCGCGCAGCGTAGCCAGGCCCGAGGCGTCAACCCCGACGTGTGGGTACACGGGACTCCCAGAGGCAGAGCTTCCATCACGTGCAGTGCGGGACCGTTCACCCGTCGTAGCGACGGAAGGGGTACCGGATTGCGTCTGAGGAGAATAACGCTTAGTGCAGGCCCTGCTACACCCAGTTGCTCTATTCATCGATTACGTCGCTTCTGTAACCGATTGATGCCCCATCAAGTACCGCACAGTGACCGTTTGTTGATCGAAAGCGGTCACGTTCCGTCAGGGAAGGGGGCGTGTTGTGGCCGTGTGCAGCCAATGCCGCTGGACACGGCGTTACGCCGGTAAAACCCGTGGATCGGTGTGTTTGCCCGGCTAGCGGCGGCGCTTGTGCAGAGCGATCGCCGCCGCCGTGCCTCCGGCCACCGCGCCCACTCCGGCCGCCGCGGGGATGCCGACCTTCGCGGCCTTGCGGCCGGTCCGGTAGTCACGCAGCCGCCAGTCCAGTTGACGGGCGTGCTTGCGCAGCTTGGAGTCCGGGTTGATGGCGTAGGGGTGGCCGACCAGGGAGAGCATCGGGATGTCGTTGTGGCTGTCGCTGTAGGCGGCGCAGCGGGACAGGTCCAGGCCCTCCGCGGCGGACAGGGCGCGCACCGCCTCCGCCTTCGCGGGGCCGTGCAGCGGCTCACCGACCAGCTTGCCGGTGTAGACGCCGTCCACCGACTCCGCGACCGTGCCCAACGCGCCGGTGAGGCCGAGGCGTCGTGCGATCACCTGGGCGATCTCCACCGGTGCCGCGGTGACCAGCCACACCTTCTGACCGGCGTCCAAGTGGGCCTGCGCGAGGGCGCGGGTGCCCGGCCAGATGCGCTCGGCCATGTACTCGTCGTAGATCTCCTCGCCGATCGACTGGAGCTCGGCGACGCGGTGGCCCTTGACGATGGACAGGGCGGAGTCGCGGGCCTCCTGCATGTGCTCGGGGTCCTCGGAGCCGGCCAGCCGGAACCAGGCCTGCTGCCAGGCGAAGCGGGCGAGGTCGCGCGTCTCGAAGAACTTCCGCTTGTACAGGCCGCGCCCGAAGTGGAAGAGGGACGCACCTTGCATGACGGTGTTGTCCAGGTCGAAGAAGGCGGCTGCCTTGTCGTCGCCGAGGACCGGGAACGCGGGTTCCTCGGCGGGCACCGACTTGCGCGCGGCCTCCGCCGAGGCCTCGCCTGCCAACACGCTCCGCGCCGTGGCGGAGCGCCTACGGGGAGTGAGCCATCCGAGAGCGGCCATGGCGTGAGCATAGCCAGTTTGTTCGGGGGTTCCGGAGTCGTGAGGTTTGGAGGGTGTGAACTCTCCGAGACTCGGCCGTTAATCAGGCGGGAGAATGGCCCGCATGAGTCCCATCTTCCGCCGCAAGCAGGGCCGGGCCCCCGAGGACCGGCTCGTCACCCTGATCCGCAAGCCGGGCTGCCATCTGTGTGATGACGCACAGTCGGTGATCGAGAAGGTGTGTGGGGATCTCGGGGTTCCCTGGGAGTACAAGGACATCGACCAGGACCCTCAACTCCACGACCAGTACTGGGAACAGATCCCTGTCGTGCTCGTCGACGGCGAGCAGCACACGTTCTGGCGGGTGGACGAGAACCGCCTCCGCAAGGCCCTGACCGACTAGTCCAACTGGTCCCCTTGGTCGCTTAGGATCGATGGCGATGTGGTCCCGGGGGCGAGATTGATGAGGGAAGTGTGCGGTTTTGCCTCCGAGAGAGACGCGCGTGACCCCGGTCACGTTGGCCGGGCAAATCGGACACCATCTTTGTGCACGCGTTCACAAAGACATAGCCTGCATTCGACGGGGCGGTCCGGGGACGCATGACCGCCCACAGCCCCGCTCTACCCGCAGGAGCACCGTGGCAACTGGCCGAACTCACCGACCGGCGACCCGTAGCCGAGGGATTCCCGAGGCCACCGTCGCCAGGCTTCCGCTGTACCTCCGCGCGCTGACCGCACTGTCGGAGCGCTCGGTACCCACGGTCTCCTCCGAGGAACTGGCCGCGGCCGCGGGGGTCAACTCCGCGAAGCTGCGCAAGGATTTCTCTTACCTGGGTTCTTACGGAACGCGCGGTGTCGGCTACGACGTCGAGTATCTCGTCTACCAGATCTCCCGCGAACTCGGCCTGACCCAGGACTGGCCGGTTGTGATCGTCGGCATCGGCAACCTCGGCGCCGCGCTCGCCAACTACGGCGGCTTCGCCTCCCGTGGGTTCCGGGTCGCCGCGCTGATCGACGCCGATCCGGCAATGGCCGGAAAGCCCGTCGCGGGCATCCCGGTGCAGCACTCGGACGACCTGGAAAAGATCATCGAGGACAACGGCGTGTCGATCGGTGTCATCGCGACGCCCGCCGGTGCCGCCCAGCCCGTCTGCGACCGGCTCGTGGCCGCCGGGGTCACCTCCATCCTGAACTTCGCGCCGACCGTGCTGTCCGTGCCGGACGGCGTGGACGTGCGCAAGGTCGACCTCTCCATCGAGTTGCAGATCCTCGCCTTCCACGAGCAGCGGAAGGCCGGCGAGGAGGCCGCGGGGTCGTCCGACGGAGCGGGTCCGGTCGCCGCGGCGGGCCGCGGTGCGTCCGCGTCCTCTGCCCCCGCTTCCGCTTCCGCCTCCGCATCCGACCAAGGGCCTGACGGGGACGTACCCGCCGTGATGCCGGCATGAGTCTCCTCGTCGTCGGACTGAGCCACCGCAGTGCACCGGTCAGCGTGCTCGAGCGGGCGGCACTGCATGTCGATGCGCAGGTGAAGTTGCTCCAGGACACGGTCGCCGCGGAGCCGGCCACCGAGGCCGCGGTGCTCGCCACCTGCAACCGGATCGAGCTGTACGCCGACGTGGACAAGTTCCACGCGGGTGTGGCCGAGCTGTCCACGCTGCTCGCCCAGCACAGCGGGGTGGGGCTCGACGAGCTCACTCCCTATCTGTACGTGCACTACGAGGACCGGGCGGTCCACCACCTGTTCTCCGTGGCCTGCGGGCTCGACTCCATGGTCGTCGGGGAGGGGCAGATCCTCGGGCAGATAAAGGACTCCCTGGCCCGGGCGCAGGAGCTGCACACCGCCGGGCGACTGCTGAACGATCTCTTCCAGCAGGCCCTGCGGGTCGGCAAGCGGGCGCACTCCGAGACCGGGATCGACCGGGCCGGGCAGTCGCTGGTCACGTTCGGGCTGGAGCAGCTTGCCTCCGGCACGGTTGTGCAGGACTGGGCTCTCGGTAAGAAGGCGCTGGTCATCGGGGCCGGGTCGATGTCCTCGCTGGCCGCGGCGACGCTTGCGCGGGCGGGGGTTTCCGAGGTCGTGATCGCCAACCGTACGGCTGAGCGGGCTGAGCGGCTGGCGGAGATCCTCAACGACTCCGGTGACTCGGACGTGGTTGCCCGTGCGGTACCGATGGATTCGGTGCCGGACGAGCTGACACGTGCCGATGTCGTGGTGTCTTGTACGGGCGCCACTGGGCTGGTGCTCACGGCTGAGGCTGTTGCTTCGGCTGTGCCCGGTGCTGGGGCTGAGCGGGGGTGGGTCGCCCAGCTCGGCGCTGACGAGGTGCCGCCCCGCTTTGGGTCGGGAGCCGCCCCAGCGGCACGACTGCCCGCAGGCTCTGCGGCTGAAGAGAACTGCCCCCTTGACCTGGCCCCCCTTCAGGCCACCCCTGGGTTCTCCGTGCTCGGTGAGGCCGCCGTCGCCGGGATGGCTGCTTCCGAGTTGGAGCAGCATGCCGCCTGGGTGGACAACGCGCCGCGGCCGCAGGGGGCCGTCGCTCTCGTCGATCCGCTCGCGGAGGCCGACGCCATCGCCGCGCTCGCCGCCACCGCCGCCGTCATCGGGCGGGTGCCCGAGCGGCGCAAGCCGGAGCCCGTCGCCGAGATCCCGCGGCCCGCTCCCTCGCTCTTCCTGCTCGACCTCGCCATGCCCCGGGACATCGACGCCGCCGTGCACCGGCTGGCCGGCGTGCGGCTCGTCGACATCGAGTCGCTGGCCGAGGCCTCGGCCGACGCTCCCATGGCGGCCGACGTCGACCAGGTCCGCCGTATTGTCGCCGACGAGGTCGCCGCGTTCGGGGCCGCGCTGCGGGCCGCGCACATCACGCCGACCGTGGTCGCGCTGCGGACCATGGCCGCCGATGTCGTCGCCGGTGAGATCGCGCGGCTCGACGGGAGGCTGCCCGGCCTCGACGACAAGCAGCGCAGCGAGATCACGCAGACCGTGCGGCGCGTCGTCGACAAGCTGCTGCACGCGCCGACCGTACGGGTCAAGCAGCTCGCGGCCGAACCCGGTGGTGCCGGGTACGCGGACGCGCTGCGAACCCTGTTCGACCTCGACCCCGAGACGGTGGCCGCCGTCTCCCGCGCCGAGGACAGCACCACCGATGAGGAAGGCCGAGGGTCGGCATGAGTACCAAGGCGCTACGGCTCGGGACCAGGCGGAGCAAACTCGCCATGGCCCAGTCCGGGCAGGTCGCCAAGGCCGTGAGCCAGGTGACCGGGCGGCCCGTCGAGCTCGTCGAGATCACCACGTACGGCGATGTGTCCAGGGAGGCGCTCGCGCAGATCGGCGGCACGGGTGTGTTCGTGACCGCGCTGCGCGAAGCCCTGCTCAAGGGCGAGGTCGACCTCGCGGTGCACTCGCTGAAGGACCTGCCGACCGGGCAGCCGGACGAGCTGGCGCTGGCCGCCGTACCGCCGCGCGAGGACCCGCGGGACGTCATCGTCGCCCGGGACGAGCTGAAGCTCACCGACCTGCCCCGAGGTGCGCGCATCGGCACCGGCTCGCCCCGGCGCATGGCACAGCTGAACGCGTACGCCCGCGCGCACGGGCTTGATATCGAGACGGTTGCGATCCGGGGGAACATCGACACCCGGGTGCGGTTCGTGAGCGATGGTGAGCTTGATGCGGTGGTGCTCGCCGCGGCGGGCTTGCAGCGCATCGGCCGTATCGACGAAGTGACCGATTTCCTCTCGGTCGACACAGTTTTGCCCGCTCCCGGCCAGGGAGCACTCGCGATCGAGTGCACCGCGGACAACGCGGACCTGATCGCAGCGCTCGGCGAGCTCGACGACCCGTTCACGCGGGTCGCCGTGACCGCCGAACGGTCACTGCTCGCCGCCCTGGAGGCCGGCTGCTCCGCCCCTGTGGGCGCGCTGGCCGACCTTCTGGCCGACGGGCAGATTGTCAAGGAAATGCGCCTGCGGGGCGTCGTCGGCACGACCGACGGCTCTCGCATGGTGCAGTTGTCCACCACCGGTCCCGTGCCCGAGACGTACGACCAAGCAATGGCGCTCGGCCGTGAACTCGCGGCCGGCATGCTTGCCGAGGGCGCGGCCGGTCTGATGGGGGAGCGAGCACAGTGAGCCCCACCACCCTTCCCGCCGGTCCTGAACACGGGCACGTCACCTTCCTCGGTGCCGGACCCGGAGATCCGGGACTGCTGACTCTGCGCGCCGTGGAGGCGCTCACGAACGCGGACGTCCTCGTCGCCGGGCACGAAGTGCTCGACGTCGTGCGCGCCCACGCTCGGCCGGGCGTCGCCGTCGTGAACACGGACACGGAGTCGCCTTCGGCTCCGGTACCGGGCACGGGCGCGCCCCAACTGACAGTTGTTGACAGCACGTCAACAACCGCCCCTGCCCCCGCTGTACGGGATGCGGCACATCTTGTCATGGAGGCCGCGCGGGGCGGCAGGCGGGTCGTACGTGCGGTGTCCGGGGACCCCGGACTCGACGCGTACGCCGCCGAGGAGATGCTGGCCTGCGCCCGCGCGGGCGTGCCGTTCGAGGTCGTGCCCGGTGTCGCCGCGGCCGTCGGCGTGCCCGCGTACGCCGGTGTGCCGCTGCGGGACGCGCACGGCGCGGACGTGCGGTTCGTCGACGCGCGCACGGCCTCCGACCGGTGCTGGACGGAGGTGGGGGCGTCCGACGGGACCGTGGTCGTGTCGACCTCCCTGGACTCCGTCGGCGCCGCCGCCGGTGAGCTGGTCGCGGCCGGGCGCAAGCCCGACACCCCGATGACGGTCACCGTCGCTGGTACGACGACCCGGCAGCGGACCTGGACGGCGACCCTGGGCACCATCGCCCAGACGCTCAAGCAGGCCAAGGTGCTGCCCTCGCCCGAGGGCGGGCGGCCGGTGATAGCCGTGGTCGGTGAGCGGTCCGCCGCGGCTCAGCGTGAGCAGTTGTCGTGGTTCGAGTCCAAGCCGCTGTTCGGGTGGCGGGTGCTCGTGCCGCGTACGAAGGAGCAGGCGGCCTCGCTCTCCGACCAGCTGCGGTCCTACGGGGCCGTGCCGCACGAGGTGCCGACGATCGCCGTCGAGCCGCCGAGAACGCCGCAGCAGATGGAGCGGGCGGTCAAGGGGCTCGTCACCGGGCGCTACGAGTGGATCGCGTTCACCTCGGTCAACGCGGTCAAGGCGGTGCGGGAGAAGTTCGAGGAGTACGGGCTCGATGCCCGGGCCTTCGCGGGGATCAAGGTCGCCGCGGTGGGGGAGCAGACGGCGAAGGCGTTGATCGCGTTCGGTGTGAAGCCCGATCTCGTGCCGAGCGGTGAGCAGTCGGCCGCGGGGCTTCTCGAGGACTGGCCGCCGTACGACCCTGTTTTCGACCCGATCGACCGGGTCTTCCTGCCGCGGGCCGACATCGCCACGGAGACGCTGGTCGCCGGGCTCATCGAGCTCGGGTGGGAGGTCGACGACGTCACCGCGTACCGGACCGTGCGGGCGTCGCCGCCGCCGGCGGAGACGCGGGAGGCGATCAAGGGCGGTGGCTTCGACGCGGTGCTGTTCACGTCGTCGTCCACGGTGCGGAACCTGGTGGGGATCGCCGGGAAGCCGCACAACGTGACCGTGATCGCGTGTATCGGCCCTGCGACGGCGAAGACGGCGGAGGAGCACGGGCTGCGGGTCGATGTGATGGCTCCTGAGCCGTCCGTGCACCGACTGGCCGAGGCGCTTGCGGACTTCGGGCTGAAGCGGCGGGCGGCGGCGGTGGAGGCGGGCGATCCGGTGACGCGGCCGAGTGAGCGGAGGCCGGGGGCGCGGCGGAGGCGGTCGACCACCTGAGGTTGTCTGTCCGGGTGCGGGTGCGGGTGCGGGTGCGGGTGCGGGTGCGTGGGGGCGGGCGTTTTTTGCGCAGTTCCCCGCGCCCCTGAGATGCCTGCGGCGGCCCGCGCGGCCCCGGTGGGCGGACGGTCCCGTCGTGGCGCAGGTGGACTGCAACTCCTCAGGGGCGCGGGGAACTGCGCGACCAGCCACAATGCACCCGCACCCGCGCCCGATCGGCTACCTGACCTGGCACCCGCCTTGGGCGCGCCCGACGGCACGTCGGTAAAGGGGCCCCCGGGGCGGGCGTAGCCTCGGGGTATGACGATGTACGGATCCTTTCCCGGTGCCCGGCCCCGGCGGCTGCGGACCAACCCCGTCATGCGGCGCATGGTCGCCGAGACCCGGCTGGACCCCGCCGACTTCATCCTTCCGGCGTTCGTGCGGGAGGGCGTCAGCGAGCCCGTGCCGATCGCGGCCATGCCCGGGGTCGTGCAGCACACCCGGGACAGTCTGAGGAAGGCCGCCGTCGAGGCCGTGGCCGCCGGGGTCTCCGGGATCATGCTGTTCGGGGTGCCCGAGGAGGAGAAGAAGGACGCCCTCGGAACGCCCGGGACCGACCCTGACGGGATTCTCCAGGTCGCCATCCGGGACGTGCGGGCCGAGGTCGGTGACGAACTGCTCGTGATGTCCGACCTGTGCCTCGACGAGACGACCGATCACGGGCACTGCGGGGTGCTGGACGCCGAGGGCCGGGTCGACAACGACGCCACCCTCGAGCGGTATGCCGAGATGGCTCAGGTGCAGGCCGACGCGGGCGCCCACGTGGTCGGGCCCAGCGGGATGATGGACGGTCAGATCGGCGTCGTTCGGGACGCCCTTGACCAGATCGGGCGGGAGGACGTGGCCATCCTCGCGTACACGGCCAAGTACGCCTCCGCCTTCTACGGGCCGTTCCGGGAGGCCGTCGGGTCCTCGTTGAAGGGCGACCGCAAGACCTATCAGCAGGATCCCGCGAACGCGCGCGAGTCGCTGCGGGAGCTCGCCCTCGATCTGGAGGAGGGCGCCGACATGGTGATGGTCAAGCCGGCCGGGCCCTATCTCGACATCCTCGCGCGGGTCGCGGACACCGTGGACGTGCCGGTGGCCGCGTACCAGATCTCGGGTGAGTACTCGATGATCGAGGCCGCCGCCGAGAAGGGCTGGATCGACCGGGACCGGGCGATCCTGGAGGCGCTGACCGGAATCAAGCGGGCCGGGGCGCGGAACATCCTCACCTACTGGGCGACCGAAGTGGCTCAGAAGCTCCGCTGACAGGGGCGTTGATACGGCGTGTCACGGCAACGTTTCGAACTCGGTCCGGATACGGGCCGGGTTCGTTCAGGCCAACGTCCGGACAACGCCGTTCTGTTCGGTAGGTGATCTTCGTATGATCTGTCCCGAATCGGGCTTCTGGCGGGGTGGATTTGTCAGGGTGTGACAGGTGCCTGTCTTGATGGACTGCTTACATCAGTCGAATTGACGAGTTCTCGACATCCTCCATATCTTCTGCGCCTGGCCTGATCCATTCGGAACGGTTCCGAACGTCGATCTCTGGGGGGACACCACCATGAACTACTTCCTCGATGTGCTGAAGAAGTACGCCGTGTTCAGCGGCCGCGCGCGCCGCAAGGAATACTGGATGTACATGCTGTTCGTCGCGATCATCTACGTCGTGCTGCTGGTCATCGGCATCGCCGCCAAGGTGACCTGGCTCCCGATCATCTTCTACGTCGCGATCCTGCTGCCCAGCCTGGGTGTCACGATTCGCCGTCTGCACGACACGGGCCGCAGCGGCTGGTGGATCCTCTTCGGCCTCGTCCCGCTCGTCGGTGGCATCACCCTGTTCGTCTTCTCCGTGCTCGACAGCGAGCCGGGTGACAACAAGTACGGCCCGAACCCGAAGCTGGCCCCGGCGCACGTGTGATGCCGTAACTCCGCTTCGAGGCCGCCCGGTCAGTGCCGGGCGGCCTTCGCGTTTTCCGCGGGGGCGACGGCGGCCGGCCCGGCCTTGGCCGGGCCCTCGTCGCGCACGCCCTGGCCGTCGTTGCAGCCCGAGAGGGTGAGGAGGGCGAGGAGGGTCAGCGGAACCATGGCGGTGCGGGTGCGGTGGCTGTGGGGTCCGGTGGGCATGGGATCAGGTTGCGGGGCGGGTGCGGTGTGCGCCAGACCCGGTGGGGGATTCGGGACGGGGAGCTCGGTGGAGCCCCGCTGACCTGCGGGGATGTCGTGTCCCGAGCCGCCCTCGTGGGATGCGGGACGGGGCATGTCGGGCATCGGGCACCATCAAGTCGCCCTGGGAGTTAGGTTCTTGACCATCGCGGTGGTTGTCCGTTGAAGGACCTACTCAAAGGGGAGACGTCCATGTCCGGTGACGCGCTGAGCCAGGATCCGGCCGAGATGGCCAGGCGGATCGACACCACCAAGGCGCACTCGGCCCGCGTCTACGACGTGTTCCTCGGCGGCAAGGACAACTACCCCGTCGACCGTGCGGCGGCCGCCGCCGCGCTGGCCGCCAACCCGCGCGGGTACCTAGATGTGCGCCACAACCGCGACTTCATGCGCCGGGCCGTGAGCCGGCTGGCCGGGCGGGACGGGATCCGGCAGTTCCTGGACGTCGGCACCGGGCTGCCCACCGCCGAGAACGTCCACCAGATCGCCCAGCGCATCCTGCCCGAGACCCGGGTCGTATACGTCGACAACGACCCGGTGGTGCTGGCCCACGCGCGGGCCCTGCTCACCAGCGGGCCCGAGGGGCGTACCGACTACATCGACGCCGACTTCAAGAACCCCGCGCAGATCCTCGAACAGGCCGCCAAGACCCTCGACTTCGACCAGCCGATCGCGCTGTGCCTGGTCGCGATCCTGCACTTCGTCGAGGACGAGCAGGCCCACCCGATCGTGCGGGAGCTGGTGGAGGCACTGCCGGCGGGGAGCCGGATCATTCTCAGTCATCTCACCGACGAGATGCATCCCGAGCCCATGCGGGCTGTGCAGCGGACGTACACCGAGCGGGGGTTCACCTTCGTGTTCCGGTCCAAGCCGGAGGTGGAGCGGTTCTTCACCGAGGTGCCGGGGGTGCGCCTGGACGAGCCGGGGGTCGTGCCCGTGCACCGGTGGCACCCCGGTCCGGCGCCCGTGCCGCCCGCCATCGAGCCCGAGGACTTCGAAGCACTCGACGACATCGAGAAGATCCGCTACCGCGACATCAACGACGTCACGGACGCCGACATCAACGTCTACGGGGCCACCGGCACCAAGGCCTAGCGAGCGTGGTGCGGGTGGCGGCGTCCGTATCACGGAAAGGTGCTTGTAGACGGCACTCAGTTCCCTAGGCTGCGCTGCACCCTGTCGTCGCATTCCGCAGCCCAAGGAGCCGTCATGACGGTGCCCACGTTCGCTTCCGTGCCGCCGCTCGCCGCCCGGGCCCGGGCGGTCGGTGGGTCGCCCGTACGGGACATCCTCGCCGTCACCGCCCGCCCCGAGGTGATCAACTTCGCGGGCGGGCTCCCGGCGCCCGAGCTGTTCGACGCGGCGGGGATCGCCGAGGCCTACCGCGCGGTGCTGGAGGAGATGCCCGCACGGGCGCTCCAGTACTCCACCACCGAGGGCGAGCCCGTGCTGCGGGCGGCCCTCGCCGAGCGGATGTCGGTGCGCGGGCTCGCCACCGGCGCCGACGACGTCCTCGTCACCACCGGCTCCCAGCAGGCGCTCTCCCTCCTCGCCACCGCCCTGATCGAGCCGGGCGACACGGTCCTCGTCGAGAGCCCCTGCTATCTCGCCGCCCTCCAGACCTTCGGGTTCGCGGGCGCCCGGGTGGTCGCCGTGCCGGGCGACGAGGAGGGGCCCGACCCCGCGGCCCTGGAGGAACTCGTGCTGCGGGAGCGGCCCAAGCTGCTCTACACCGTGCCCACCTTCCAGAACCCGACCGGCCGGACCATGTCCGCCGCACGCCGGGCCGCCGTGGCGTCCGTGGCCGCGCGGTGCGGGCTGTGGATCGTCGAGGACGACCCCTACGGCGAACTCCGCTTCGAGGGCGAGCGGGTGCCGTGGATCGCCGCTCACGAGGAGGCCCGTGACCGGGTCGTGCTGCTCGGCTCCTTCTCCAAGGTGATGGCGCCCGGACTGCGGCTCGGCTGGCTGCGCGCGCCCGGCGAGCTGCGCCGGGCCTGCGCGGTCGCCAAGCAGGCCGCCGACCTGCACACCCCCACCGTCAACCAGCTGGCCGCGGCCCGCTATCTGGCCGACCGGGACCTGGACGCCCATGTGCGGCGCGTCGCGGGCGTCTACGGCGAGCGCCGGGACGCCATGCTGGCGGGGCTCGGCGAGGCCCTGCCGCCGGGATCGACCTGGACCCGGCCCGAGGGCGGCATGTTCCTCTGGGCGCGCCTCCCGTCGTCGTACGACACCACCGCGCTGCTGCCGCAGGTCGTGACCCGGGATGTGGCCTACGTTCCGGGGGCGCCCTTCTACGCCGGCGAGCCCGACCGCTCGACCCTGCGGCTGTGCTTCGTGACGCAGACGCCGGAGGAGATCGGGGAGGGGCTGCGGCGGCTCGGGGCCGGGTTGCGGGGCGGGGCGTAGGGCTCGGCTGCCCTGGTGGACAGTGCTTCTGTCCTGGTCGGCGGTGCTTCAGCGGGTGATCGAGACGGCGAACGGCGTGAACCCGCCGGACCGGATCACGTGCGGTACGAACAGGATCGCGGCCTCGGCGGCCCGTGCGGTGCCGATGCCGCCGAGGTCCGTGATCCACTCCTCGTGCCAGCCGAGGTCGGCGAGGAGCCCGCGTACGACCTGCTTGGCCTCCGGGTCCTCGCCGGAGAGGAAGGCGGTCGGTGCCTGGGTGAGCGCGCCGGGCGCGGTCATCACCGTGTAGAGCATGGTGTTGAGCGTCTTGACGACCTGGGTGCCCGGGAGCGCTTCCTGAAGGTGCTCGGCGAGGCTCGAGCCGGGGTAAATCAGCTCGGCCGGCAGCCCGTCCGGTCCGTCGACGGTGGCGTTGGAGACGTCCACGAGGATCCTGCCCCGCAGTTCCTCGCGCAGCGCGACGAGCCGTTCCAGCGAGCCGGCGCCCGGGGTGGCGTTGACGACGATCCGCGCTGTCCGTACGGCGTCGGCGGCGGAGCCCGGTGAGCGGTCCGCCACGGTCACCTCGTGCCCGGCCGTGGTGAGGGCCAGGGCGAGGCTGCCGCCGACGCGGCCGTTTCCGAGCACGGCGATGGTGGTCATGGTGGTGGGGTTCCTTTCGGCGTTGTGTTCGTGGTTCTCGTGCGTTCTCGTGGGAGTCAGCGGGAGAGCGTGGTGACGGCTTCGGTGTGGATGCCGGGTGCCGCGGCCAGGAAGCTCGCGCTCTGCGGGGTCCAGGGGCGGCCCTCGGCGTCCGATATCCGCCCGCCGGCCTCGGTGACGAGCAGTGCCCCGGGAAGCAGGTCCGCGCGGGCCCCGGCGAACTGCCAGAAGGCGTCGATGCGGCCCGCGGCCATGTTCAGCAGGTGCAGGGTGGCGGGCACGGAGGTCCGCACCACGAGCGCGTCGAAGAGCATCGCGGTGATCGAGGCGCCGACGCGCCGCACGACGTCCTCGTCCTCGTCCGGCCTGGCCTGGCTGGTGGCCACGAGGCTCAGGCCGAGGTCCGTGGTCGGGGACACGTGCAGCGGGCGGCCGTCGAGGTGGGCGCCCGCGCCGACGCGTGCGGTGTAGGTCTCACCGGTCAACGGCAGGTGAACCGCGGTGAGCACCGGCTGGTTGTCGCGGACGAGCGTGGCGGTCACCGCCCACTCCGGCAGGGCGTGCAGGTGGTTGACGTTTCCCTCGGCCGGATCCAGGACCCACCATTCGCCGGGGGGCAGCGCCCCGCCCGCGAGCTCGTCCTCCACCAGGCGGGCGTTCGGGCGCAGTTGGGTGAGGCGGGGGCGCAGGACGTCGAGGGCCGCGTCATCGTTGGCGGCGAGCGCGTCCATCAGCTCTTCGCGGGTCCGGTAGCGGACCACGTCGCCGAACCGCTCCCGCAGTACCGCACCGGCCTCCCGCACGGCGATCGCGGTCTGTGCGAGCAGGTCGGCGTCGGACATGGGGCCGGGGGTCGCGGCGATTCCGGTGGTCCGCGTCGATTCGGGCATGGCGGTGCTCCCGTCTGAGGAGGGGGTGAGGAGGCGGACCAGGTGAAACCGCGTTCGGTTCCGTGCCCGCATCTCGAAGGTAGGAGCGCCGTTGATTAACTGCAAGTGCATGTAAAGCACGGCTAGCATGACTCTCATGCAACTGGATCTGAACCTGCTCGCCGCACTCGACGCGCTCCTGGAGGAAGGCAGCGTGGCCGGAGCCGCCGAGCGCCTGCACGTCACCGCCCCCGCGATGAGCCGAAGCCTCGGCCGGATCCGCCGCACGACAGGGGATCAGATCCTGGTGCGCACCGGGCGCACGATGACCCCGACGCCGTACGCGATCGCCGTCCGGGGACAGGTGCACGAGCTGCTGCGGCAGGTTCAGGACGTGCTGGCACCGAGCCGCGAACTCGACCTCGCCTCCCTCGAACGCACCTTCACACTCCGCTGGCACGACTCACTCGTCGCCATCGGCGGCCCCGCGCTGCTCGCGGCCGTACGGGAGCAGGCGCCGGGCGTGCGTCTGCGGTTCATCGCGGAATCGAGCGTCGACACCCCCGAGCTGCGGCGCGGCGAGATCGACCTGGAGGCGAACGCGAACCGCCCGACCGCACCCGACATCCGCGCCGAACAGGTCGCCGAGACCCGGCACGTCATCGCCGTGCGGCGCGGGCACCCGCTCACCCGGGTCACGACGGTCACCGCCGCGCGGTACGCCGAGGCCGAGCACATCACCGTCTCGCGGCGCGGAAGGCTCGGCAACGTCCTCGACGACGCTCTCGCGCGGCTCGGCCTCACCCGGCGGGTGGTGGCGTCCGCGCCCACCGACGGGGCCGCGTTCGAGTTCGTGCGCGGCTCGGACCTTCTCGTCACCGCCCCCGAGGCGACGACGCGTTCAGCGGCCGCGGTGCTCGGGCTGAGCCTGCTCCCCCTGCCGTTCGAACTGCCGCCGGCCGCGGTGTACCTGTCCTGGCATCAGCGCTACGACACCGACCCCGCACACGTCTGGCTGCGCGGTCTGGCGCGGACCGCGCTGGCGCCGCCCGAGGTCGGCCCCGAGGCCGATCCCGGGGGCGATCCCGAGGTCGGTCAGTCCCACCAGAAGGACCAGGTCCGCTGACCTAGCACCGCGTGCTCGGCGTACTCGCGCAAGGTGCGGTAGCTGCCCTGGTGGATGTTGTCCGGGCAGAACGCGAAGTGTTCGGCGGCGACGGCCTCCGCGTCCTCCTGGGTGCTGGGCGGAGCGGCGACCGAGACCTCCAGCCGGTCGAAGTCCAGCGCGATGACGCGTATGCCGAAGCGGTCCTCCCAGGAACGCAGCACCGCGCACAGCCGCGCCACGTCGTTCTCGTGGTTCAGCGGGCCCGTCCAGCCGATCGCCGCCGGGATGTCCGCGCTGCGGCGCGCCGGGACCAGGGCCAGACGCGGTTCCTTGAACCACGAGCCCTCGTCCAGGATCGCGTCCGCGGTCTCGGCGGCCCGTCGGTCGGGGTCCGCGGGGAGAGAGGAGGGTGCCTCGGCGAGACCCGGCCAGGACCCCTCGCCGTCGTCGAGTTCGTCCTCGGCGTACGCCTCCCAGAAGTCCGCCAGGACCTCCTCCGGGTCGTGGTCCCCGGGGTACGACATCCTCCCGGGCATCAACTCCCACTCCTCGGGCCCGCCCTGGCCGCCACCGACCTCTATCAGCACCGGCAGCAGACCCACGCGCGCGGCCCGGCCGCCCAGCGCGGTCCACGCCCCGGACGACGCCGCGTACTCGGCGTGCCACAGCAACGGCTCGTGCCACGGACCGTCCTCGGTCTCGTCGATCAGCCTCCCCAGAGGGAGTCCGAGTCCGAGCGAACGACCGCTCGGGTCTGCCGCGAGTCCGGGCAGCGGGTTGGGAAGAGTCGCCATGCCAGTGACTGTAGGGGGAGCCACTGACAACGGGGTGCGGGGCGTTACTTGAGGGCGGTGGTGAAGGTGGTCCAGGTGGTGGGGGAGACCTGGAGAGTGTTTCCTTCCGGGTGCTTGGAGTCGCGGATGTGGATGACGTCCGGAGCGGTGGCAACCTCGACGCACTGGCCGCCCTCGCTGCTGCTGTAGGTCGACTTGACCCACTGAAGTGCCGTGCTCATCGCTCTCCTAGCAGACGGTCCAACAGGCGTCTGGAGTCCTCAATGGTGAGGGCCTGAGTCCGCAGCATCGCATATTTGCGCGCCAGGATGGACACCTCGTCCGCGTCGGAAACCCACTGGCTGCCGCGTTGGGACTCGGTGTACGCGAGGTGCTGATGGTCGGGAGTCTCCAGGAGCGTGAAGGGCCCGGCATCGCCCGCGTGCGAGTGGCGGTCCAGCGGCAGGATCTGCAAGGACAGGCAAGGGAGTTCGGAGCACTCGCGCAAGAAGCGCAGCTGGTCCAGATGCGTCTCGCGACCGCCTGTGGGCATGAGGAGTGCGGGCTCCCAGACGACGAAGCTCAGCGTGGGTGGGACCCTGCGCTCAAGGATCTCCCGTCGGCCGACCCGCGCGGCGACCTTGGTCTCCAGTTCGTCGGAGTCGTAGGCCGGGACCCGTCCGCTCAGCAACGCGCGTGCGTACGGCTCGGTTTGCAGGAGCCCCGGCACGACCAGGGCGTCGTACCAGGACAGGGCGATGGCCTCCCGCTCATGCTCCACGTACAGCTCCGCCCACATCGGGAACTGGTCGATGTCCGGCAAGTTGGCCACCCCCGCCGCCAACATCCCCTTCGTCTCCAGGACTTCGTCCAGCAGCGCGGCCAGGTCCGGTTTCAGTGTCCTTCTGCCCTGCTCGATCGACGCGATCGTCTCCTCGTCCACACGGACCAGGCCGGCGAGGGCGATCTGGGTGTGGCCCGCGGCCCGACGCGCGGTGCCGAGTTGCTTGCCCAGCATCTTCAGGGACGTGAGGTTCTTCGGTCGCGGCTTCCTGACGCTCATGAGATGGTCCATCCCCCTTGGCACGCGTACGTCACCGGGTAAGAGCCCGTACAAAAAATCTGTACGGCTTCACCGAGTGATCCACGGTAGTCACTCTCCGCAACTATCGTCCCGTGAACGAGACGACCCGACTACCGCCCCTGCGTGAGCGGTTCTTCCGCCGTGAACGCCGATCCGCCCAGGCCGCACGCCGGTTCGCGGCCGAGACCCTGGCCGGCTGGGGCCTCGCCGAGACGCCGAGAACCGACGACGTGCTGCTCTGCGTGAGCGAACTCGTCACCAACGCGCTGCTGCACGGCGTACCGCCAGGACGCCAGCTGCGGCTGTTCCTGCGTCACGAGGGGCACGCCCTCGTCGTCGAGGTGCACGACAGCGGCCCCGGTGTCCCTCGGGTCGTGTACGACGGCGACGAGGGCGGCCGGGGCCTGCTGCTGGTGTCCGCACTGAGCGACAAGTGGGGAGTGCGGGAACGGGAGTTGGGCAAGGCCGTGTGGTGCGAGTTCGGCCTGCCCTGGACCGGGGTCAGAGACGCTCGGGCGTCCTGATGCCCAGGAGGGACATGCCCTGGTGGAGGGTGCGGGCCGTCAGGTCGCAGAGGAACAGGCGGTTCTCCACGATGTCCTGGGCCGGGCGGGGCTTGATCACCGGGCACTGGTCGTAGAACGTCGTGAACAGGGACGCCAGTTGGTACACGTACGCAGCGACCTTGTGGGGGGCGTACTCCGCCGTCGCCTCGAAGACCATGGCACCGAAGGCGTCCAGGTGAAGGGCCAACGCCCGCTCCGCCGGAGCCAGTTCGAGCTCGGGGTGCGGTGCAGGGGAGGCGTCTTCGGCCTTGCGCAGGATCGACTTGATACGGGCGTAGGCGTACTGGAGGTAGACCGACGTGTCACCGTTCAGCGAGACCATCTGGTCCAGGTCGAACTTGTAGTCGCGGTTCGGAGACGTCGACAGGTCCGCGTACTTCACGGCGCCGATCCCGACGTGCCGCCCGTTCTCGACGATCTCCTCCTCGGTCAGGCCCACCTTCTCGGCCTTCTCGCGGACGACCGCGGTGGCCCGCTCGACCGCCTCGTCCAAAAGATCCTCCAGCTTCACCGTCTCGCCCTCGCGGGTCTTGAACGGCTTGCCGTCCGCGCCCAGGACCGTGCCGTAGCCCATGTTGTGCGCGGTGACCTCGTCGGTCAGCCAGCCGGCGCGGCGGGCCGCCTCGAAGACCATCTTGAAGTGCAGGGACTGCCGGACGTCGACCACGTACAGAAGCGAGGTCGCGTGCAGGTCGGTGACCCGGTTCCGGATCGCCGTCAGGTCGCTCGCCGCGTAGCCGAAGCCGCCGTCCGCCTTCTGCACGATCAGCGGGACCGGCTGGTCGTCCTTGCCGCGGATGTCGTCGAAGAAGACGACGAGCGCGCCCTCGGAGCGCTCCGCGACACCCATCTCCTCCAGGAGGCGGGCGGTCTCCGGCATGCCCTCGTTGTACGCCGACTCGCCGACGATCTCCTCGTCCCGGATCTCCATGTCCAGCTTCTCGAAGACCGAGTAGAAGTAGACCTTCGACTCGTCCACGAACTGCTGCCAGAGCTCCAGGGTCTCCTTGTCGCCGGACTGGAGCGCGACGACCCTCTTCCGGGCCCGCTCCTTGAACTCCTCGTCGGAGTCGAAGACCACGCGCGACGCCTTGTAGACCCGGTTCAGGTTCGACATGGCCTGCTCGCCGTCGACCTCGGCGGCGGGGGCCAGCTCGCCCGGGTTCTCGATCAGGTACTGGATGAGCATGCCGAACTGGGTGCCCCAGTCGCCGATGTGGTGCCGGCCGATCGTCTGCTCGCCGGTGAAGTCGAGCATGCCGCGCAGGGCGTCGCCGATCACCGCGGAACGCAGGTGACCGACGTGCATCTCCTTCGCCACGTTCGGCTGGGCGTAGTCGATCACCGTGATGCCGGGCCGGTCCTTGAGCGGTACGCCGAGACGGTCGCCGTCCTCGTAGCGGGCGGCGAGGTTCTCGGTGATCGCCCGGTCGGTGAGCGTGATGTTGAGGAAGCCGGGGCCGGAGACCT
Source organism: Streptomyces sp. NRRL B-3229 (assembly GCF_000719505.1). Lineage (NCBI taxonomy): Bacteria > Bacillati > Actinomycetota > Actinomycetes > Kitasatosporales > Streptomycetaceae > Streptomyces > Streptomyces sp. NRRL B-3229. Next base: position 134,837 of record NZ_JOGP01000015.1, on the reverse strand, counting down.
CGATGTCCTTGATCACGTCACCGGCGACCACCTGCGACACGACCTGCGTCGCCAGCTCCCGGGGGTTCGCCTTGGCCTTCTTGGCGAGCGCGAGGACGCCGTTCGCCTGGAAGTCCGCCCGGTCGCTGCGTCGGAGCAGGGGCTCCGCGGAGGCCTCCGGCAGGGTGGCGGAGATCGCGGAGGTGAGCTGCTGGTTGACGGCGTCGCTGAGGGACGTGACCGGGGCCATGGGAGTGGGTGCCGTTCTCCTCGGGGGATCAGATAGACACCGTCAGTATCCCATGGGGGGTAAAGCGGTTTTCTCCGGCGCGGGGCCGTCTGGGAGAATGGAGCCTCCATCAACGCCATCATTAAAAGAGGACGTGCCGATCGTGGGTCAGAGCGCTGAGACCACCGACTGGGTCTCCCGTTTCGCGGATGAGGTCATCGAGGAGTCGGAGCGTCGGGCCCCGGGCAAACCGGTCGTCGTCGCGTCCGGGCTGTCCCCCTCCGGGCCCATCCACCTCGGGAACCTCCGCGAGGTCATGACCCCGCACCTCGTCGCCGACGAGATCCGGCGCCGGGGCCACCAGGTGCGCCACCTCATCTCCTGGGACGACTACGACCGGTACCGCAAGGTGCCCGCCGGCGTCCCCGGTGTCGACGAGAGCTGGGCCGAGCACATCGGCAAGCCCCTGACCTCCGTGCCCGCGCCCGCGGGGTCCGCCCACCCGAACTGGGCCGAGCACTTCAAGGCCGCCATGGTCGACGCCCTCGCCGAGCTCGGTGTCGAGTTCGACGGGATCAGCCAGACCGCGCAGTACACCTCCGGCGTCTACCGCGAGCAGATCCTGCACGCCATGGCCCACCGCGGGGACATCGACGCGATCCTCGACCAGTACCGGACCAAGAAGGCCCCCGCCAAGAAGCAGCAGAAGGCTGTCGACGAGGCCGAGCTGGAGGCCGCCGAGGGGTCCGGCGCGGCCGCCGAGGACGACGGGTCCTCCGGCTCCGCCGGGTACTTCCCGTACAAGCCCTACTGCGGCAACTGCGAGAAGGACCTCACCACGGTCACCTCCTACGACGACGCCACGACCGAACTGTCGTACACCTGCAACGCCTGCGGTTTCTCCGAGACCGTCCGCCTCAACGAGTTCAACCGCGGCAAGCTGGTCTGGAAGGTCGACTGGCCGATGCGGTGGGCGTACGAAGGTGTCGTCTTCGAGCCCAGCGGGGTCGACCACTCCTCTCCCGGGTCCTCCTTCCAGGTCGGCGGCCAGATCGTCGGCATCTTCGGCGGGAAGCAGCCCATCGGGCCCATGTACGCGTTCGTCGGCATCTCCGGCATGGCCAAGATGTCGTCGTCCCGCGGTGGCGTGCCCACGCCGGGGGACGCGCTGAAGATCATGGAGCCGCAGCTCCTGCGCTGGCTCTACGCCCGCCGCCGGCCCAACCAGTCCTTCAAGATCGCCTTCGACCAGGAGATCCAGCGGCTCTACGACGAGTGGGACAAGCTGGACGCCAAGGTCGCCGACGGCTCCGCGCTGCCGGGCGACGTCGCCGCCCACTCGCGTGCGGTGGGGACGGCCGCGGGCGAGCTGCCGCGCACGGCGCGTGTGCTGCCGTACCGGACGCTGGCCTCCGTCGCCGACATCACCGCCGGGCACGAGGACCAGGCGCTGCGGATCCTCAGCGAGCTGGACCCCGACAACCCGCTCTCGGCGCTGGACGAGGCGCGGCCCCGGTACGACAAGGCCGAGGCCTGGATCAACACGCAGGTGCCCGCCGACCAGCGGACCATCGTGCGGGACGAACCCGACGCCGAGCTGCTGAAGTCCCTCGACGAGGCGTCCCAGCATTCGCTGCGGCTGCTCCTCGACGGGCTGGCCTCGCACTGGTCCCTCGACGGGCTGACCCACCTGGTGTACGGGGTGCCGAAGGTGCAGGCCGGGTTCTCCGCGGACGCCACGCCCAAGGAACTGCCGGCCGAGATCAAGACGGCCCAGCGGACCTTCTTCGCCCTGCTCTACCAGCTGCTCGTGTCGCGTGACACCGGGCCGCGGCTGCCGACGCTGCTGCTCGCGGTCGGGCAGGAGCGGGTGCGGGCGCTGCTCGGGGAGTAGGCGGCACGGAAAGGGGGCCCTCCGGTGTGGAGGGCCCCCTTCTCGTTTCTCGTCGCCTTGTGGCCTCACGGCCTGGTGGCTCAGGCGATGTGGTCTTCCTGGAGCTCCGCCGTGTGGCGGTTCGTGAAACGGTTGACCATGCGCTCGGCGTCGCGCTGCGAGAGGACCACGCCGTACGTCGCCTCCACGTCACCCCTGAGCTGGCCGGGGGAGGGGTAGCTGCCGTCTATCGACTTCTTGAAGACCTGGTAGAAGTCCTCCTCGGTCGGTTCCGGGGTGCCGCCGCCCTCGCCGAGTTCGCGGGTGCGGCCGTTGGACACCGGAATGGGGAAGCTGCCCGTCTCCTCCATCGAGGGTTCGACCGCGGGCTCCCTGGGCGGCTCCTCGTACTGGATCTGCTGGAGCTCGTACTGCTCGGCCTCCAGCTGCTCCTCGTACCAGCGGTTGTACTGCTCTGCCGGGTCGTAGTCGGGGTTGTAGCCGCCCTGGTACTCGACCTGCTTGGGAGTCTCGAACCAGGGGCTCTGGTCGGGCTCGGGCTCGGGCTCGGGTTCCGGAGCCACCTGCGGTGGGACGGGAGCCGCCACGGCGGGACGACTGTCCGCAGCTGCGGCGACAGGGGCGGCCGAGGGCAGTTGCGCCTGCGTCGGCGCCGGGGGCAGCAGGACCGGCTCGATCCCCGCCGCCGCCAGGCCCGCCGGGCCCGTCTCCGCGAGCGGGACGCCGTAGCGCGCCAGCCTCAGCGGCATCAGGCTCTCCACCGGGGCCTTCCGACGCCACGCCCGGCCGAAGCGGGAGTGGAGACGGGCCCGGTAGACGAGACGTTCCTGCTCCAGCTTGATGACCTGCTCGTAGGAGCGCAGCTCCCACAGCTTCATCCGGCGCCAGAGAAGGAACGTGGGGATCGGGGAGAGGAGCCAGCGGGTGAGGCGGACCCCCTCCATGTGCTTGTCCGCCGTGATGTCGGCGATCCGGCCGATCGCGTGCCGGGCCGCCTCCACCGCCACCACGAACAGCACCGGGATCACCGCGTGCATGCCCACGCCGAGCGGATCCGGCCAGGCCGCCGCGCCGTTGAAGGCGATCGTGGCGGCCGTCAGGAGCCAGGCCGTCTGACGCAGGAGGGGGAAGGGGATGCGGATCCACGTCAGAAGCAGATCCAGGGCCAGCAGGACACAGATACCCGCGTCGATGCCGATCGGGAAGACGTAACTGAAGTTCCCGAAGCCCTTCTTGATGGCGAGCTCACGGACGGCCGCGTACGACCCCGCGAAGCCGATGCCGGCGATGATCACGGCGCCGAACACGACCACGCCTATGAGCACGCGGTGCATTCGAGTCAGCTGCATGGGCGCGGCCACCCGTACTCCCCTCCCTGTGCGTGTTGTTGCGCGCAACAGAGTGGCACATATGTGCTGCGCACGGGTGGCCGGATCGGGCCGTCAGTACTGCTTCAGCTCGTCTTCGCGGCCGACTTGGACGGAGAAGCCGACGTCGAGGCCGACTTCGACGCGGTCGGGGACGGCGACGCCGACTTCGACGGAGCCTTGGACGCCGGGGCGGACGGGGCCGCGTTCGCCCCTCCCTCACCGTTCGCCGCCGACACCGCGGCCACGGTCTCCCTGGCCGCCTGCTCCGCCAGCTTGCTGAGGTCGTCCGCGTTCGGCGTCTTGTCCCCGGCCAGACCCGCGCCGTTGTAGTCGACCGTCACCACGACGTTCTCCACCCGGGCGACGACCGTCTGCTGCTTGAAGGCGCCTTCCTTCTTCTTCAGGTCGTAGCGCACCAGCGTCGCCGCGTCACCCGTCCCCGCCACCGCCTGCGACTTGGTGTTCTTCGCACCGGCCACCGACTGGGCGTCCTGGATCTGCTGCTCGTAGTACTTCCCCGCCTGCGCCTCACCCGTACCGCGCGAGGTGTCCGACTCGAAGCGCAGCAGCGAGACGTTCAGCCAGCGGAACTGGGAGCCCTTCACACCGTTGTTGTCGAGGCTGCTCCAGGAGCAACTGCCCCGCGTGCCCGCCTCCGACGTGCCCTTCTTGCCCTTGGACGACTCCGGCGTCAGCGACTTCAGGGTCTTCTTCGACAGCGTCCCGCACGCGTCGGGAAGCGAGTTGTACGCCGCCGCCTGCACCGTGGGAGCCGCGGACGCCGAGGCACCGCTGTCCGCGCCCGCGCCGCTGCTCGCGGTTCCGTTGCCGGCTCCGGCGCTGTCACCGCCGGAGCCGGAGCCGGAGTCGGAGGAGCAGCCGGCGGCGATCAGCATCACCGGGACTGCGGCCGCGCAGACAAGGACGCGGTGAAGACGCTTCGCTCGCTTGGCACCCTGGTCACGCTCTGCTCGTCGCTGCATGGTTCCTTCACTCAAGACGCTTGTGGTTCCTGCCGTCGGATCGGGTCCGAGGGGCCACGGTACGCGGTGAGGATGCCGTGCGGTCCAGCTTCGAACGCCTTGTGCGCATGCGTGAGAGGTGCGTGGAGAGCGCTCAACCGGACAGCGACCCGTCCAGCTGAGAGGCCAGTTTCCGGGCGTTGTCCTGCATTTCCTTACTGTCCGGGGTGACGCCGATCGTCGTCGGCTGCTCCTCGTACTCGATCGTCACGATCACGTTGGACGTGCGGAACGCCACAGTCACCTTGCGCTGCTTGGCCGTCGAACCCGAAGTGCTCAACGCGTCGTCCAGGAACGCCTCGTCACCCAGATCGTCCAGCAACCGGGGCTGGACATCGGCCGGGGTGACGGAGGACGACCCGCTCGGGGAGGCGGAGGCGGAGGCGGAGGCGGAGGCGGAGGCCGAGGCGGAGGCGGAGCCGCCGGGCTTGCCCGCCGGGGACGCCGTGGAACCTGCGGCCGTGCTGCTCTCCTCCACGTCCGAGGTGGCACCGGCGGTCGCCGACGCCGGCAGATCGGCCTTCTCCTCGGCCTGCGCGAACAGCTCCTGCGCCTGGCTGTCGTCGCTGACCGCGTTGTCGTACGACACCACGCGCTCGAAGTCGACCGAGAGGTACTCGGTGGCGTCCGCGGCCTCCACCTTCCAACGGCAGCCGACCTTGCGGTCCGTGTCGTAGGTGAGGGTGGCCTCGCCCTCGTAGGCCTTGGCGCGCTGGTCCTCGTCGGTGATCTGCTGGATGCCGGGCAGCAGCGTGTCCAGGGTGCTCTGGCCGACGGCGCCGCAGGCCTCGGGGAGGGTGCGGTACTTGCCGGGCTGGGCCACGGCGGAGGCGGTGCCCGCGTCGCCGGGGTTGGCGTCGTCCGTCGTGCCGTCACCGCCCGAGCTGCCGGTGCAGCCGGCCAACAGCGCCGCGAGGAGGGCGGCGACGCCGGGTACGTAGGCCTTCCGCTGCACGGTGGGGCTCCTCTCGGATGTCTCCGACTCGTGGGGATCTCAGTGTCCCCGCAGGTTATTCGCTTGCCGCGCGGGGGCGTCCCCAGCAGACAATGTGTATCGCACGCACAGCCGTGAACGCCGGTCCGTCATCCCAAACGTCGACCTTGGCGCCGGATTTGCGTTATGAGACTTCTGTTTGGTTCCGGGGGAATGAGGACGATATGTCGTACGTGGAGATGCCGGGCGCCAAGGTCCCGATCCGGATGTGGACCGACCCGGCGACGGTCGAGGACGTGGCCCTCCAGCAGCTGCGCAACGTCGCGACCCTGCCGTGGATCAAGGGCCTCGCGGTGATGCCCGACGTCCACTACGGCAAGGGGGCGACGGTCGGGTCCGTGATCGCGATGCAGGGTGCGGTGTGCCCGGCGGCGGTGGGGGTGGACATCGGCTGCGGGATGTCGGCGGTGAAGACGTCCCTCACGGCGAACGACCTGCCGGGGGATCTGTCGCGACTGCGGTCGAAGATCGAGCAGGCCATTCCGGTGGGGCGGGGGATGCATGACAGTCCTGTCGACCCCGGGCGGATGCACGGCTTCGCCACGGCCGGGTGGGACGACTTCTGGGGGCGGTTCGACGGGGTGGCGGATGCGGTGAAGTTCCGTCGGGAGCGGGCGGCCAAGCAGATGGGGACACTTGGAGCCGGGAATCATTTTGCAGAGCTCTGCATAGATATGCAGGGTGTCGTGTGGCTGATGCTGCACTCCGGTTCCCGGAACATCGGCAAGGAGCTGGCGGAGCATCACATCGGTGTGGCCCAGAAGCTTCCCCACAACCAGGGGCTGGTCGACCGGGATCTGGCGGTCTTCATCGCGCAGACTCCGCAGATGGCGGCGTACCAGAACGATCTTTACTGGGCTCAGGAGTACGCGAAGTACAACCGGTCGATCATGATGGCCCTTCTGACGGATGTGATCCGCAAGGAGTTCAAGAAGGCCAAGGTGGTCTTCGAGCCCGAGGTGAGCTGCCACCACAACTACGTAAGCCGCGAGCGGTACGACGGCATGGACCTGCTCGTCACCCGCAAGGGCGCGATCAGTGCCCGGGCCGGCGAGTACGGCATCATCCCGGGATCCATGGGGACTGGGTCGTACATCGTGAAGGGCCTCGGCAACGAGAAGGCCTTCAACTCGGCGTCCCACGGCGCCGGTCGGCGCATGAGTCGCAACGCGGCCAAGCGGCGGTTCTCGACACGGGACCTGGAGGAGCAGACGCGGGGCGTGGAGTGCCGCAAGGACTCCGGTGTCGTGGACGAGATCCCGGGTGCCTACAAGTCGATCGACCAGGTCATCGACCAGCAGCGGGACTTGGTGGAGGTCGTGGCGAAGCTGAAGCAGCTCATCTGTGTGAAGGGCTGACGTATGAGGCCCCCGGCGGAAACCGGGGGCCTCATTTAACGGGTCATCGGCTGTTCCGCATCGGAACTTGGCCGGTGCGTAGGCGCCAGAGGCGGAGATTGCAGCTCTGAGCTGTCCTGCCGAGCGCCTCTGCGGCCACCTTTGGGCTGTTCAGCTTCAACAGGATTCGGTCCTCGGTCTCGTTCCATCGGCGGCGAGTGTGGGCTGCCCGCATGTCTGCGGGGCGGGTCCAAGCACTGAGCGAGTCGGCGGCCTTCTGTTTGCGGTCCAGAGCCAAGCAGCCCGGGTAGTAGAGGTGGGCGGCCAAACTCTGTGCAGCCTCCATCGTGTAGTAGAGGTTGTAGATGCTGTCGCGTGTGTTGCGTTTGATGTTGCGTTCACAGCCGGTGACGTCCATCGCGTATTGGCGCAGGAACATGCCGATGGCGGTGCTGGCTGTAGTCAGGGAAACGAATGGGAAGCCCTTGCCGGTACGGCCCACCGAACCGTCGGCATCGATGACACCTCTCAGATAGTCCCGGTGCGAGAACTCGACGAGCGGTGGAGCAATCGTCTTGGACTTGCGGCCATACGGCAGACCGAGTTCGTTGACTTTGGTCCTGGCATCGAGGGAGCAGAGGCTCCAGATTGCGGAGTGAGCAGTCTCGGCGAAGTTCGTCGACCGCGTGCGTTCGGTGACGCTGCTGTAGTACGGCGTCAGTTTCTGGAACCTGCGCAGGAGATCGATGTCTTGAGCGCTGATTTCGACGCTCAAACGGCCCTTCCTGCCCGGTCCTTGCTTGAGGTGGCCGTCCGCCTGCAAGAAGCCGAACATGTACGCGTACTCGGGGACCGTCAGGTCCATGAAGCGGTGGGCGCTAGGCTCGCAGTCAGCCATGAGGAAGCTCTACCTTCCTTGCTGGTCAGGCCCTCGTCCGGGTTGGCGCCCGGCCGAGGGCCGTCGATTTGATGTTGTGCTGCGAGCCTAGGTCGTCAGTTCAGGGGGCGTTCGGGTGATCGAAGGGGTTCATCCCTGTGGGTGACCGCTAGGCGTTCACTTCGGGGCGTGCATCGCCGCGTAGATCATGACGAACGCCACGATGTGGATGCCGAAGAGGAAGTAGGCGAGCCACCACCACATGTGGCGTTCGTCGTGGGGGTCTTTTCTGTCCTTCTCGGGTCCGGTCACAGGGTGCGGTGGACCTTGGTGTTGGAGGCCTGGGCCCGGGGGCGGAGGAGCAGGAGGTCCACGTTGACGTGGCTGGGGCGGGTTACCGCCCAGGTGATGGTGTCCGCCACGTCGTCGGCCGTCAGGGGGGCCGCCACGCCCTCGTAGACCTTGGACGCCTTCTGCTCGTCGCCGCCGAAGCGGGTCAGGGCGAACTCGTCGGTCTTGACCATGCCGGGGGCGATCTCGATCACGCGGATCGGCTTGCCGACGATCTCCAGGCGGAGCGTCTCCGCCAGCACGTGTGCGCCGTGCTTCGCGGCCACGTAGCCCCCGCCGCCCTCGTACGTGCCGTGTCCGGCCGTCGAGGAGAGGATCACGATCGTGCCGTCCTCGCTCGCCTCCAGCTTGGGGAGCAGGGCCTGGGTGACGTTCAGGGTGCCGATGACGTTCGTCTCGTACATCGTGCGCCAGTCGGCCGGGTCGCCGGTCGCGACCGGGTCGGCGCCCAGCGCTCCGCCGGCGTTGTTGACCAGCACGCCGATCGTCCTGAAGGCCGTCGCGAACTCGTCGACCGCGGCCCGGTCCGTGACGTCCAGCTGGTAGGCCGTGGCCTGGTGGCCCGCCGCGTTGATCTCCTCCGCGAGCGCCTCGATCCGGTCCTTGCGGCGGGCGGTCAGGACGACGCGGTAGCCGGCCGCGGCGAGCTGCCGGGCCGTCGCCGCGCCGATTCCGCTGCTCGCACCGGTGACGACGGCGATGCGGGACGCTGCGCTGGGCATGGGTGCTCCTCGGGCGGGGGACGGTCTGGCTCCGCCAGCCAGGATAGGCAGGCGCCCCGTTCTCCTCTCCGGCGGTCCGTATAGCGGCCCCGGTGCGACCGTGCGGTGCTCAGTCGCGCGGGGCGTACATGATCACGGCCATGCCCGCTAGGCAGATCAGTGTGCCCGCGATGTCCCAGCGGTCGGGGCGGTAGCCGTCCGCGGCCATGCCCCACAGGATCGAGCCGGCCACGAAGACGCCGCCGTACGCGGCGAGGACGCGGCCGAAGTGGGCGTCCGGCTGGAAGGTGGCGACGAAGCCGTAGGCGCCGAGGGCGAGGACTCCGCCGGCGGTCCACATCCAGCCGCGGTGCTCCCGTACGCCCTGCCAGACCAGCCAGGCGCCGCCGATCTCGAAGAGGGCGGCCACGACGAACAGGGTGGCGGAACGGGCTACGAGCATGCCGCCCAGCTTCGCACGCCGTTCGGCCGGGCCCCGCGTCACCTGTTGGAGGGCGCCTGTCGTTCGCCGTACGTGGGATACATCCCTGCGACCACGCGGTTCGGCGGCGGGAGCGAGGAGTGGGTGGCATGCGGGTGCTTGCGGTGTGGGGTGCGGCGGCGGTGGTGGCGGCTGCGGGGCTCGGGGGCGGGGGTACGGCGGTCGCCGTCGGCGGGCCCGAGGCGGATCTGGCGTATCACGGGGCCGCGTCCCTGGCCGGGGGGCGGGTCGACCTGCGGTTCACTCCGCGCAATCACGGGCCGGCGGCCGTACCGGACGCGACCGTGCGGCTGCGGTGGTCGGAGCCGTTGGAGGACCGGCTGACGTTGCCGGACGGGTGTGCCCGGGCGGAGGAGCGGGTGGTGCTGTGCCGGGTGGGGGCGCTGGCTGCGGACGCGGTGGGGGAGCGGGTGGAGATGCGGGTGCGGTTGGTGGGGGTGCCGTCGGAGGTGCTGCTGGAGATCGACACGGTGTGGAACGGGGGGACGGTGGATCTGAACCGGGCGAATGATCGGCAGCGGGTGTTGGTGCTGGACAGCGGGGACGAGTACTACTTCTGACGGCCGGGGAGGCGTGGGGCGGTGCGGTCGTCGGCCGGGTGCGGGTCTGCGGGGCTTCTCGCGCAGTTCCCCGCGCCCCTGGAGGAGTCAACCGCGCCGGCGTTCCCAAGGAACGTCAGTCTGTCTCCTTCGCCGTGTCGTAGCGGTCTCTTGCCTCGTGGACCTCTTCGATGTGGGTCTCCGCCCACGTTTTCACTGCCGTGAGGAGGCCCGCGAGGCTGCTTCCCAGGGGGGTCAGGGCGTAGTCGACCCTTACCGGGACCGACGGGGTGATCGTGCGGGTGAGGATGCCGTCGCGTTCCAGGGTGCGGAGGGTCTGGGTGAGCATCTTGGGGCTGACGCCGGCGATCTTGCGGCTGAGGTCGCTGTAGCGCATGGGGCCGCCCGAGAGGGCCGCGACGACGAGGCTGACCCACTTGTCGCTGAGGCGGTCCAGGAGCTGGTTGGTGGGACAGCCCTTGATGAACGCGTCGTACTCCACGCGTGCCTGCTCGCGCCGCTGGGCCGCTGTCGTGGTCGGCATGGCTCACCTCCGGGGGACCTACGCACTTCCAGGTAACTACTTACCAGCAGATAGTAGCTCTTCCTAGGGTTGCCGTCGGCGGCGGAGGTTCCGGCGCTGACAGTGACCGATGGGGAGTGCTCAGTCATGCGTGCTGCTGTGGTGAGGACGTTCGGCGGACCCGAGGCCGTGGAGGTGGTGGAGACCGCGCTGCCGGAGCCGGCGGCCGGGCAGATACGGATCAAGGTGGCCGGAGCCGCGCTGAACCCGGTGGACCTGGGCGTCCGGGGCGGGTTCTTCGGCGGCGAGGGCAAGGACCTCGGGCTGGGCTGGGACGTCGCCGGGACCGTGGACGCGGTGGGGGCGGACGCTCCCTGGGGCGTGGGCGAGCCGGTGGTGGCGCTGTACCACGGGCTCACCAAGGACGTGGGGACGCACGCCGAGTACGTCGTCGTCGACGCGGACGCGGTGGCCAAGGCGCCGGTCACGGTCGACGCCGTGCACGCCGCGACGCTGCCGCTGAACGCGCTGACCGCCGTACAGGCCCTGGATCTCCTGGAGTTGAGCGAGGGGCAGTCGCTGCTTGTCACCGGGGCGGCGGGGGCGGTCGGGGGGTTCGCCGTGCAACTCGCCTCCCGGCAGGGGGTGTCGGTGACCGGGCTGGCCCGGGAGGGGGACGAGGAGTTCGTACGGTCCCTGGGGGCCGCGGAGTTCACCACCGCTCCCGGTGCCGGGGTCTACGACGCCGTACTGGACACGGCCGTGCTCGGGGAGGCGGCGCTCGCGTGGGTGCGGGACGGGGGTGCCTATGTCGGGGTACGCCCGGGGGCGCATCCCGGGTCGGTGCGGGGGGTACGGACGGCGTCCGTGTCGGTGACGGCGGACGGGGCGCGGCTCGCGGAGCTGGTGGGGTTGGTGGACGAGGGAGTGCTGACGTTGCGGGTGGCCGAGACGTATCCGCTGGACGCGGTGGCCGAGGCGCATGCGCGGTTGGAGAAGGGTGGGGTGCGGGGGCGGCTTGTGCTGGTTCCGTGAGTCGGCGGTTCGGCGGGTGCGGTTGTTGTTCGGCTGCGGGTGCGTGGGGGCTGGTCGCGCAGTTCCCCGCGCCCCTGGGTGGGCTGGTGGGGGCGTTGGTCGAGACCGCACCGCGTCCCTGGGCGGGGGCCCGGAATATGTGCGGGTGGGTCCTCGTTCTCCTGGGCGTGCGGTTATAGTTTAACCGTCAACTAACTGGAGGGTGAGCGACCATGCAGTTCGGGATCTTCAGCGTCGGTGATGTCACGCCGGACCCGACCACCGGACGTACGCCGACCGAGCGCGAGCGGATCAAGGCGATGGTCGCGATCGCGCTCAAGGCGGAGGAGGTCGGGCTCGACGTCTTCGCGACCGGCGAGCACCACAACCCGCCGTTCGTGCCGTCGTCGCCGACGACCATGCTCGGGTACATCGCGGCGCAGACCGAGAAGCTGGTCCTCTCCACCTCCACCACGCTGATCACCACCAACGACCCGGTGAAGATCGCCGAGGACTTCGCGATGCTCCAGCACCTGGCCGACGGGCGCGTCGACCTGATGATGGGCCGCGGGAACACCGGGCCGGTCTACCCCTGGTTCGGGCAGGACATCCGCGAGGGCATCAACCTCGCCATCGAGAACTACGCCCTGCTGCGCCGGCTGTGGCGCGAGGACGTCGTGAACTGGGAGGGGAAGTTCCGCACGCCGCTCCAGGGGTTCACCTCGACGCCCCGGCCGCTGGACGGGGTCGCGCCGTTCGTCTGGCACGGTTCCATCCGGTCGCCCGAGATCGCCGAGCAGGCCGCCTACTACGGTGACGGCTTCTTCCACAACAACATCTTCTGGCCGGCCGACCACACCAAGCGGATGATCGAGCTCTACCGCAGCCGGTACGCCCACTACGGGCACGGCACGGCTGAGCAGGCGATCGTCGGGCTCGGCGGGCAGGTGTTCATGCGGAAGAACTCCCAGGACGCGGTCCGCGAGTTCCGGCCCTACTTCGACGTCGCCCCGGTCTACGGTCACGGGCCCTCCCTGGAGGAGTTCACCGACCAGACCCCGCTGACCGTCGGCTCGCCGGAGCAGGTGATCGAGAAGACGCTGAAGTTCCGCGAGTACGCCGGCGACTACCAGCGCCAGCTGTTCCTCCTGGACCATGCCGGGCTGCCGCTGAAGACCGTGCTCGAGCAGCTCGACCTGCTCGGCGAGGAGGTCGTCCCGGTGCTGCGCAAGGAGTTCGCGGTGAACCGGCCGGCGGACGTCCCGGAAGCACCCACCCACGCGTCCCTGCTGGCCGCCGCGCAGAACGAGGCCGGACAGGCCGTGCAGAAGAAGGAGGTCGTCGCATGAAGCTCGTCGTCGTGTCCGCGGGGCTGAGCGTCCCGTCGTCCACCCGTCTGCTGGCCGACCGGCTGGCCGCGGCCGTGGGGCGTACCGCCGAGGTGCACGTCCAGGTCGTGGAGCTGCGGGAACTCGCCGTCGACATCGCGCACCACTTCACCAACGGCTTCCCCGGGCAGGCGCTGAGCGCCGCGCTCGACGCCGTGACCGGGGCGGACGGACTGGTCGTCGTCACGCCGGTGTTCTCGGCGTCGTACAGCGGGCTCTTCAAGTCCTTCTTCGACCTGGTCGAGCCGGAGGCGCTGGCCGGGAAGCCGGTGCTGATCGCCGCGACCGGCGGGACCGCACGGCACTCCCTGGTGCTGGACCACGCCCTGCGGCCGCTCTTCTCCTACCTGAAGGCCGTCGTCGTGCCGACCGGGGTGTACGCCGCCTCGGAGGACTGGGGCGCGGAAGGGCTGGACGCGCGGATCGAGCGGGCGGCCGGGGAGCTGGCCGCGCTGATGAGCGGGCTGTCAGCGGTCCCGAAGGCCGCCGGCCGGCGCCCTTCGGCGGACACCTTCGAGGACGTCGTGCCCTTCGAGGAGCGGCTTGCCGCGCTGCGGCCGACGGGGTGAGAGGCCAGTAAGAAGGGCACCCGGTGAGCTGCGCATCACGTCGCACGACTCGGCGGGCACGGCACACTGAGGGGGTGCCCCAAAACGTGCTGCTCGCCGAAGACGACCGCGCCATCCGTCATGCCCTGGAGCGCGCCCTGATCCTGGAGGGCTACCAGGTCACCGCGGTCGCCGACGGGGTGGAGGCGCTGGCGCAGGCTCACAGGACGCCGCCGGACGTGCTCGTCCTCGACGTGATGATGCCCGGCATCGACGGACTCCAGGTCTGCCGGGTGCTGCGCGCCGAGGGCGACCGCACGCCCATCCTCATGCTCACGGCGCTCGTGGAGACGCAGGACCGGATCGCGGGCCTCGACGCGGGCGCCGACGACTACGTGGTCAAGCCCTTCGACGTCGAGGAGGTCTTCGCCCGGCTGCGTGCCCTGCTGCGGCGGACCAGCCCCGACGGGATGGCCCCGGTCGGTGCGGCGCCCAAGGCCGTCGCACCCGAGCTGCCCGCGGGGCGGATCGAGGCGGCCGGGCTGCGTATGGACATCCAGGCGCGGCGGGCCTGGCGCGGCCCCCGCGAGCTGGAGCTGACCCGCACCGAGTTCGAGCTCCTCGAACTGCTCGTGCGCAACGCGGGCATCGTCCTCGACCACTCCACGATCTACGACCGGATCTGGGGCTACGACTTCGGGCCCGGCTCCAAGAACCTCGCCGTCTACGTCGGCTACCTGCGCCGCAAGCTCGACGAACCCGGCGCGCCCCAGCTGATCCACACGGTGCGCGGCGTGGGTTACGTGCTCCGGGAGGACTGAGTGGGGCGGCTGGCTCGGATCTGGGCCCGGCCGCGGCCCCGGCTGCTGTCCCTGCGGACCACGTTCGTGGTGTCCTTCGCCGCGGTGACGGCCGCGGTGACCGTTCTCGTGGGTGTGCTGTCCTACAGTGCCGCGGCCCGTCTGGTGCGGGTCGACCAGGAGTCCGTGTTCGACCAGGTCGTACAGGATCTGCGGGACGAGGTCCGCCAGCAGCGGATGGCCACGGACGACTTCTCGTCCTCGGCGCCCGGGCACGACCTGGTGCGACCCGCCCGTACGGATGTGCAGGTGCTCGGGGCCACCGGGGCGGTCGCCGACCCCGGGCGGCCGGGACTGCCCGTCACCGCCGGGGACCGGGACATCGCGGGTGCGCGGGTCGCCGGGCGGATGGTGCTCCACAAGGAGGTCTCGGTCGGCAGCGACGTGTACCGGATCGCCACCGTCTCCCTCGGCGGGGGGCGGGGGGCCGTGCAGGTCGCCCAGGAGTTCAGCGACACCGAGGATCTGCTGCGGGCGCTTCAGCAGCGGACGTTCCTGCTCATGGCCGCGGTGGTGATCGGGGCCGGGCTGTTCGGCTGGTGGCTGGCCCGGCGGATCACCCGGCGGCTGGTGATTCTCACCTCCGCCGCGGAGGACGTGGCCCGGACCCGGCGGCTGGAGATCGAGGTGCCGGTCACCGGGTACGACGAGGTGGGACGGCTGGGGCGGGCCTTCGACCGGATGCTGGGGCGGCTCGCGCAGTCCGAGGAGGACCAGCGGCGGCTGGTGCAGGACGCGGGGCACGAGCTGCGGACGCCGCTCACCTCGCTGCGTACGAACATCTCGCTGCTGCGGCGGATCGACGAGCTGCCGCCCGCGACCCGTGAGGAACTGGTCGCCGATCTCACGCAGGAGGCGCGGGAGCTGACGGACCTCGTCAACGAGCTGGTCGACCTCGCGGCGGGGCAGTCGGACAACGAGCCACCGCAGCGGGTGGATCTCGCGGATGTCGCCGAGGACGTGGCGGGGCTGGCCCGGCGGCGGACCGGGCGGGAGATCGTGGTCCACGCGAAAGGGGCGACGGTGACGGACGGTCGGCCGGGGATGCTCCAGCGGGCGGTGTCCAACCTGGTCGAGAACGCGGCGAAGTTCGACCGGGAGGGGTCTGCGCCGATCGAGATCTCGGTGTCCGGGTTCACGGTGGCGGGGCCGGTGCGGGTGGAGGTCCTCGACCGGGGGCCGGGGATCGCGGACGCGGATCTCGTGCGGGTGTTCGACCGGTTCTACCGGGCCGCGGATGCGCGGTCCCTGCCGGGGTCGGGGCTGGGGTTGTCGATCGTGCGGGAGGTCGCGCTGTCGCACGGCGGAGCGCCGTTCGCGTTCTCGCGGGACGGGGGCGGGACGGTCATCGGGTTCACGGTGGGCGGGATGACCGGTGACGGGTAGCTGGTTGTCTGCGGGCGCGTGGGGGGGGGGCGGGCACTTTTTGCGCAGTTCCCCGCGCCCCTGGAGGCGTCATGGCGCACGTGAGTGCAACTCCCCAGGGCGCGGGGAACCGCGCGACCAGCCACGACGCACCCGCACCCGCCGAACGACCGAAGCCGCCCCCACGCAGCACGGCGAGCCTTAAGCCGGCTCCCGGTGCAAGGGAATCGTCTCCAGGGACGTTCGGGCCGCCGCCAGCGCCGGGTGGGTCTGTTTGGCGACCTTGTAGAAGGTTTCCTGGGCCGTGTGGGCCGGCCAGGTGGGGGGGAGGTGGCGGGCCGGGAGTCTCGGGTCGGTGCGGATGGTCCACAGCCACTCGCTGACCAGGCGGAGGCGGGTGCCGATCGGGTCGGCGTCGGGGGCGTGGCCCAGCCGGTCGCTCCAGCGCTTGTCGAAGGTGACGTAGCGGGCGGCGATGGAGTCCAGGTCCCAGGTGTCGCTGATCATCTGCTCGATGTCGGTCACCTCGGCGGCCCGCGCGTGGAAGATCTTGACGTGCGCGGTGAGGCCGAGCTCGGCGACCACCGCGGAGACGTCCACCTCGCCGGGGGCGATCCACAGGCCGCTGTACAGGGCGCCGAAGCCGGACCAGGTCAGCCGGGAGCGCAGGTCGTGGCGCTGGCGCTTCCAGGAGTCGGGCAGGGAGAAGCCGAGCAGGGTCCAGGAGCCGTCCCAGTCGTCGTTGACGGCGCCCTGCTCCCAGATGCGGGTACGGCCGTCGATCAGGACGCGGGTGGCCTGCGGGGTCAGGCCGAAGAACATCTTGCGTCCCTCGCGCTGACGCTGGAGCAGACCCCGGTTGACCATGCGGGTGAGGGTGGAGCGCACGGCCTGTTCGCCCACGCCGACGCGGCCCAGGACGTCGATGATGCTGCCCGAGTAGACGGCCAGGTCCCCCTCCTCCAGGACGTGGTTGCCGAAGAAGGTGAGCATGAGCGACTGCGGGCGTGACTGCGGCCCCTCCGCGGTGTCCAGGATGTCGTCGTCCTCCACGGGGGCAAGGGTACGACCGCCCGCCGACCGTGCGGCAGGCGGTCGTACGAGGTCATCGGCGGTCGGCGGTGTGCGCAAGGTCGTACGGGCGCAGGTAGGGGGTGGGGTGGTACCGGACGTAGCGGGTGGGGGCGGTGGGGTCGGCCGCGGTGGCGCGGGCGTTGAGGGACGCCGGGTCGGTGCCCCGCCAGGTGCCGGTGGTCAGGCGGTCCTCCAGGGTGTGCAGGGCGGCGACTTGTTCGGCGGGGCTGAAGGTGCAGTGGCCGGCGTTGTCGACGTACGCCTGGCGCAGCAGGGGGCCGGAACCGGCCGCCGTGACCGCCCGCTTCAGTGCGCTCTCCGTCTGGACGGGGACCAGCGGGTCGCCGATGGTGTGGACGGTGAGCTGGGGCTTGGCCAGCTTGCCGGTGAAGCTGCTGGTGCGGCTCATCCAGCCGGTGGCCTTCGGGTCGGCGCCGATGCGCGGGGCGCGGTTCAGTGTCGCGAGGTCCTTGCGCAGGGAGAGGCCGGCCTTCTTGTACAGCTCGGTGACCTCCTTGCGGACGGATGACTCGGCGAGCAGCCGGGCGTAGTCGACGCCGGTGTTCCAGGACATGTTGCCGCCCGCGCGGACCTCGGCCTCCTGGCGCCGGTTGAAGGCGGCGATCTTCAGCAGGCCCTTGACCGCGTCGTACTGGTTGGCCTGCTGGGCGTCCCAGTCCGTGGCGGCGGGGCGGGTCTGGGCGGTGGCGTTCCAGACCGGGATGTTGTGGAGGGCGGCGGCGAGGGCGATCCTGGCCCGGCCCTCGGCCGTCGACTGGGCGGAGTCGACGGCGGCGGTGAGCGTGTTGGCCGCGTCGGTGGCGGCCTGCTGCGTCGGGAGGTCGACGAGGGGGACGTCGGAGCCCAGGAGTGTCTTGAGGGCGAAGGCCGGGTCCAGGGTGTTGTTCCAGTTGGCCACGCCGCCCTGGACCAGGCCGCACATGGAGATCGAGCCGTCGATCTCGTCCGGGGCGCGTTCGGCGATCGCGGTGGTGACCAGGCCGCCGTACGACGATCCCCACGCGATGGTGCGGGAGGCCGCACCGAAGCGGTCGGTGAAGGTCTTCAGGGTGGCCAGCTGGTCGGGGACCGCGTCGGTGACCGCCCAGCCGGTGCTGGCGTAGGAAGAGCCGACGAGGGCGTAACCCTGCTGGAGGAGAAGGGACTTGGCGGCGGCGCTCGGGGCGTCCTGGGCGGGGTTGGCGGGGCCGGTGGCGTAGCCGTGGCTGAAGAGGAGGACGGTGCCGTTCCAGGTGGTGGGGACGTCCATCATGTACGTGGCGCCGGAGGGGAGTTGGCCGTCCACGTGGGTGGTTGCCGGGTCGGCGGTCGCCGTGGCCGCCGGTGCGGTGGTGAGGGTGAGCAGCAGCGCGGCCGCGCAGGCGATGCGGGTGCTGGGCCTCATGCGGTGATCTCCTCGGTGTGGGGGGTGGGGAGTTCGGACGCCGGGTCGGTGAGGGAGGTCCGGCTCGTCTCGCGGACGAGGAACACCGTCAGCGCGGTGATCAGCGAGCCGCCGCACAGCAGCAGGGCGACCGGGGTGCCGTTGCCGCTGCTCGCGACCAGGCTCGTGGCGATCAGCGGGGAGAAGCCGGCGCCGACCAGGGTGGCGCCCTGGTAGCCGAGGGAGGCACCGGTGTAGCGGACCTTGGTGCCGAACATCTCGCTGAACAGGGCGCCGAGCGGGCCGTACATCAGCGACTGGGAGATGCCGTGGCCGATGACGACGGCCAGGATCAGGGCTCCCGAGGACTTCCGGTCGACCAGGGCCAGGACGGGGAAGGCGGTGGCGGCGGAGAGGAGCGCGCCGGCGAGGACGACCGGGCGGCGGCCGATCCGGTCGGAGAGCGCTGAGGCGCAGGGCAGCACGACCAGGGCGACCGCGGCGGAGACGGTGAGCGCGGTGAGCACCTGCGGGCGGGGGTGGCCGATGCCGGTGGCGTACGAGATGAGGTAACTGGTCAGCAGGGACTGGGCGGTGAAGGCGCCGATGCCGACGCAGCAGGCCAGCAGGACGGGACGGGGGCGCTTGAGGACGTCGAGGATCGGCAGCCGGGACTCCGCGCGCTCCTTCTTCACCTCGGCGAACAGCGGGCTCTCGACCACCTGGAGGCGGACGAACAGGCCGACGCCGAGCAGCAGCACGCTCAGCAGGAACGGCACCCGCCAGCCCCAGGCCGCGAACTGGTCCTTGGGGAGGGTGGAGACCAGGGCGACGACGGCGGCGGAGATCAGGGAGCCGAGCGGGGCTCCCATCTGGGTGAAGCTGGACCACAGGCCGCGGCGTTTCTCGCCCGCGTGTTCCACGACCATCAGGGTCGCGCCGCCCCACTCGCCGCCGATGGCGATGCCCTGGACCACGCGCAGGGTGATCAGCAGGACGGGCGCCCACACGCCGATGGTGTCGTAGGTGGGCAGCAGGCCGATGAGGAAGCTGGCGCCGCCCATCAGGCCCATGGTGAGCAGCAGCATCTTCTTGCGGCCGAGACGGTCGCCGAAGTGTCCGAAGACGATGCCGCCGATGGGGCGGGCCACGTATCCGGCGGCGAAGGTGCCGAACGCGGCGATGGTGCCCACGGCGGGGTCGGCGCCGGGGAAGAACAGTTCGCCGAAGACGAGGGCGGCGACCGTGCCGTAGACGAGGAAGTCGTAGAACTCGACGGCGGTGCCGAGCAGACCGGAGAGGGCGACTCGGCGGAGTTGGCGGGTGCGGTCGGATGCGGTGGGGGACGGGGGCATCTCGCTCTCCCTTGAGCGGGGGAAGGACACCGTGAAATTAGGCTGTCTGGTGACTGCCGTCAATAAAGTGCACAACATTGGTCGCGGAGCGAGAGGCGAGTGTGACGTGTGTCACGGGAACTCGGCGATCCGGGCGCGCAGTTGAGGACGTGACCACAGATATGCGAACCCGCATCCGGGCCGGGGATCCGGACGCCTTCGCGGAGCTCTACGACCAGTGCGCCCGCTCGGTGTACAACCACGCCTTCCGGCTGACCGCCGACTGGTCCGTGGCCGAGGACGTCATGTCGGCCACCTTCATGGAGGCCTGGCGGCGCCGGACCTCCGTCGACGCCGACGGGGGGTCACTGCGGCCGTGGCTGCTCGGCATCGCCACCAACGTCGCCCGCTCCCACTGCCGCGGCAACCGGCGCTACCGCGCGGCGGCCGGGGCGGCGGCCGCGGCGGGTGTCCCGGAGGTCGCCGATCACGCGGAGGAGACCGCCGGGCGCATGGACGACCGGCGCCGGATCGCCGCCAGCGTGACCGCGCTCGCCGCACTGAGACGCCCCGAACGCGAGGTCCTCGTGCTGTGTCTGTGGGAGGGCCTGGAGTACGCCGACGCGGCCCGCGCCCTCGGCGTCCCCGTCGGGACCGTCCGCTCCCGGCTCTCCCGGGCGCGCGGCCGGCTGCGGAAGCTGGCCGAGGCGGAACTGGCCCGACCGGCGCGAAGGAAACGGGAACTCACCCGGACGAACCGGCAGACACAGGGTGATCGCGACTTCGTGATCCGGTCCGCACAGGAAGGAAACCGATGAACGCCAGCCCCTCCCAGCCGCACCCGGCCGAGTGGACGGAGACCCAGGGTCTGCTGTCCTCCGGGGAGCGGGATCTGCCGGCGGGCCGCCACCAGTTCCACAAGGAGCAGATGATGGCCCGGATCCGCGAGGACCTTCGTACGACCACCGTTGCCCCGGCCGTTCCGGCGCGTGACACCCCGTCGACAGCGGCCGCCCCCGCTCGTTCGAACCCGTTCCTGCGCCGCGCGGTCCTGCTGCCCGCGCTGGCCTGCGCCCTGGCCGGCGCCGTGGTGGGCGGGGTCGCCCTGTCCGGCGGCGGGGAGTCCGGCACCTCCTCGGCCGGCGGGCCCGCGCTGACGACCCGGATCGGCGCCGTCGACGCCCGGGGCGTCGAGCCGCTGCTCGACCACATCGCCCTGGCCGCCGCCGACACCTCCGAAACCACCGTGCGGGCCGACCAGTTCCTCTACATCGCGTCCAAGGTCGCCAGCACCTATCCCAGGACCGTCGGCGACAAGACCACGATCGTGAGCCAGAAGCTGCACTCCCGTCAGGTCTGGCAGTCCCCCGACGGCCGCGACGGCTGGCTGATCGAGCCCGGCAACACGGGCAAGGACGGCATCACCCTGGCCGGACCGAACCCGGCCGGCTCGGCCTACGACCGGCTCGCGAAGCTGCCCACCGATCCCGCGGCGCTGCTGCGGAAGATCTACCAGGAGTCGGACGCCGTCCGGGACCCCGAAGTCCCGCGCGACCAGGCCGCGTTCGTCGCCATCGGAGACATGCTGACCGAGAGCTACCCGCCCGCGAAGCTGACCCCGGCGCTCTTCAGGGCCGCCGCCCGTATCCCCGGGGTCGTCGCGGTGAACGACGCGGTCGACGCGGTCGGCCGCCACGGGGTCGCCGTCGCGCGGCTCGACGAGCAGAACGGGGAGCGCACGGAGTGGATCTTCGACAAGAAGACCTACGCGTTCCTGGGGGAGCGCAGCGTGCAGGTCGAGCCGAGCGACACCTTCAAGAAGGGAACGGTGACCTTCACGGTCGCGATCACCCGGCGGGCGGTCGTGGACGGGATGAGGGAGGTGCCGGGGGACGAGGGCTGACGGCCGCGGCCGGACGCGGGGGTGCCCCTGGGCCGGCGGGTGAACGCGCGTGGGCGTTCACGCGTACCCCGAGGTGACCGTGTGTCCCCGATCGGGCCGCCCGCGCCCGGATACGGAGCAAGCGACGTGCCCCACGCGCAGCCGCCGTCACCCACCGGCCGTACTCCTGTGGTCGCCCGACTGGCCCGAGGCGCTGCCGTCGGTGCCGGGCTCGCCCTGATGCCGCTGACCGTGGCCTGCGGCGGCGGGGCGGACGAAGCGTCCGGCGAGCGCAAGGCGTCGAAGAGCCCCGCGATCTCCGCGGTGCGGGCGGGAGTCGTGGCGCCCGCGAAGGTCGAGGTCATCGCGGGACTCACGGGCTGCGAGGCCAGGATCCGCATCGAGGCGGACGAACTGCGCCAGGGCGTCTGCCACACCGACGACGTCGACTACCTCGTCACCACCTTCCCCGAGGAGCGGTTCAAGGAGGCGTGGCTGGAGTCCGCGTCCGTGTACCGGGCGGACTTCCTCGTGGGCCCCCGCTGGATCGTCAGCGCGAAGATCGACGCGCTGAGGACGTTCCGTGAGCGGACCGGCGGGGAGATCGTCAGCCACTCGGGCACGGGGCCGACCAGCGGTCGTTAGCCGACGGCCCGACTCCGGGACGCACCACGGGTCGGCGGGACCCGGTGCTCCGGGTCCCGCCGACCCGTCATGCGGTCATGAACAGGTGGAGCGCCAGCGGTGGGAGCGGATCTTGGTGTTGAACTCCGAGCCGAAGCCGCCGTTCTGCGCCCAGCAGTAGTGGTCGCCGGTGTAGTTGGCACCGGTGTAGAGGACGACCCAGTTGTACGAGGACGACGTGCCGCGGTTGTAGATCGACCGGACGACCTGGTTGTCGGCCCACGAACACTGGATGTCGCCGCTGTACCAGTCCGGGTCGGCGTTGCTCCACGAACACCGGCTGCCCGTGCCGTTGTTGCCGCTGTAGACGCACACGTTGCCGCTGTTGCACTCCCACGCCTGCGCCGTGGCGCTCGCGGAACTCGGTGCGACCAGACCCAGGGCGGCCGTGGCGAGGGTGAGCGCCCCGGCGACGAGACCCAGACGGCCCCGACGGGGGGTGCGGCGAGACGTGCGGTCGTGCTCCTGCTCGGACGAGAACATGTCGTACCTTCCTGGTGGACTGCGCCAACGGGCCTACGGCTGGCGGGAATTCATGCTTCCCGGCCCGGCATGCAGCTGTCATGCTCATGCGAGCCCAGTGACACTTCGCAGGTCCGCACCACTGCTCCACGGGGAAACGGATGCTCCGCTTTCACTTCACGTCCGAGGACCTCACCAGAGTCAGAGTGGCGACCGAACCGCACGCCCTCTGGGAGATCGCGGTCAGTCTGCACCGGCTCCAGACCCGCGACGGCCGCTGGGCCTACGCCCCCTGGTTCCGCACCGCATGCGACGCGCTGCGGCTGGCCGGGCTCGAACGGACCGTGAAGACCTTCCTGTTACCGCTCTTCCCCCGCGCCAGCTACTTCCCCGACTTCCTGACACCACCGGAAGGCGCCCAGGGACTGGAGGCCGGCCTGGAGGCGGTTCTGGCGACGCCGTGCGAGCGGGTCGCGCGCGAGGTGGACGCGCTCGGCCGGGCCGTCGGAGCGCCGGCCTGGACCCGCCGACTCACCGAGCCCGACCTGCGCGAACAGCTCGTGGACGCCCTGCGCGCCTACCACCGGGCCGTGATCGCCCCGCACGAGGAGTCCATCCAGGAACGGCTGCACGCCGAACGGGCCCGGCACGCCCACACCCTGTTCCACGCGGGGACCGAGGGCCTGCTGGCCGGACTGGGCCCCACGATCCGCTGGCGGCCACCGGTCCTGGAGATCGATCCGTACCCGGACCACCGCGACGTCCACCTCGACGGGCGGGGGCTGCTCCTGATCCCCTCCTACTTCTGCTGGCAGGCGCCCGTCGCGCTGGCCGACCCCGGGCTCCCGTCCGTCCTCCTCTACCCCCTCCATCACCGGCCCACGACGACCCCGCACACGGACTCACCAGCGCTGAACGCGCTGCTCGGACCCACCCGTGCGGCCATCCTGAGAGCCGGCGCGACCGGCGCCACCACCACCGAAGCCGCCCGCCGGGCCGGCGTGACCCCCACCACGGCCAGCCATCACACCGCGGTCCTGCGCGACGCCGGCCTGATCACCAGCCACCGCCACGCCAACACGGTCCTGCACGCCCTGACCCCGCTCGGAGCGGCCCTGCTGGAGAACGACCGAAAGCCGGCCGGACCGAACGAGTAGTTCCCGGCATCAGCGCACCACCTCCGGCCGACCGGCGGGGCACCTCCCGACGCCCGGCAGATGGTCGACCGGCCACCGTCTCGGCAGGGTTGGTCCGGTGACCGGGATCGACAGCGCCGAGAAGCCGGCGCCGACGCGCTCGCCGCGGGCGGCTCGGCGTCCCCGTCACCCCCTCGCCGGCCACCCGCCCGCCGTCATCCGGCAACTGGAACGGTGCTGTTCGCCGGGCCTCGGCCGTTGTACCGTCTGCCTGCGCTCATGCCGGTCGACGCCCTGGTGGAGGTCCCGGCGGGGTGACCGCCGGACCGTTCCGAGTTCTGAAGCGGATGCACATGATCTTTGTCCTGATTGTGATCACCACGGTCGTGGCCGGGTGGTCGCTGGTCGCCGGTCGGCTGGAGCAACGACATGTGCGAGCCCCCCTGGTGCTGGTGCTCGCGGGCGTGGTCACAGGGGTGTTCACCCACAGCCATATCGCCGCCACCCTGAACTCCCAGGTCGCCCAGCACGTGGCCGAGGTCATCCTGGCCGTCCTGCTGTTCGTCGACGCCACCGAACTGCCGGGCGGCCGACTGTTCGGCAACGACCCCGGCTCCGCCGCTCGGGCCCTGCTGGTGGCCCTGCCCCTGAGCCTGATCACGCTGGTGCTCCTGGGAATGCTGCTGCTGCCCGGGCTGCCGGTCGCGCTGCTGCTGCTCATCGCGTGCATCGTCGTCCCGACCGACTTCGCCCCGGCCGAGACGCTGGTGCGCGACCCGCGTATCCCGGCGAGAGTGCGCGGCGTGCTCAACGTGGAGGGCGGCTACAACGACGGCATCGTCTCGCCCCTGTTCCTGTTCGCCCTGATCCTCGTCGGCACCGACTCCGTCACCCGCACGCCCCTGGAGGCCCTCGGCACGGCCGTGCCGTTCGCGCTGAAGGCCCTCGTGGTCGGCTTCGCACTGGGGGCCGTGGTGGCGTGGCTGATCAACAAGGCCGAGCGCGCGGAGTGGATGACGGAGCAGTCCCGGCGGATCGCCGTGCTGGTCACACCGCTGCTCGCCTACACCGTGACCACGGCGCTGGAGGGCAACGGCTTCGTGGCCTCGTTCGTGTGCGGGATTGCCTTCCGCTACGTCAGGCAGGCACCGGTCCGCCGTGGGGGCGCGCCGGCTCCCCACGCCTCGGACTTCCAGCTCATCGAGGACACCAACGCGATGGCGACGATGTGCATGTGGTTCTTCTTCGGCAACGCCGTGGTGCTCGCCATGGAGGAGGGCCTCCACTGGCCCACCGTCGTGCTCTGCGTCGCCGCGCTCACCGTCGTACGCGTCCTTCCCGTCCTGCTCGCCTTCCTCGGCTCGACGTTCACCTGGCGGGAACGGCTCATGGTGGGTGCGCTCGGACCACGCGGCACCACCTCCATCGTGTTCGGCCTGCTCGCCTTCAACGCGCTGCCGGACGGGCGGTACGCCGACACCGCCCTGTACGCCATGACCCTGACGGTGCTCGGCAGCGTGCTGCTCCACGGCGGAGGCTCGGTGCTCATCGCCCGGTCCCTGACCGGATCTTCGCGAACCGGCAAGCCGGACTCACCGGTCGTCACCGTACGGAGCTGACCGTCGCCCGACGGCCACCACCCCGGGGTCGTCTCCAGCCACTCGGCGGGGGCCCCGACAGACCGGTGGGGCCTCACCGGATGTGCGTCGGAACACTCCCCCCGAACGGTGGGAAGCGGCCTGCCGGGTGGCGGGTGTCCGCAGTGGCCGTGCCGCCGCCCGTCGCGCCGGACGTAGTGTCGACGACAGCGGTGGACAGAACAGACGAGTGTGAGGCGACGCCGGTGATCCGGGTGGTGGTGGTGGACGACGAGGCGCTGGTGCGGTCCGGGTTCGAGCTCATCCTGAACTCCTCCGACGGCATCCAGGTCGTGGCGACCGCGGCGGGAGCGCAGGCCGCGGACGTGATCCGGCGCGAGCACCCGGACGTCGTGCTCCTCGACATCCGTATGCCGGACGTGGACGGTCTGACCGTCCTGAGGCAGCTCCAGGAGCTGCCGGAGCCGCCCATCGTGGCCATGCTGACCACCTTCGACACCGACGAGTACATCGTGACCGCGCTGCGCTCGGGAGCCGCGGGCTTCCTGCTCAAGGACACCGAGCCCGAACAGCTCGCCCACCTCGTACGCACCCTGGCCGCGGGTGGGGTGGTGATGTCCCCGAAGGCCTCGCGGGCCCTGCTGCGCGGTCACCCGGGTCCGGGCGGGTCCCAGGACGTGGACGTGGCGCGCGTGCAGCTGCTCAGCGACCGGGAACGTGACGTCCTGGTCCTGGTCGCGGAAGGACTGTCCAACGCCGACATCGGTGCCCGCATCCATCTGAGCGCGGGCACCGTCAAGGACCACGTCAGTTCGATCCTGACCAAGCTCCGGGTCGCCGGCCGCGTCCAGGCCGCGCTCCTCGCGGAGCGGGCCGGACTGCTCAGTGACGACGGCTCCGACGCGGCACGGGGCCACAGGCGATGAGCCCGCGCCGGGGCCCGTGGCGTCGGGTGCCGCCCTGGGCCGTGGACGCGGGCCTCGTCGTGCTCGCCGCGCTCGACGCCTGGATCAACCTCTACGACGAGGCGACACCGGTCATGTGGGCCTGCGCCGGCCTCGGCTGCGCCGGACTGCTGCTGCGCAGGCGCTTTCCCCTGACCGTCTTCCTGCTGACCCTGCCCATGACCCTGTTCATGGACGTGGCGGTCGCGCCGATCGCCGCCCTGTACACCGTGGCCAGGCACACCCGCAACCGTCCGCTGCTGGCCGGATGCGCCCTGCTGAACGCGGCGGTGGGCACCCTCGCCTGGCCCCTGTCCGACACGTTCTCCGGCGACACGACGTCCGGCGACCGGACCTGGACGCTCATCCAGTTCGTCTACACGCTGGCCACGGCCTTCGCGCCGATCCTGTTCGGCCAGCTCGTGCAGGCCAGGCACGACGTGGCCCGTCAGCTCGTCGAGGTCGAAGTGGCCCGCGAACACGAACGCGCCCTGTACGCCCAGACCGTCCTCGCCCGCGAACGCGCCCAACTCGCCCGCGAGATGCACGACGTCGTCTCCCACCAGGTCAGCCTGATCGCCGTACAGGCCGGAGCCCTTCAGGTCGCCGCCAAGGACCCCGACGCCCGCGCCGCCGCCCGCACCATCCGCACCCTGAGCGTGGACACCCTCGACGAACTCCGCCACATGGTCACCCTGCTGCGTGCCACCGGTGGCAAGGAGACCGAACTCACTCCCCAGCCCACCCTCGCCGACCTCCAGCAGCTGGTCGCCAACAGCGGCATCGAGACCACCCTGACCGGCGGCCTCCCGCCCGGCATCAGCACCACCGCGCAGCGCACCGTCTACCGCACGGTCCAGGAAGCCCTCACGAACGTCCGCAAGCACGCCCCCGGCGCCCGCGCCGACGTACGCCTGTGGCACGACACGCGGCACTTCGGCGTCACCGTCACCAACACCGCCCCCACTCGCCCCTCCGTGGCCCTGCCCAGCGCCCGGCACGGCCTGATCGGCCTGAGAGAACGCGCCGAACTGCTGGACGGCACCCTCACCGCAGCACCCACTCCCCAGGGCGGATACGAGGTCGAACTACGGGCCCCCGCGCGACCCGCCTGAGCATCACCCGCCAGGCGGCCCCTTCGGGAACTGAAAAGGGCGAGGCCCGAAGACCCCGCCCGATCCGTGGGAAACCCCGGTCACGGCCACACAAGGCAGTACGGCTGATGCCCCGCCTCATGCAACCGATGGCTGAAGTCCTGCCACTCGTGCAGCAGTTGGTACACATTGAACGCGTCCCGCGGGCCGCCCCGGTCCGGGACCGTCGACCAGATGAAGGCCGCCGCGCCGACCGCCTCCTCGCCTATGCCGCGCAGCGGGTCCACCACCGTCATGGGCAGCTTGACCACCGCGTAGTCGGGGTGCAGGACGACCAGTTCGAGCGGGGGGACCTTGTGGAGGGGGACGCCTTCTATGCCGGTGAGGACCATCGCCGCCATGGTCTCCGGCTTGATCTTGGTGAACATGCCGTTCATGCCGAGCTCGTCGCCGCCGAGTTCCTCGGGGCGCATCGAGATCGGCACGCGGGCCGCGGTCGCGCCGTCGGGCGCGCCGAAGTACTTGTACGTCACCCCCACCCGACCACCATTCCTGCTTCCCGCCCTCAACGGATCGATACGACGTTCGATACGTCGTTCGTCGCGATCCGACTCACCCGGCGCCACGGCACCATGACCCTGGCGTGCCTCGCCGGCTTCCTCCGCCTCGCGCCGGTGCTTCCCCCGCCGGGCACGTCGAGGACCCAGGTCGTCAGTCCCCTCGCCCAGTCCGCCACCGCGATGCATATCTCCACCCGACTGCTTTTCTAGGACGCGCAGGCCCCGCCGCGCAACCCGATCATCGTGTCAGTGACCTCCCCCACGGCCGCCCGCCGAAACGTGCGCTGAAACACCTGTCCGCAGGATCTTCGCAGCCCTTGGACGAACGGCTCGCCGCCATCGTCCCCGTGAGCTGTGTGTATCTGCATCCAGTTTCGCAGATCGCCGGACGCCGGAGGGCTTCGAGGGCTGGCCTACTCTGAGGTGGTCACCGGCAACGGAGTCCGAGAAAGCCGAACGAACCGGAGAAGGTCGGAGTAGTCGCAAGTTATGAGTGAACTGCCCTATTCGTACGATGCGCCTGTCTCGCAGGCCCTGTTCGACCGCGCGTCGGCCGTCACGCCCGGCGGCGTGAACTCCCCGGTCCGCGCCTTCCGTGCCGTGGGCGGCACCCCCCGCTTCATGGTGTCCGGCACCGGTCCGTACCTGACGGACGCCGACGGGCGGGAGTACGTCGACCTCGTCTGCTCCTGGGGCCCGATGATCCTCGGGCACTCGCACCCCGAGGTGATCGCCGCCGTCCAGGAGGCGGTGTCGAAGGGCACCTCCTTCGGCACCCCCGGTGAGGGCGAGGTCGCGCTCGCCGAGGAGATCGTGGCCCGGGTCGAGCCCGTCGACCAGGTGCGGCTCGTCTCCAGCGGGACCGAGGCCACCATGTCCGCGATCCGGCTCGCCCGCGGCTTCACCCGGCGCACCAAGGTCATCAAGTTCGCCGGCTGCTACCACGGTCACGTCGACTCGCTCCTCGCCGCGGCGGG
The DNA here is from genome assembly GCF_000719505.1 of Streptomyces sp. NRRL B-3229. NCBI lineage: Bacteria > Bacillati > Actinomycetota > Actinomycetes > Kitasatosporales > Streptomycetaceae > Streptomyces > Streptomyces sp. NRRL B-3229. The sequence goes on along the minus strand of NZ_JOGP01000015.1, from coordinate 106,215 downwards.
CAGCGGGGTCGCCACCTTCGCGCTGCCCGACACCCCCGGCGTCACCGGTGCCCAGGCCGGCGACACGATCGTGCTGCCGTACAACGACCTGGAGGCCGTCCACGAGGCCTTCCACCGGCACCCCGGCGAGATCGCCTGTGTGATCACCGAGGCCTCGCCCGGCAACATGGGCGTCGTGCCGCCGCTGCCCGGGTTCAACCAGGGGCTCAAGGACGCCTGCGCGCAGAACGGCGCCCTCTACATCTCCGACGAGGTCATGACCGGGTTCCGTACCAGCCGCAGCGGCTGGTACGGCATCGACAGCGTCCGGCCCGACCTCATGACCTTCGGGAAGGTCATGGGCGGTGGCTTCCCGGCCGCCGCCTTCGGTGGCCGGGCCGACGTCATGGCGCACCTCGCCCCCGCCGGGCCCGTGTACCAGGCCGGCACCCTCTCCGGTAACCCCGTCGCCACCGCCGCCGGCCTCGCCCAGCTGCGGCTCCTCGACGACTCGGCCTACGACAAGGTCGACGCCGTGTCCCGGCAGATCCAGTCCCTGGTCTCCGAGGCGCTCGGCAAGGAGGGCGTCGCGCACACCGTGCAGAACGCCTCCAACATGTTCTCCGTGTTCTTCACGGACCGCGCGGTGCGCAACTACGAGGACGCCAAGGCGCAGGAGTCCTTCCGGTTCACCGCGTTCTTCCACTCCCTTCTGGAGAACGGCGTCTACCTGCCGCCGTCCTCCTTCGAGTCGTGGTTCGTGTCCACGGCCCACGACGAGCAGGCGGTTCAGCGGATCGCCGACGCCCTTCCGGCGGCGGCCCGAGCGGCGGCGGAGGCCACGGCGGCATGAGCAGCGACCACACCAGCGAGATCACCGTCGTCCACCTCATGCGGCACGGCGAGGTCGCCAACCCCGACGGGGTCCTCTACGGCCGTCTCGCGGGCTATCACCTCTCCGAGCTCGGCCGGCAGATGGCCGACCGGGTCGCCGAGCACCTCGCCCCGCGGGACATCACCTACGTCTGCGCTTCCCCGCTGGAGCGGGCGCAGGAGACCGCCACGCCGATCGCCAAGGCGCACGGGCTCGACCTCGCCACCGACGAGCGGCTCATCGAGGCCGAGAACGTCTTCCAGGGCAAGACCTTCGGGGTCGGGGACGGCGCGCTGAAGAACCCGGAGAACTGGAAGCACCTCGTCAACCCCTTCAAGCCGTCGTGGGGGGAGCCGTACGTCGACCAGGTCGTCCGGATGAAGGGGGCGCTGGACGCCGCGCGGGACCAGGCGCGGGGGCACGAGGCCGTGCTCGTGAGTCACCAGCTGCCGATCTGGATCGTGCGGTCGTGGGTCGAGAAGCGGCGGCTGTGGCACGATCCGCGGAAGCGGCAGTGCACGCTGGCTTCTTTGACGTCCTTCACGTATCAGGGCGACCGGATCGTGTCCGTGGGGTACAGCGAGCCCGCGATCGATCTTGTGCCGGTTCATCTTCGGGCCGGTGCCAAGCCTGTGAAGGGTAAGTCCAAGGCCTTCGGGGCGTAGTGGTTCGTGGGGGGCTGCTGCGTCGTCGTGGCTGGTCGCGCAGTTCCCCGCGCCCCTATGGGGCGCGTCCTTGTTACCGAATCCGCAAATAGTGGCGGAACCCGCCCCCCTCCCCGTCACCTCTGACTGGGTGACCACCCAAGAACGTGATGAATCGGGGAAGCATGCCCACTCTCAGTCGAAGGGGAGCACTCGGACTCGGGGCGGGGGCCGCGGCCGCCGCCGGACTGTCGGGGTGCGGGACCCTCACCGGGTCGGACGGGGCGGGCGGGGTGTCCCACCCTTCCAAGGGCTCGGATCCCAAGCCCTCGCCGAAGCCCACGGCGCGTCCCATCGGTGACGGCTCCACCTCCTTCACCGGCAAGCAGCCCCACCAGCCCGGCAAGCCCGTGCCGTTGGAGCCGGGGCAGGCCCCGCCGCAGTTCGTGATCTTCTCCTGGGACGGGGCCGGCGAGGTCGGCAACGGGCTCTTCCCGCGCTTCCTCGACCTGGCACGGAAGCACGACGCCCACATGACCTTCTTCCTCTCCGGGCTGTATCTGCTGCCCGAGTCGAAGAAGCGGCTCTACGACCCCCCGAACAACCCCCGCGGCGCCTCCGACATCGGCTACCTCACCGACGAGCACGTCAAGGCGACCCTGGCCAACGTCCGGCGCGCCTGGCTCGAGGGGCACGAGATAGGCACCCACTTCAACGGCCATTTCTGCGGCGGCTACGGCACCGTCGCGCACTGGACGCCGGCGCAGTGGCGCTCGGAGATCCAGCAGGCGAAAGCTTTCGTCAAGGAGTGGCGCACCAACACCGGCTGGACCGACCTGCCGTCCCTGCCCTTCGACTACGACAAGGAACTCGTCGGCGGGCGCACGCCCTGTCTGCTCGGCCAGGACAACCTGCTGCCCACCGCCCGCGAGCTCGGCTGGCGCTACGACGCCTCCTCGCCCGGCGGCCGTCAGGTCTGGCCCGTGAAGACGAACGGCATATGGGACCTGCCCCTCCAGGCGATACCTTTCCCCGGCCGCAGCTTCGAGGTCCTGTCCATGGACTACAACATGCTCGCCAACCAGTCGATCAACTCGACCAAGGCGCCCGCCTACAACTACCCGGCCTGGCGCAAGCAGTCCGCCGGCGCCTACATAGCCGGCTTCCAGCGCGCCTACGAGACCAACCGCGCCCCCTTCTTCGTCGGCAACCACTTCGAGCACTGGAACGGCGGCATCTACATGGACGCCGTGGAGCAGGCCTTCACGCACATCGCGCGGGAGAAGGAGAAGGGCGCGGACATCCGCATGGTCTCCTTCCGGCAGTTCGTCGACTGGATGGACGTACAGAAGCCGGAGGTGCTCGAGAAGCTGCGCACGCTCGACGTCGGGCAGCGGCCGGCCGGTGGCTGGAACAGCTTCCTCAAGAGCCCCTCCACGCCCCCCTCCACGCCCACCTCCACAGGCTCCTCGAACGCTGCCTGAAATGCGGGTTTCCGCCCGCAAGGGGGGCGCGCAAGATCCCCAGAACGGGCATGCGAAACTTTTCACATGAGTGCCGCCAGCCGTAGCCGCTCCCGAGTCCGTGCCAGCCTGTTCAGCGCAGGTGCCGCAGCCGCAGCGCTGATCCTTTCCGCGTGCAGCTCGGGCGGCACCTCGGGCGGAGGCGGCGACACCAACTTCATCATGGGCGCGGACGGCATCTCCACGGCCAAGCAGGGCGACCGGGGCACCGCCCCCGACCTCTCCGGCAAGACCGTCGACGGGGGACAGGTCGACGTCGCCGACTACAAGGGCAAGGTCGTCGTCCTGAACATCTGGGGCTCCTGGTGCGCCCCCTGCCGGGCCGAGGCGCCCAACCTGGAGACGGTCTACAAGGACCTGAAGTCCAAGAACGTCCAGTTCGTCGGCATCAACACCCGCGACACCAGCATCCAGAACGCCCGCGCCTTCGAGAAGGACATGGGCATCACCTTCCCCAGCCTCTACGACCCCACCGGCAAGCTGATGCTCCGCTTCCAGAAGGGCACCCTCAACCCGCAGGCCGTGCCCTCCACGCTCGTCATCGACCGGGAAGGGAAGATCGCCTCCCGCTCGCTGGCCGCGCTCAGCGAGAGCAAGCTGCGCAAGATGATCGCCCCGGTCCTCGCGGAGAAGTGACGTGAGCGCAGTCGTCACGCTCGCCGCCGACACCGGCTACAACGGCACCGTCCTCAACGGCGCCCTGCTGCTCGCGCTGCCCATCGCGGTCCTCGGCGGTCTGGTCTCCTTCTTCTCCCCGTGCGTCCTGCCGCTGGTCCCCGGATACCTGTCGTACGTCACCGGCGTCACCGGCACCGATCTGGCCGAGGCCCGACGCGGCCGGATGGTCGCCGGTGCCTCGCTGTTCGTGCTCGGCTTCACCGTGGTGTTCGTCTCCAGCGGGGCGCTGTTCGGCTACTTCGGGCAGACGCTCCAGGAGAACCAGGGCGTGCTGTCCAAGGTGCTGGGCGTGCTCATGATCCTCATGGGTGTCTTCTTCATGGGCCTGATGCCCTGGATGACCCAGCGGGAGTTCCGCTTCCACAACCGGCCCGCCATGGGCCTGGTCGGCGCCCCGCTGCTGGGTGCGCTGTTCGGCATCGGCTGGACCCCCTGCATCGGTCCGACCCTCGCCTCGGTGATCGCCCTGTCCTCCCAGCAGGGCAGCGCGGGCCGCGGTGCCATACTGACCGTCGCCTACTGCCTCGGCCTCGGCCTGCCGTTCGTGCTCGCCGCGGTCGCCTTCCGCAAGGCGCTCGGCGCCTTCGGCTGGGTCAAGCGCCACTACGTCTGGGTCATGCGCATCGGCGGCACCATGATGATCGTGACCGGGCTCCTGCTGCTGACCGGCGTGTGGGACCGCCTCGTGCAGGACGTCCAGTCCTGGTCCGCCGGCTTCTCTGTGGGGATCTGATCCATGAGCAAGACCACGCCCACCGCGCCCGACGCCTCCGGCCCCTCCGACGCCCCGGAGGCATCCGCCGGCGAGCAGGACCTCGGGGCCGCCGGCTCCCAGCTGTCCACCGCGCCGGTCGAGGGCCCGCCGAACCTGCCCTCCCTGGGCGTCATCGGCTGGGCCCGCTGGTTCTGGCGCCAGCTGACCTCCATGCGGGTCGCGCTGCTGCTGCTCCTGCTGGTGGCGCTCGGTGCGATCCCGGGCTCCCTCATCCCGCAGTCCGGCACCGACGCGACCAAGGTCGCCGACTTCGTCAAGAACAACCCCACCCTCGGGGACGTCTACGGCAAGCTCGGCCTCTTCCACGTCTACAGCTCGGTGTGGTTCTCCGCGATCTACATCCTGCTGTTCGTCTCCCTCGTCGGCTGCATCATCCCCCGCACCTGGCAGTTCGTCGGGCAGCTGCGCAGCCGGCCGCCGGGCGCGCCCAAGCGGCTGACCCGGCTGCCCGCCTACACCACCTGGCGCACCGAGGCCGAGCCCGAGCAGGTCCGCGAGGCCGCGCTCGCCCTGCTGAAGCAGAAGCGCTTCCGTGCCCACCTCGCCGGGGACAACGTCGCCGGTGAGAAGGGCTATCTGCGCGAGGTCGGCAACCTCGCCTTCCACATCGCGCTCATCGTGCTGCTGATCTCCTTCGCCTGGGGCCAGCTCTTCAAGTCCGAGGGCAACAAGCTGGTCGTGGAGGGCGACGGGTTCTCCAACACCCTCATCTCCTACGACGACTTCAAGTCCGGCAACCTCTTCGACACCGAGGACCTGGTGCCGTTCAGCTTCACCCTGGACAAGTTCACCGGCACCTACGAGACCAACGGGCCCAACAAGGGCACCCCGCGCCTCTACCAGGCCGCCATCACCTACAGCAAGGGCGCCTACGGCAAGGAGCGCAAGACCCTCGTCAAGGTCAACGAGCCGCTGGAGATCGACGACGCGAAGGTCTACCTCACGGCCCACGGCTACGCCCCCCTCATCACAGTCCGGGACGGCAAGGGCAACGTGGTCTTCCACGACGCGGTCGCGATGCTGCCGCTCGACTCCAACGTCACCTCCACCGGTGTGATCAAGGTCCTGGACGGCTACCGGAACGCCAAGGGCGTCGCCGAGCAGCTGGGCATCTCGGCGTTCTTCATCCCGACCTACACTCCGGGCAGCGAGACGGCCTCCACCTTCCCGGCGCTGAACAACCCGGTGCTCAACCTCACGCCCTACCACGGTGACCTCGGGGTCGACTCGGGCATCCCGCAGAGCGTGTACCAGCTCGACAAGTCGCATGTGAAGGACTTCAAGGACGCCAAGGGACAGGAGCTCAGGAAGAACCTGCGCCCCGGCCAGACCATGAAGCTCCCGAACGGCGCCGGGTCGGTCACCTACGAGGGCACCAGGCAGTGGGCGAACTTCCAGGTCGTCCAGCAGCCCGCCAGTGGCTGGGCCCTCACCGGCGCCCTCACCGCGATCTTCGGCCTCGCCGCGTCCCTGTTCATCCAGCGCCGCCGGGTGTGGGTGCGGGCGGTGCGCGGGGACGACGGCGTGACGGTCGTCGAGATGGCCGGCCTCGGCCGCAGCGAGTCCGCCAAGGTGCCGGAGGAGCTGGGCGAACTGGCCGGGATCCTGTACGACCGAGCTCCCGGGGCCCCCGACCCCGAGAACGACCCCCCTCAAGACGACACCACCCCCGAACCCCGAGCAACACCCTCCGAAGGGGCTGAGAAGTGACTCTCGCCGCCGCAACCGAGTTGGCCACCGCCACCAACGAACACCTCGCCAACATCAGCAACACGCTGATCTACTCGTCGATGGCCGTCTACACGCTGGCCTTCTTCGCGTACATCGCCGAATGGCTCTTCGGCAGCCGCAGCAAGGTCGGCCGCACCGCCGCCGCGCTCACCGCCGACGCCAGCACGACCGGGGCCAAGAAGTCGCCGGCGGTCACCGTGAACCAGGGGGGCAGTACCGCCGTACTGGAGCGGCCGCAGGTCGTGGTGCGGTCGGCGTCGGGCTCGCGCGACGTGCCGGACGGGCCGGGGGCGCACGGCGGGGACGAGCAGGGCGACCTCTACGGGCGTATCGCCATCTCCCTGACGGTGCTGGCCTTCCTGGTCGAGCTCGCCGGGGTGGTGGCCCGCGCGGCCTCGGTGGAGCGGGCGCCCTGGGGCAACATGTACGAGTTCAACATCACCTTCTCCACGGTGGCCGTCGCCGTGTACCTCGGGCTGCTGGCGCTGAAGAAGAACGTGCGCTGGCTCGGGCTGTTCCTGGTCACCACGGTCCTCCTCGATCTCGGCCTCGCCGTCACTGTCTTGTACACCGCCAGCGACCAGTTGGTTCCCGCCCTTCACTCGTACTGGCTGTACATCCACGTCTCCACCGCGATCTTCTGCGGCGCGGTCTTCTACGTGGGTGCGGTCGCCACGATCCTGTACCTCTTCAAGGACAGCTACGAGAACAAGATCGCGAACGGCGGCACGCCCGGCCGCTTCGCGAACTCGGTGCTCGACCGGCTGCCCGCCTCCGCGAGCCTCGACAAGTTCGCGTACCGGGTCAACGCGGCCGTCTTCCCGCTGTGGACGTTCACGATCATCGCGGGCGCGATCTGGGCGGGCGACGCGTGGGGCCGCTACTGGGGCTGGGACCCCAAGGAGACCTGGTCCTTCATCACCTGGGTCGCCTACGCCTGCTACCTGCATGCCCGCGCCACCGCCGGCTGGAAGGGCCGCAAGGCCGCCTACCTGGCGATGATCGCCTTCGGCTGCTGGCTGTTCAACTACTACGGCGTCAACATCTTCGTCTCCGGCAAGCACTCCTACGCCGGCGTCTGAACCCTCTTGCGGCGAAGGCCGGTTCCAGGGCCCCGGGGCAACCCCGGGGCCCTGGACATTTCCCGGCGGATTTTGACACGGTGGGGTGCGCCGACCCGTATTCGAACGCGTGGTCGATGACGCCTTCGGGAGGCCGCCGCCGTGTCCCTCTCCTTCTCCGCCACCTCCTTCTACGCCACGCACAGCGTGTTCTCCGACCCCGGGGACATGGCCCCGCTGTACGCCGGGCTGCCCCGCGACCCCGACCGGCTCGCCCGCGTCGTCCGGGACCTCATGATCCACCGGGTCGAGGGCGAGCTCTTCGGGCACACCCACCCGACCGACCGGCTCCACAACGACGCCGAGTCCCGGTACATCGACGACATCCTGCGGATCCTCGCCGAACGCAACGGCGCACCCCTGACCGAACGACGGGAGCCGGGCGACAGGTTCGTCGGGATCTGCCGCGACTTCGCCCTGCTGCACGTCTCACTGCTGCGCCACGCCGGTGTGCCGGCCCGGCTGCGGTCCGGGTTCGCCGACTACTTCGGTACGAGCGGCTTCCACGCCGACCACGTCGTCACCGAGTACTGGGACGAGCAGCGGGGCTGGCTGCTGGCCGACGCGCAGCTGGCCGACCCCGCCGTCACCGCGCACTGGCCCGTGGACTTCGACCCGATGGACGTACCCCGGTCGCGGTTCCTCGTCGCCGGGGAGGCCTGGCGGGCGATCCGGGAGGACGGGGCCGACGAGACCCGGTTCGGGCTGCACGGGCCCGAGGACGGGCCGTTCTTCGGGGAGCGGTTCGTGGCGGGCAACATCCGGCTCGACCTTGCCGCGCTGAACAAGGTGGAGACGTTGCTGTGGGACGTGTGGGGGGCGGATGACGGGGAGCCGGGGAGTGCGCTGCCGCGGGCTGCGCGGGAGCTGTACGACCGGGTTGCCCCTGTGGTGAGCGGGGAGGTGTCGTTCGAGGCGGTGCGGAAGGTATTTGCCGAGGAGGACGGGGTGCGGGTGCCGTCTACGGTGACTTGTTATGCGCCCTTCAACGGGACCAGTTCGGTGACCTTGCGTGAGGCGGCGGTTCGCAGGTAGTTCGTCTGCGGGTTCGTGGGGGCTGGGCGCGCAGTTCCCCGCGCCCCTGAAGGACGTTGAGCGACCCGGTACGCGCATGTTGCTGTCAACAACTCACCCAGCAGGTCGGGATTGTTGATCTCAAGGCCCAGCAACGACTCGATGCGTTCCAGGCGCTGGTACAGGGACTGGCGGCCTATGTGGAGGAGTGCTGCTGTCCGGGTCGGGGAGCAGCCGTTTCTCAGGTGGGTCTCCAGGGTGCGGACCAGGTCGCTCGGGTGGGCCGCCTCCCAGGTCAGCAACGGGCCCAGGGTGTGCTGGACCAGCGCGGTCAGGCGGTCCCGGTTGGCGTCGATCCCGCCCCGGGTCAGCTCCCGCTCCAGGGCCAGGGCCCTGGACGAGGTCACCAACGGGCCGTCGGGGGCGGCCGGTTCCGCCGCGGGGACCGTCAGCGCCAGTTCCAGCGTCGTACGGGCCGTCCGCAGGGTGTCGCTCCAGCGCAGCCAGCCGGCGTCCCCGGCCACCGCGTGGCCCACGGCCACCGTGAGCCCGGGGTCGGCCACCGTGCGGAAGACCTCCTGCACCCCTTTCACCGGGTCACCGGCGCGGGTGCCGGGCAGGGACAGCAGGGCCAGGACGTCCCCGGCGAACGCGGCCCGCATCGCCCCGGCCCCGCCCAGCAGGCGTACCGCGCGGTCGACGGTGCCCACGTCCCGGGTGCCGTGCAGCGACACCCCGATCAGGCGGGCTCCCGGGCCCGGGTGGAAGCCGGCCAGCGCCGCCCGCGCCTCCACCTCCGGCTGGTTCAGCGCCGCCCCGTCGGCGAGGTCGGCCAGCAGGGCCGCCGTATGGTCGTCGCCCCACGGCCGTACGACCGCACGGCCCGACAGCCCGCGGGCCACGATCGCCCGGTTCGCGGCCTCCGTGATCCGGACGAACGGCACCACCCGGTGCAGGGCCACGAGGGGCAGTTCGCGGCGGTGGGCCTCGTCCACGATCTCGGCGGGCATGGCGGGCAGGGACCGGCCGACCTCCACCGCGAGGCCCGCGGCGCCCCGGGCGGCCAGCTCGCGGACGTACCGGCGGCGGGACTCCTCGTCGGGGTCGGTGAGGCCGAAACCGTTGGTGAGCAGCAGTTCGCCGCCGTCCAGGAAGTTGGCGCCCTCGTAGACCTCGCTGGAGTGGACCCAGCGGACGGGACGGTCCAGGCCGGTGTGGCCGGCGAGCAGCTCGGGCTCGGAGGCACGAACGGGATCGAGCGCCAGGATTTCGCGGAGGGTGAGGGCGGGCATGGTGCCTCCCGACAGTTCGTCCGGCTGTGGGCTGCCCGGAGAGTACTTTCCGCACGTTGCCCTCGTGTTTCGGCCACAGGAGAGTGAGGACATGAACACTCCGGACCCCTTGGACCAGGCGACGGCCCGCAGCTGGCTCGCCACCGCCGTGGCGGAGGCCCGCACCGGGCTCGCCGAGGGCGGCATCCCGATCGGGGCCGCGCTCTACGGCGCCGACGGCACCCTCCTCGGACGCGGCCACAACCGGCGCGTCCAGGACGACGACCCCTCGGTGCACGGCGAGACGGACGCCTTCCGGGCGGCGGGGCGGCAGCGGTCGTACCGCGGCACGACCATGGTGACCACGCTCTCCCCGTGCTGGTACTGCTCGGGGCTGGTCCGCCAGTTCGGCATCTCGCGCGTGGTGATCGGCGAGGCCGCCACCTTCCACGGCGGGCACGACTGGCTGGCCGAGCACGGGGTGGAGATCCTGCTGCTCGACGATCCCGAGTGCGTCCGGATGATGACCGACTTCATCGAGAAGAACCCCGCACTGTGGAACGAGGACATCGGTGACTGACACCTCCCGGCCGCGTATTCCGACCATCGACCTCGGGCCCTGGCTCTCCGGCGACCCCGACGCCCGCGCCGCCATCGCCCGCACCCTCGACGAGGCCCTCCAGACCGCCGGGTTCTTCCTGGTCACCGGGCACGGCGTCGACCCCGCGCTGCGTGCGGGCATCCGGGAGGCGGCGCGCTCCTTCTTCCGGCTGCCGGCGGAGACCAAGCAGGCGTACGAGGCGAAGGTCGGCGGCCGTGGCTGGCTGGGACCCGGCGCCGAGGCCAACGGCTACTCCGAGGGCACCGAGACCCCGCCCGACCTCAAGGAGTCGCTGACCTTCGCCACCCACGAGCCCTTCGAGGACCCGGTCGTCAACGCGGAGTGGTACGCGCCGAACGTCTGGCCGACCGAGGTCCCCGCACTGCGTGAGCTGTGCGAGGAGTACCTGGGGCGGATGGCCGAGCTGGAGAAGCAGCTGCTGACGCTCCTCGGGGAGGCCCTCGGGCTCGAACCCGACTTCTTCTCCCGGCACATGGACCATCCGACGTACGGCTTCAACATCAACTGGTACCCGGGCACCGAGGTGATCGGGGAGCCGCAGCCGGGGCAGTTCCGCATCGGACCGCACACCGACTTCGGCACGGTCACCATCCTCGACCGGCAGGCCGGCAAGGGCGGGCTCCAGGTCTTCACGGACGAGGGCGGCTGGGAGGACGCGCCCTTCGACCCCGCGGCCTTCACCATCAACATCGGTGACCTGATGGCCCGTTGGACCGGCGACCGCTGGCGTTCCGGCCGCCACCGGGTGCTGCCGCCGCCCGCGGACGCGCCCGCCGAGGAACTGATGTCCCTGGTCTACTTCGGCGAGTGCACCCCCGGCACGATCGTCGAGTCCGTCCCGGCCCCGGTCGGCAGGGTCCCTCACGAACCGGTCGACTCCCACGTGTACCTGAGGGAGAAGCTGGACTCGATCACGGTGGAGTGAGAAGGGCACGTGTGCCGGGAACACGCTTCGAAGGCCGCTTCACGGGGCGGCCGTCGAAGTGGGGCGAACGGCCCTCACCGCACCGGCGACCGCCTCCGCAGCGCCGCGTACAGGACCGCGCTCAGGACGAAGCCCACCACAGGGGTGATGTCACCGAACGACGGCCAGTGCTCCGGTACGTAGCCGACGTAGTCCTCCTGGTTGGAGAAGAGCGGGACCGAGACCGCCACACCGATCAACAGGGCCGCGAACCCGGGCCAGTTGGTGAAGGTGCGGTCGGTCAGGCGGGCGGACAGGACCTCGTCGGCGTCCCGGCGGCGCAGCAGTCGCTCGACCAGGACCACGCCCAGCCAGGGCGCCACCCAGTACGCGATCACCAGCAGGAACGCCTCGTAGGCCGCCCCCGCGTCGGAGAGCGACGCCCACGCCGCCGCCGTGCCCGCGACCCCGGACACCACGACGAGCACGCTGCGGCTCAGCCAGGCCGGGAGGTTCAGGCCGAAGGAGGCGATGGAGATCGCGCCGGAGTACACGTTGAGGGCGTTCGCCGAGACCCCGCCCAGGATGATCGCGATCAGCACCAGGTCGCCGAGCCAGCCCGGCAGATGGCCGGTGAAGGCCGCCGTCGGGGTGGCGTCCTTCGGGGCCACGATCGTCGCCGAGGCCGCACCGATCACGGCCACCACCGAGACCGACAGGAACAGGCCGAGCGCCGGGTAGAGGATCGTCCGGGCCCTGTTCGCGGTACGGGGGAGATAGCGGGAGTAGTCCGCGGCGTACGGGTTCCAGCCCGCCGCGTAGCCCCAGGCCGCGCTGAACGCCAGCAGGAAACCGCCGACGCCGCCGCCCGTGCCGCCCCCGCCGAGGTGGGCGTCCTTGAAGGTCCACACCCCGGCCAGCAGGAAGATCACCGCGAGGGCGGGGAAGGCGTACTTCTCGAAGACGTGCACGAAGTTGTGGCCGATGAAGCCGATCAGGATCTCGGCGGCCACCACCAGCAGCAGTGACGGCAGCGGTCGCAGGCCGGTCAGGGTGTTCAGCGCGAAGGCCGCGCTGACGCTGTTGACCGCGAACCAGCCGACGCCCGCCACCAGGCCGTTGGCCGCGGCGGGCAGGATGTTGCCGAAGTAGCCGAAGGAGAGGCGGCCGACGACCATCTGCGGCACCCCGAACCGGGGCCCGTCCAGGGACAGCACGCCCTGGGTGAGCGCGCCGAGCGCGGTGCCGAGCACGATGGCGGCCGTGGCCTGCCAGAAGCTCAGTCCGAAGAACAGGACGGCGATCACGCCGATGAAGACGGTCGCGAACTCGATGTTCGGGGAGGCCCAGGTCCACAGCAGCTGGAGCGGGCCGCCGTGGCGTTCGGACTCGGGAATGGCTTCCGAGCCGGCCGATTCGACGGCGATGACCTTGTCGCCGTAGGCGGGGGCGAGAGTGCCGGCGGAGTCGGCGGGAGCTGTCGTCATGCGAGGTAAGTGTCCGGCCCCCGCCTGCCTCCGCCCAGGGGCGAGATGTCCGCTTCGGGGGGCTCGGCGGCGTACAGCTTGTCAGTCGCCCTTCGGCTCCTCGCCGGCCTCCCGGCGCCTCAGCTCCTCCTCGCGGCGGCGCAGGTCCGCCTCCCAGTCCTTCAGCAGGGCCTCGTCCTTCACGCTGTGAGAAGACGCAGCCTCGGCCTTGAGGGAGTTCAGGAACTCGGGGTTGTCGTCGGGGGCGACGTACTCCATGCGGTGGTTGCGGTGCCACTCGGAGGGGGTGCGGCCGCCCGTCGGCGGGGTGCGCAGCTTGCCCGCGGCGAGCCAGGCGATCGGACCGACGATCCAGAACAGCAGGATGATGAAGACCCAGGCGATCTTGGGCAGGTGCTTGGCCTCGTCCTCGGGGGTGTTGAGGCAGTCGATGAACGCGTAGATCGTCAGCGCCAGCGGGATCAGGTACATCAGCAGCCGGAACATGTGCTTTGGCCCCCCAGGGAAGTGTGTGCGAAGCCTGTGACAGGCCCCCGACGGGGTCAGGGTAGCGGTTCGCTCCAGCGCGGGCGGTGGGGCGGGCGTCGGGGTTGTGCGGGGCTCGGCGATACTGGGGGGCATGGCTTACGACGATCTTCGCTCCCTGCTCAGGGCACTGGAACGCGAGGGAGACCTCAAGCGGATCAAGGCCGAGGTCGACCCGTATCTGGAGGTCGGGGAGATCGTCGACCGGGTGCAGAAGGCGGGCGGTCCCGCGCTGCTCTTCGAGAACGTCCGCGGCTCCGCGATGCCGCTCGCCATGAACGTCTTCGGGACCGACCGGCGGCTGCTGAAGGCCCTGGGCCTGAAGTCGTACGGCGACATCTCCGACAAGATCGGCGGGCTGCTGCGTCCCGAGCTGCCGCAGGGCTTCGTGGGGGTGCGCGAGGCCTTCGGGAAGCTCGGATCGATGGTGCACGTCCCGCCGAAGAAGGTGAAGGAGGCCCCGGTCCAGGAGGTCGTCCTCACCGGCGACGACGTCGACCTGGACCAGCTGCCCGCCCTGTTCACCTGGCCGCAGGACGGCGGGTCCTTCTTCAACCTCGGACTCACCCACACCAAGGACCCCGAGACCGGCATCCGCAACCTCGGGCTCTACCGCCTCCAGCGCCACGACAAGCGCACGATCGGCATGCACTGGCAGATCCACAAGGACAGCCGCAACCACTACCAGGTGGCCGCCCGGCGCGGTGAACGCCTGCCGGTGGCCATCGCCTTCGGCTGCCCGCCCGCCGTGACCTACGCCTCCACCGCCCCGCTCCCCGGCGACATCGACGAGTACCTCTTCGCCGGGTTCGTCGCGGGCAAGCGGATCGAAATGGTGGACTGCAAGACGGTCCCGCTCCAGGTCCCGGCCCAGGCCGAAGTGGTCATCGAGGGCTGGCTCGAGCCGGGGGAGATGCTGCCCGAGGGGCCCTTCGGCGACCACACCGGGTTCTACACCCCGCAGGAGCCGTTCCCCGCGCTGACCATCGACTGCGTGACCATGCGGAAGCGCCCGCTGCTCCAGTCGATCGTGGTGGGCCGCCCGCCCACGGAGGACGGCCCGCTGGGCCGTGCCACGGAGCGCTTCTTCCTCCCCCTGCTGAAGATCATCGTCCCGGACATCGTGGACTACCACCTGCCCGAGGCGGGCGGCTTCCACAACTGCGCGATCGTCTCGATCGACAAGAAGTACCCCAAGCACGCGCAGAAGGTGATGCACGCCGTCTGGGGGGCGCACATGATGTCGCTGACCAAGCTGATCGTGGTCGTCGACGCCGACTGCGACGTCCACGACCTGCACGAAGTCGCCTGGCGCGCGCTGGGCAACACCGACTACTCCCGTGACCTCTCGGTCGTCGAAGGACCGGTCGACCACCTCGACCACGCCTCCTACCAGCAGTTCTGGGGCGGCAAGGCGGGCATCGACGCCACGAGGAAGTGGCCCGAGGAGGGGTACACGCGGGACGGCGGCTGGCCCGAGATGGTGCTGTCCGACCCGGAGACGGCGGCGAAGGTCGACCGCCGGTGGAAGGAGTACGGCCTGTGAGCCCCATCCCCGCGGGCGGCCCGGCCCTGTTCATCGGCACCGACACCGACTACGTGGCGCTCGTACGGCCCCAGCTGGACCCGGACGACCCGGGCGTGCGGGAGGTCGCCGAACAGGCGGGCGTCTCCCCGGAGGAGCTGGCCGGTCCCGGCGACACCTGGGCGGTCCTCTTCGAGCGCGGCGGCGACGGCGACGGCTTCGAGCTGCCCGGTGTGCGCGACGCGGAACCCGCCGACTTCGCGGAGCGGCTGCGCGCGGAGCTTCTCGCGGCCTCCGGTCCCTTCACGGTCGACGGCGGAGCGGCGCTGCGGCTGGAGGCCCGCCCGGCCGACGCGGACGGGTACGCCTTCACCGCGCACATCACCCCGCCCGACGACGTGCTGACACCGCTGACCGTGGAGACGGGACCGCTGCCCGCCGCCGCACTCCTGACCGACCTCGACGCCTTCCTCGGGAGCCTCGCATGATGACCACCGCCGACGGGGTCGTGGGTCCGGTACCGCAGCCGACCGGCAAGGTGAAGGGCTTCCTCCGGCTC
Organism: Streptomyces sp. NRRL B-3229; assembly: GCF_000719505.1. Classification (NCBI taxonomy): domain Bacteria; kingdom Bacillati; phylum Actinomycetota; class Actinomycetes; order Kitasatosporales; family Streptomycetaceae; genus Streptomyces; species Streptomyces sp. NRRL B-3229. The sequence continues at coordinate 90,983 of NZ_JOGP01000015.1, read as the reverse complement.
GTGATGATCGAGCACTCGGTCTTCGCGCTGCCCTTCGCGTACATCGCCGCGCTGACGGCGATGTACGAGTGGGACAAGAACATCCACTGGGGGAGGCTGCTCCTGGTGACGATCTGCATGGTCGGCCTGCGGACCTTCGCGATGGCCGTCAACCGGATCATCGACCGGGAGATCGACGCCCGCAATCCCCGCACGGCCCAGCGGGAGCTGGTCACCGGGGCGATGTCGGTGAAGCACGCCTGGACCGGGGCGCTGGTCGCGGTCGTGGTGTTCCTCGGCTCGGCCGCGCTGCTCAACCCGCTGTGCCTGGCGCTCGCCCCCGTCGCGGTGATCCCGATGGTGGTCTACCCGTACGGCAAGCGGTTCACGAACTTCCCGCAGGCCATCCTCGGGCTCGCCCAGGCGATGGGTCCGGTCGGCGGCTGGCTCGCGATCACCGGGGAGTGGTCCTGGGACGCGGTGATCCTCGGCCTCGCGGTCGGCATCTGGATCGGCGGGTTCGACCTGATCTACGCCTGCCAGGACGTGGAGACGGACCGGGAGATCGGGGTCATGTCGGTGCCGGCGCGGTTCGGTATCCCGGCGGCGATCTGGGGAGCGCGGGTCTGCCACGTCCTGACGACGGCGCTGCTGGTCTGGTACGCGGTCGCCACGGACGCGGGTGGGTTCTTCTGGGTGGGGCTGATGATCGTCGCGGGCGCGTTCGTGTACGAGCACTCGATCGTGCGGCCGCATGATCTGTCCCGGCTGAACCGGGCGTTCTTCAGCGTCAACGGGTTCATCGGGATTGCGTTGTTCGTGTGTGCGCTGCTGGATCTGCTGGTGCGGGGGCTTACGGTCTGAGGCGGGTTCGTGGGGGGTCTGCGGGTTCGTTGCGGGCTGCGGGCCGGTGGGGGCTGGTCGCGCAGTTCCCCGCGCCCCTAGGTGGGGACTGGGCCTCGGCGTTTGAAGGCGAACGCAGCTGCCACGCCCGCCGCGAGGCCCAGGAGGTGGCCCTGCCAGCTGACTCCCGATTGCGTGGGTGCCAGGCCCACCAGGATCGACGTGCCCCAGACCGCGGCCACCAGCAGGCCGACCAGGACGCCCAGCGGGCGGCGCTCCACGAACCCGCCGACCACCAGGAAGCCGAACAGGCCGAAGATCAGGCCGGAGGCGCCCGCCGTGTTGGTGTGGGCCGGGGCTATGAGCCAGACGCCGAGGCCGTCGGCCACGATGATCGCCGCGCAGACCGTCGCGAAGCGCCGGATGCCGCCGAGGGCCGCGAGGAACCCCATCACCAGCAGCGGGACGCTGTTCGCGGCCACGTGGGCGAAGCCGAAGTGGATGAACGCGGCCGGCACGATGTCGACCAGCTCGGACGAGGTGCGCGGGGTGATGCCGAAGCCGTCCAGGGCGTGGCCGCTCGCCACGTCGACCACTTCCAGCAGCCACAGCAGCGCGACCCAGCCCAGCATCAGCTTGGCCGCGGCCTTCGCCCGGTCTCCTCGCGACCACTCGAGTTCCGTGCCCGTCATGGCAGCCCCCTCCCCGTTCAGAAGAACGCCCGGCCCCCTTGACCGGTTCCCACCCTGCGACGCCGGATAGGCTCGGGGGTGTGAACCCAGTCAAGCCAGGAGAGACACGGCGTACACCTTGGATCGTAGGGGTGTCCGGCGCCTCCGGCACCCCGTATGCCGCGTCGGTGCTGCGCGCGCTTCTCGCCGCCGGGGAGAGCGTCGACCTGGTGGTCTCCCGGGCCTCGCGGCTCACCCTCCTCGACGAGACCGGCATCTCCTTCAGGGACGCGCACTGGCGTGAGGACCTGGGGGAATGGCTGGCCCGCGGCGCCGACGGCAAGCCCGCGAGCTTCGACGCCGACCTTGACGCGGTGCGGTACTGGAGCGCCGGGGACCTGGCCGCCGGGCCGTCCTCGGGGTCGTACGCCACGAAGGGGATGCTCGTCGTGCCGGCCTCCACGGCCTGTGTCGCGGGCGTCGCCCTCGGTCTGTCGAAGGATCTGCTCCAGCGCGCGGCGAGCGTCACACTGAAGGAGCGCCGGCCGCTGGTCGTGGCGGTACGGGAGACCCCCCTGAACGGGCAGACCCTCCGGCACCTCGTCACGCTGGACGACGCCGGCGCGAGCGTGGTCCCGGCCTCACCGGGCTTCTACGCGGGCGCCACCCACATCCAGGACCTGGTGGACTTCGTCGCCGGGCGGGTGCTGGACGCGGCGGGCGTCGAGCACGGGCTGTACCGGCGCTGGCGGGGCGCGCTGGGCGGCGCCAGCGCCGACTGACGGGGCAGGAGCAGGGGGCACGGGAGCGCGGGAGCACAGGGGCGCAGGGTCACAGGGGCGCCGGGTCACAGGGGCGCCGGGTCACAGGGCAAGTCGCAGTACCACTCAGCACTTTCAGGAACTTTTCAGCGGAAGGCATCGATCGCATGGACGCGGTGGACAGGCAGCTCATCCAGGCCCTGAGGGAGAACGGCCGGGCCTCGTACGCGGAGCTGGGGCGCCTCGTCGGTCTGTCGGGACCCAGCGTCACCGACCGCATCAACCGGCTGGAGGCGGCCGGGGTCATCACCGGTTACCGCGCCACCGTCGACGCCGCCTCGCTCGGTCTCGGCGTGATCGCGCTCATCGGCATCTCGCTGTCCGACGCGGCCGACCACGAGGACGTGGCCATGCGGCTGCGGGACCTCAGCGAGATCGAGGACTGCTGGTTCATCGCGGGCGACGACTCGTACATGCTGAAGGTACGGGCCTCGGACGTGGACGGCCTGGAGAAGACCATCCGGCGGCTGTCCGGGACCAAGGGCGTCTCCCGCACCCGGACCACGATCGTGCTCTCCACGAAGTGGGAGAACCGGGTCGGAGAGCTGCCCGAAGAGGCGTAGACGTACGGTGGTCGCAGTCGTTCGGGGTCGTCGGAGAAAGGTGTGGGCATGGACGTCGGGCTCAAGCGCGAGCTGGAGGACAAGGTCAGGGCCGGTGAGCGCCTGACCCGTGAGGACGGCATCGCGCTGTACGAGTCGGACGACCTGGCGTGGCTGGGCGGACTCGCGCACGAGGTGCGGACGCGGAAGAACGGCGATGTCGTCCACTTCAACGTCAACCGCCACCTCAACATGACCAACGTGTGCACGGCGTCCTGCGCCTACTGCTCCTTCCAGCGCAAGCCGGGGGAGAAGGACGCGTACACGATGCGCATCGAGGAGGCGGTGAAGCTCGCCAAGGCGATGGAGGGCGAGAACCTCACCGAGCTGCACATCGTCAACGGCCTGCACCCGAACCTGCCGTGGCGGTACTACCCGCGGTCGCTGCGCGAGCTGAAGGCGGCCCTCCCGAACGTCTCCCTGAAAGCCTTCACGGCGACGGAGATCCACCACTTCGAGACGATCTCGGGCATGTCCGCGTCGGAGATCCTCGACGAGCTGATCGACGCGGGGCTGGAGTCGCTGACCGGCGGCGGCGCGGAGATCTTCGACTGGGAGGTCCGCCAGCACATCGTGGACCACCGCACGCACTGGGAGGACTGGTCCCGGATCCACCGCCTGGCGCACGAGAAGGGCCTGAAGACCCCGAGCACCATGCTGTACGGCCACATCGAGGAGCCGCGGCACCGGGTCGACCACGTCCTCCGTCTGCGTGAACTCCAGGACGAGACCGGCGGCTTCCAGGTCTTCATCCCGCTGCGCTACCAGCACGACTTCGTGGACGTGAAGGACGGCAAGGTCCGCAACAGGTTGCAGGCCCGGACCCAGATGGCGACCGGCGCGGAGGCGCTGAAGACCTTCGCGGTGTCGCGGCTGCTGTTCGACAACGTCCCGCACGTCAAGGTCTTCTGGGTCATGCACGGCGTCCAGACCGCACAGCTGGCCCTCCAGCACGGCGCGGACGACATGGACGGGTCGGTGGTCGAGTACAAGATCACCCACGACGCGGACAACTACGGCACGCCGAACAAGCTGACGCGTGAGGATCTGCTGGACCTGATCCGGGACGCGGGGTTCCGGCCGGTGGAGCGCAACACGCGGTACGAGATCATTCGGGAGTACGACGGGCCGGACGCGGGGCGCCGGGAGGCTCCTCAGCCGATGCGGGTTTGAGGTCGTTCGTCGGCTGCGGCGCGGTGGGGGCTTGTCGCGCCCACGCGGCGGAGCCGCAAATGTCAGAGTCCCGCGCCCCTGGGTGGGTACTCGGGCCGCGTGACTACGAAGGCACCCGAGGATGCCTACACGGCTGAACCGTTTCTCCCCGAGCGAGGCGGGCTGCCCGCCCTGCGCGAGGCCGCGGCCGGGTGCCGTGGCTGCCCCCTCCATCGCGACGCCACCCAGACCGTCTTCGGTACCGGTGACCCCCATGCGCGCGTGATGCTCGTGGGGGAGCAGCCCGGGGATCAGGAGGATCGGCAGGGGAAGCCGTTCGTCGGGCCCGCGGGGAAGCTGCTCGACCGGGCTCTCGCGGAGGCCGGGGTCGATCCGGCGGAGGCGTACGTCACCAACGCTGTGAAGCACTTCAAGTTCACGCAGGCCGAGCCCCGGAAGCGGCGGATTCACAAGGCGCCCAGTCTGCGGGAGATGACGGCCTGCGGGCCCTGGCTCGCCAGGGAGATGGAGCTGGTGGAGCCCGAGTTGATCGTCGTGCTCGGGGCCACCGCGGGCAAGGCGCTGCTCGGGTCGTCGTTCCGGGTGACCCAGGTGCGGGGGACCGTGCTGGAGGAGGAGATCCACGGCCGGCCGGAGCGGCTGGTGCCGACCGTGCATCCGTCGGCCGTGCTGCGGGCCGAGGACAGGGAGGCCGCGTACCGGGGGCTGGTCGCGGATCTGGAGGTGGCGGCGCGGGCGTTGTCGTAAGGCTTACGATGCTGCCGTGTCCCTTACGTTTACTCTCGACCCGCCCGTCACTCCCGCCCTCCGCGACGGCATCCTCGATCTGTGGACCGACGTCAGCAACGCGGGCGGTGCCGTCGGTTTCGTCGCGCCCGTGGAGCGGGAGACCGTACGCCCGGAGCTGGTGAGGCACTTCGTGGCGATGGCAGAGGGGCGTACCCGGCTGCTCGTGGGGGAGGACGGGGAGGGAAGGGTGGCAGCCGCCGTGTTCCTCACCCTCAACTCGCACCGGCTGATGACCCACTGGTTGTGGCTGTACACCGTCATGGTGCATCCGCGGCACCAGGGCAGGGGCTACGGCCGTGACCTGCTCGCCGCCGCCGCCGACGCGGCCCGCGGGATCGACGGCATCGAGGCGATCCGGCTCACCTGCCGCGGCGGCCTCGGCCTGGAGCGTTTCTACGGCTCCTGTGGCTACAAGGAGGTCGGTCGGATCCCTGGCGCCATCCGGGTCGCTCCGGGCGACGACCGCGACGACGTGATCATGCTGCTGCCGCTCGGCTGACCCCCGTCGAAGATCGGGTGCCCGGCGTGCTTCACTGGACGGTGCCCCTTTGTGGTGTTCAAAACCGTTCGAAACGGAAGAGTGGATTGACATGCTCCGCTACACGCTGATGCGCCTCGGGATCTTCGTGGGCTGCCTCGTGGTCGTCTGGGGCCTCGTCTACGCCGGCCTCTTCCCGCGCGGTCTCGGCTCCTCCAACGGCATGTGGATCGTCCTGCTCTCCCTGCTGATCTCGGCGCCGATCAGCTTCGTCGTCCTGCGCAAGGAGCGCGACCGCGCCTCCGTGCAGGTCGCCCAGCGCGTCGACCGCATGAAGGCCAACCTGGACGCCAACCGCAGCCAGGAGGACGAGACGGTCGACGAGGCCGGTCACTCCCAGGGCCAGGCCCCGCAGACCTCCTGAGCACAACGCCCCCGCCGCCGCGCGCACATGACCGTACGCTTTGGTCATGGGTGTCGTGAAGAGCAAGCGGATGCCGCGCGCGGTGCGGGAGCAGCAGATGCTGGACGCCGCTGTGGAGATCTTCGGGCAGCGCGGGTACATGGCCGCCTCCATGGACGAGATCGCCGAACTCGCCGGGGTGTCCAAGCCGTTGGTCTACCTGTACCTGAACTCCAAGGAAGACCTCTTCACCGCGTGCATCCGCCGGGAGGCCGCCGCGCTCACCGAGGCCGTGCGGACGGGGGTGCGGACCGAGCTGCCCGTCGACCGGCAGCTGTGGGACGGGCTGCTGGCGTTCTTCACACACACCTCGCTGCACCCGCACGCCTGGTCCGTGCTGCATCTCCAGGCCCGGATCCACGGTGAGGCGTTCGTCGCCGAGGTCACCGCGATGCGGGAGGAGATCGTCGCGTTCGTGACCCAGCTGATCGTGGTCGCCGCCCGTGAGGCGCACCGGGACCCCGATCTGCCCGAGCGCGAGGTCGCCGGGCTCGCCGAGGCCCTCGTCGGCGCCGCCGAGTCCCTCGCCGCGTGGGCCAACGCGACCCCGGGGGTGACGGCACGGCAGTCGGCGGCGACGCTGATGAACTTCGCCTGGGCCGGTCTCGGCAACCTCATGGAGGGCCGGCCCTGGATCCCGGAGGCCGCGCCGACCGACACCGCGCCGACCGGCACCGCGCCGACCGGCACCGCACCAGACGCCACCGCACCGGCCGACGGCGCGCCGCTTCAGGTCAGCGGGTAGACACCCCCGCTCACATGCACGCGGCCGTCCCCGCCGCACAGTTCGAACCGCTCTCCGTTCGCCGCGTACGTCACCGTCCCCGGCAGCAGCACCGGCGCCCTGAACTCCGCCCGTACCAGCGCCGCCTGGGGGGTGCCGTGGGCCGCCAGGCAGCGGGCCGCCGTCCACATGCCGTGCGCGATCGCCCTCCTGAAGCCGAAAAGGCGGGCCGTGAGCGGGTACAGGTGGATCGGGTTGCGGTCGCCGGACGCGGCGGCGTAGCGCCGTCCCACGTCCCCGGCCAGCCGCCACTCGTCGAGTCCGGGCAGCGGCTCATGCGTCTGCCGCGCCCGCTCCTGTCCGCTCGCCGCCGTGCGGTGCCGTGCCAGGTACGTGCTCACCGACTCCCATACGACGTCCTCGCCCACCCGCAGTTCGGTGACCACCGAGGCCTCCGTGCCGCGTCGGTGCGGTGCCAGTCCGTCGACGTGCACGGAGAGTTCGTACTCCCCGGTCGCCGCCAGTTCCCGGTACCGGGTGACCTCGATCGACGTGTGCACCAGCCCGAGGAGCGGCAGCGGGAAGTCCGGGCCGCTCATCAGGCTCATCGCCAGCGGGAAGCCCAGCACATGCGGATACGTCACCGGCAGCGCGTCCTCCCCGGTCGGGAACCCGCACACCCGCTCGTACGCGGCCAGCCGAGCCAGGTCGACCCGCAGCCCGCGCAGCACGAGCCGGGTCCTGGGGAACTCGGCGGTGGCGGAGGGCCGCTTGAACGGGGACCGCAGGGCGCCGGCGACGAGCAACGGCATGAGGGAGGGCGACCGGCTGAGCACCCGCGGCGGCCCGACCGGGCCGCCAGGCTCCTGCGGGACAGGGGGCGCGTTCCCGGGGCGCGTGTCCCCGACGGAGCCCGGACCGGCGGGGGCCGGACCGGCGGTGGCAGGCCCGGGCGGCTGCGGACCCTGGGGCTGTGAAGGATGGGTCTCCATCACGCCCCCAGCAGGCTCTGGCCGCACACCCGCACCACCTGTCCGTTCACCGCGCCGGAGGCGGGATGCGCCAGCCAGGCCGTCGTCTCGGCCACGTCGATCGGGAGCCCGCCCTGGGCCAGGGAGTTCATCCGGCGGCCCGCCTCACGGATGAACAACGGGACCGCCGCCGTCATCCTGGTCTCGATGAACCCGGGGGCCACCGCGTTCACCGTGACCCCGTGCCCGGACAGCGCCCGGGGTGCCAGGGAGCGCACCAGGCCGACCACGCCCGCCTTGCTCGCGCCGTAGTTCGTCTGCCCGGCGTTGCCCGCGAGCCCCGCGATGGAGGCGGTGGCGACGATCCGCCCGCCTCGCCGCAGCGCACCCGCGTCCAGCAGCGCGTCCGTCGTGCGCAGCACGCTCGCCAGGTTGACGTCGAGCACCGAACTCCAGCGCTCGGCGGGCATGTTGACCAGTCTGCGGTCCCGGGTGATCCCCGCGTTGTGGACCAGCACGTCCAGCCCCTCGGGCACCGCCTCGGCGATCCGCTCGCCCGCGTCGGCGGCCGTGATGTCCAGCGTGAGCGACCTGCCCCCGAGCCGCGTGGCCAGCCGCTCGGCGTCCGTTGAGGCCCCCGGTACGTCGAGGACGACCACCCGCGCCCCGTCCCTCGCCAGCGTCTCGGCGACCGCCGCGCCGATGCCCCGCGCACCGCCGGTCACCAGGGCCGTCCGCCCGGCCAGCGGCAGCGACCAGTCGACCTCGGTGTCCTGGACCGGCTCGCCGACCTCGATCACCTGCCCGCTGACGTACGCGGACTTGGGGGAGAGCAGGAACCGCAGCGTCGACTCGGCGGCGGACGCGTCGGTCAGCCGGACGAGGTTGACCGTCCTGCCCCGCCCGATCTCCTTGCCGAGCGAGCGGGTGAAGCCCTCCAACGCCTGCTGGGCGGCGGCCTGGTGATGGTCGACGGACGAGAGGGGCGAACCCAGCACGACGACCCGTCCGCTTGCTGCGACCGTCCGCACGACCGGGTGCAGGGCCGCGTGGACCTCCGCCAGGTCCTCGACGTCCCGCACTCCGGTGGCGTCCAGGACGACCCCGGCGGGCGCGCCCGCGGGCGAGGCGAACTCCAGTCCCGACAGCTGTGACTTCCCCGCCGTGAGAAGCAGCACCCCGCCCTCGAACCCGTCGGTGGTACTCGACCACCGCCGCAGCTCCGCCGGTTGCGGAAGGCCGAGCCTGCGGGTGAGGAACCTGCCCGGCGCGGTGCCGGTGAAGCTCAGATAGCGGTCGGCCATGTCCATCTCCCGGGTCGGTCGCAGATTCCTTACTCTGGAGTAAGGTTACCGCAGGTAAGTCAATCTCCAAGGTGAGGAGCCGGCGGAAAATGAGCCCTTTGAAGCCACCGGTCGCCCGGCGCGTGGCGGTCGTCGCCGGTGCCCGTGTGCCCTTCGCCCGCTCAGACGGGCCGTACGCCACCGCCTCCAACCAGGAGATGCTCACCGCGGCCCTCGACGCCCTCGTGGAGCGGCAGGGGCTCGAAGGGCCGGGCGCGGTGGGGGAGTTCGTCGCCGGTGCCGTCCTCAAGCACAGCCGGGACTTCAATCTCGCCCGTGAGACCGTCCTCGGCTCGAAGCTGGACCCGCGCACCCCGGCGTACGACATCCAGCAGGCCTGCGGGACCGGGCTCCAGGCCGTCATCGCCGCCGCCAACAAGATCGCCCTGGGGCAGACCGAGTCCGCGGTCGCGGGCGGCGCGGACACCGCGAGCGACGCCCCCCTCGGCGTCAACGACCAGCTGCGCCGCATCCTGCTGGAGGCGCGGCGGGCGAAGTCGGCCGGCGCCCGGCTGAAGGCGCTCGCCCGCATCCGGCCGGGTCACCTGGTCCCCGACATCCCGCGCAACGCCGAGCCCCGCACCGGTCTCTCCATGGGCGAGCACGCCGCCGTGACCGCCGCCGCGTGGGGCGTGACCCGGCAGGACCAGGACGAGCTGGCGGCCACGAGTCACCAGCGGCTGGCGGCGGCTTACGAGCGCGGTTTCTTCGAGGAGCTGGTGGTCCCCTTCCGCGGCCTCACTCGCGACCAGAACCTGCGCCCCGACTCCACGCCCGCGAAACTCGCCGCCCTCAAGCCGGTGTTCGGCCTCAAGGGCCCCGAACCGACCATGACCGCCGGGAACTCGACCCCGCTGACGGACGGCGCCGCGGTCGTCCTGCTGGCCTCGCAGGAGTGGGCGGCAGCGCGCGGCCTGGAGGTGCTCGCGTACCTCACCGCCTACGAGACGGCGGCCGTTGACTACGTGGGCGGTGAGGACGGCTTGCTGATGGCCCCCGCCTACGCCGTCCCGCGCATGCTGGAGCGTGCCGGTCTCGGTCTCGACGACTTCGACCTGGTCGAGGTCCACGAGGCCTTCGCCTCCCAGGTCCTCGCGACCCTCGCGGCCTGGGAGAAGCAGGGGCTGGGTCCCGTGGACCGGGACCGCCTCAACGTCGCTGGGTCCTCCCTCGCCACCGGGCATCCGTTCGCCGCGACCGGCGCCCGGATCGTGGCCACGCTCGCCAGGCTGCTGGCCGAGCGGGAGGGGCCGGGCCGAGGGCTGATCTCGGTGTGCGCGGCGGGCGGACAGGGGGTGACGGCGATTCTGGAGCGGCCGTAGGAGCAAACAGCTGACAAACTCTCACTTTGCGGTCGAGGTTGCACAGTCCCGGCTCCGGACCATCAACAAACCCGCACGGACTCGCCACTTGTGACCCATAGGATCACCGTCCTAACCCCCGGTAACCCTTCCAGGCGCACTCGCGGGTGAACGCCCCGGTACGTCCCCTGCGTACCTCATGCAGGAGCGGTATCGAGCTGTACGTCCCAGGAGCTGACATGTCCCTCTCGTACGTGTCCGGACACGACTACGACGGCGCCCCCGTCCTCGTCGAACCAGAGATCGTGCGGCTGGACGGTGAGGTCCGCGAGGTGGCGGTGCCGCCGCTGGTCCCGCCCCTGACCCACGGTTCGCTGGCCGACCTGCCCTTCGACAACGCCGGGACGGCGCCGGAGCAGCGGGTGATGAGCCGCCGTACCGAGGACGGCCGGTGGATCGACCTGACGGCGGCCGAGTTCGCCGCGCAGGTCCTCGCGCTGGCCAAGGGGCTGATCTCCGAGGGCCTGATGCCGGGCGACCGGGTCGCCATCATGGCCCGGACGACGTACGAGTGGACGCTGCTCGACTTCGCCGCCTGGGCCGCCGGCCTGGTGACGGTCCCGGTGTACCCGACCTCCTCGGTCTTCCAGACCCGGTTCATCCTCCAGGACTCCGGCGCGGTCGCCCTGGTGACCGAGACCGCCGGGCAGGCCGCCGCCCTCGGCCCGGAGCTCAGCCGGCTCCCGGACCTGCGGCACATGTGGATCATCGAGAAGGGGCATGTGGAGCGTCTGGCGGAGCTGGGCCAGGCCGTCCCGGACCAGGAGATCGCCGTACGGCGCGGCATGCTGGGCCCGGCCACGGTCGCCACCGTCGTCTACACCTCCGGCACCACCGGCCGCCCCAAGGGCTGTGTGCTCAGCCACGGAAACTTCCTCGCCGAGGTCGACAACGCGATCGAGCTGCTCTACCCCGTCTTCAAGTCGAAGTCGGACGAGGCGGACCTGGCGACCCTGCTCTTCCTGCCCATCTCGCACGTCTTCGGCCGGATGGTCGCCGTCGCCTGCGTCCGCGCCCGGGTCCGGCTCGGTCACGCGCCGAGCCTCCAGGCCGAGGACCTGCTCGCCGACCTGGCCAGCTTCAGACCCACCTTCCTCCTGGTGATCCCCTACATGCTGGAGAAGGTCTTCAACAACGCCCGCGCCAAGGCGGAGAGCGGCGGCCGGGTCACCGTCTTCGACCGTGCGACCAACGTCGCCGTGCGCTACGGCGAGGCGATGGAGTCCCGCCATGCCGGTACCGGCTCCGGCCCCGGCGCGGCCCTGAAGGCGGCCCGCACCTTCTACGACCCGCTGGTGTACCGCCGTATCCGCAACGCCATGGGCGGCCGCATCCGGCACATCATCTCCGGCGGTTCCCCGCTGGGCCGACGCCTCGCCGCGTTCTACGCGGGCGCGGGCATGGAGATCTACGAGGGTTACGGCCTGACGGAGTCGACCGGGGCCGCGACCTGCACCCCGCCCCTCAAGCCCCGCCTGGGAACGGTGGGCTGGCCCATCCCGGGCACCAGGATCCGGATCGCGGCGGACGGCGAGATCCTGCTCAGCGGCGGCCAGGTGTTCCGCGGCTACTGGGACCCCTACGGCGAGGGGGTGGCGCCCGCCTCCGCCGACGGCTGGTTCCCCACCGGTGACATCGGGGAGCTGGACGACGAGGGCTATCTGACCATCACCGGCCGCAAGAAGGAGATCCTGATCACGGCGGGCGGCAAGAACGTCGCCCCGGCCCCGCTGGAGAACTGGCTGCGCTCCCACCCGCTGATCTCGCAGTGCATGGTCCTCGGCGACCGCCGCCCCTACATCTCGGCGCTGATCAGCCTGGACATGGACGGCGTGAACCACTGGCGCCAGATGAACGGCAAGCACCCCGTCCCCGCCGAACTCCTGGTCAACGACGAGGAGTTGCTCCAGATCCTGCAACGGGCCGTGGACGAGGCGAACAAGCTGGTCTCGCGCCCGGAGTCCATCCGCCGCTTCACCGTGCTGCCCACGGACCTCACCGAGGCGGCGGGCCATCTGACACCGTCGATGAAGCTGCGCCGGGAGACGGTCATGCGGGACTTCGCGACAGAGATCGAAGGGCTGTACGAGCGCTGAGAGTCCCGCGGCGGCCACGCCTTCCCCGACCTCGCGCCGACCACGAGGACGCATAGGGGGGGCGTGCGCGGCCGCCGCCCTTCCTCTCAGCAGCCGTGCACGTCCTTGGTCAGCACGCCCTGCTCCGTCGCGAGGGTGTGGTCCCAGCAGGTGCCGGGGGCCCGCAACCGGTACCGCTCGCTCGTGGTGGCGACCGCGTGCCGGTCCTCGCGGGCCACGCCGAGGGTGAAGGTGGCGTCGCCCTGGTACGTGTCGTCGGTCCGGGTGGCGCCCGACAGGGCGTGGTCGCCCACGGACATCACGACCCGCAGCCGGTTCGCGCTGTCGATGGTGGCCTGCCCGTCCAGGGAGTACTCACGGTCGATGCGGGCCGACTTGCCGTTCGTGGTGACGATCTGGTGATCCGTCCAGGTGCCGGTCACGTCGTCGGTGTTCTCGTCGGGCGTCCACCGGTGGTCGACGGCCGTGGTGAGGGTCCGGTCGACGGTCGTGGTCACGCGGCCGTGAGAGGTGTTCAGGTAGCCGGAGACCTTCAGGTGGTCCCCGCCGGAGGTCGCGAGGTGCCGCAGCGAGCCGTCGGTGAAGTCGTTGGACAGCGCGGGGGCGGTCTTCCGGTACGACGTCACGCCCCCGGTCAGCACCGACCGGTGCGCGTCCTGCCACACCAGGACGTTCGTCGGCGCGCTCCACCCGGTCTGCCCGGCGGGCACCCCGACCACCGACACGTCCACGGTGTGCGCCCTGCCGTCGTCGAGGAGCCCGGCGAACGGCGTGAGGTCGAAGGTCAGCGGCCGTACGTCGAAGGCGGTCGGGGAGGGAATCACCGACCACAGGTAGGGCGACCAGCCACCGGTCCACACGTTCGGGTAGGGAGAGGCGATTCCGGCGACCTTCCCGTCCACGCTGACCTGCACCTCACGGTACGGCCCGGCGTCGCCGCCCTGGCAGGAGTACGACGCGGACGGCGTCGTCGCCGTGTACCAGAACTCCTCGCAGCCGCCGCCCGACCCGGTGGCGTACACCTCGGCCAGGATGCGCTCGGAGTTGCGCGGGGTGGTCAGGGAGGCGCCGGTGGTGACGCTGTCGCCGGCGCTGAGGGGGATGACCTGGTCCGGGGCGTCGGGCGCGGGCCGGTGACGCTCGGGTGCGTAGAAGGTGAGGGTCACCTTGACGTCGAGAATGCCCGTGTACGTGCCGTCGACAACGTTGCCAATGAGCATGTCGACGGGCTGCGCGCTGCTCAGCGTCTTCTCGTACTCGGTGACGTCCTTCTGGACGTGCCAGTCGATCCCGTCCTGCGAGGGCTCGGGCGTCGAGGTCCGGAAGACCTGCACCCCGCCGATGTCCAGGTATCCGAGCCGGTCGAACTGCCGGCCCTTCACGGTGCCGTCCATCCGCAGCACGACCTTCGACCACCGTCCGGACGCGCCGCATCCGGTCGGCGGTGTGTAGGTGCCCGTGTACGGCGTGAAGTCCTTGAACTTCGCCTCGGCGACGGTGACTTGGCAGGACTTGGTGTGCGGGGTGCTGATCGGCGGGGCGGCGGTGACGGGGTCGTGGTAGTCGGTGCCGAACTCGGCGGGGACGGGGGTGTCGGCGGTCGCGGTGCCCGCCGTGCCGGCCGCGAGGGCCAGGGAGGCGAGGGCGGCGGTGAGGAGGGCGGCCGCACGCCGGGGGAGGTGGGGGAGAGGTCGTCTCATGCGGCGCAGTGAACCCGTCCGCCTCACCGGTGACCAGAGGTCCAGAACAGGTCTTGACCAATTCCAGTCCGTTCGCTGACTTCCGCCTTGGTGCAACCATTACCCGCCGCGGAGAGTCTCCTACCCGTCCGACCCATGATCACCGCAGGAGACGCATGTCCACGCGCACCCCCCTCGGCCTGGCGATCGCCACGGTCACCGCCGTGTCCCTGACCGGCGGACTGCTCACCCTCTCCGTTGGCACCGCGAGCGCGGCCGGCCCGGCGAAGTACGCCGACGACTTCAACGGGGACGGCTTCCGGGACTTCGCCGTGGCCGGAATCGGCGGTGATTTCACCGTGACGTACGGCACGGCCACCGGCGTCCGTACGACCTCGACGACGTTCACCCAGTCCAGCGCGGGCATCCCGGGCACCGCCGGTAACGCGGGCGGCTACGCGGACGAGTTCGGCGAGGACATCGCCACCGCCGACCTCAACCGCGACGGATACGCCGACCTGGCCGTCGCCGACTTCACGGAGAAGGTGAGCGGCAAGGTGAGTTCCGGCGCGGTCACCATCCTGTGGGGCCGCAAGACCGGCCTGACCGGTTCCGACGCCACCCGTCTCAAGGTCACCGCGCGCGCCGACCAGGGCTTCGGGAAGGCCATCGAGGCCGGTGACTTCAACGGCGACGGCAAGGCCGACCTGGCCGTCGCGGACGCCTTCAAGTCCGTTTACGTCTACCGTGGCGGCTTCACCAAGTCCGGTACGACGGGCAAGGTCACCAAGCACACCTACGGCGACACCTTCGAGACCACCGGCCTGGTCGCCGGCAGGGTCACCAAGGACAAGGCGACCGACCTCTACCTCCTGGGCCAGGGCTACCACAACGACAAGATGACCCAGGACGCGTGGTTCCTGCGGGGCGGCTCCACGATCAAGCCCGGCAAGGCCACGGTCATCGACGGCTCGGAGCCCGACTACGGCCCCGCCGGCGTCGTCGCCGACTTCGACAAGGACGGCTACGGCGACCTCGCGGTCAGCGACACCCGGTACCGCAACAACGCGGGCTCGGTGGTCGTCTGGCGCGGAGGCAGCACCGGCCCGACGACGAAGTACCGGCTCACGCAGTCCACTTCGGGCGTCGCCACGGCTGCCGCGGCACACGAGTGCTTCGGCTCCGACCTCTCGGCCGGGGACACCAATGGCGACGGTTACCCGGACCTCGCGGTCGGCGTGCCCTACGAGAAAGTCGGCACGGCGAAGGACGCGGGCGGCGTCCACGTCCTGCGCGGCGGGAGGTCCGGCCTGACCGGCAAGAACTCCCAGTGGTTCTCGCGGGCGAGCGCGGGTGTCCCCGGGAACCCGACGGCGTACGAGAACTTCGGCTTCCTGGTTCGCCTGCGTGACATCGACCGCGACGGTGACAAGGACCTGCTGCTGTCGCGCAACTACTACGGCCCGAGCGCGCTGATCCCCGGCACGGAATCCGGCATCACGGCGACCGGCTACAAGGACGTGGACCTGGTGGCCGCGTTCCCGCAGTAGGGGGACAGGAAGGCGGACCACGCCGTGGGGGAGAGGGCGAGGTGAGGGCCGGTGGGGTGCGGGTGCTTGGAGTCGCGGAGGTGGATGGTGTCGGGGGTGACGGCGACTTCCAGGCACTGCCCGCCCTCGCCGTCGCTGTAGCTCGACTTGAACCAGGTCAACTTCTCTATGGTCATCGCTCTTCCAGCATCTTCTCGATCAAGTCCAGGGACTCGTGCGGGTTGAGGGCCTGAGCTCGGATGATCCCATAGCGGGCGGCGAGTACGCGTACCTCTTCCCGGTCGGTGATCAGGCGGGGGTACCCCTGGATCTCCATGTACGCCACCTGCTCCCTCCCCTTGGGGATCAGCAGCGTGAACGAGCCGCCCAGGCTGGGGTGTTCGTCCCGCCCCGACGGCATCACCTGAAGCTGTACGTTCCGCATGCGGCCGACCTGCAACAGCCGCTTGAGCTGCCCGGCGTGCACCGAGCGGCCACCGATCGGCCTCTCCAGCACGGCCTGTTCGATGACGAAGCTGCACTCCGGCGGCGGCCACTTCTCGAAGAGCTGCTGACGGGAGAGCCGGTCGGCGACGCGCTTCTCGATGGTTTCCTCGTCGAGCGGCGGGTGCCGTTGCGTGAACACGGCCCGGGCGTAGTCCTCGGTCTGGAGCAGGCCGAGGACGCCCATGGTGCTGTAGTCGTACAGCGAGACCGCCTCGGCCTCCAGCCCCGCGTAGTCGCGATACCACTCCGGATGGCGGGTCCGGCTCTTGGCCATCGCCTGCTCGACCTCCGGCAGGACCTCCTTCAACAGGCCCCCGGCATCCAGGAGTTCGTCCGCCTTGACCAGCACCTCCGGCCGGAGTGTCCGTACGCCCCGCTCCATCGCCGAGACCGCGTCCGGGCCGTAGCCCACCAGCTCGCCGAACTCCTTCTGGGTGAGCCCCTTCCGCTCGCGCAGGAGCTTGACCATCTTGCCCAGGGCGACGAACAACCCCGCCGTACCGTCCGCCTCCGCAGGCGTGTCCGGCCTCCGCTCACTCATGCGCCCCACCCCTCCCGCACGACAACCCGTACACCGAACCCCTCGCACCCGTACAGTTACTCAGCGTCGCCGAGTCACCCCTGGTCAGCGTAGAGACAAGGCAGCACGCTCGGTCACGTGAACGCCGAAATCTCCACCCCCACCGACGAACTGACCCAGCGTCTGAGCGCCACCCCGAGAGGTGCCCGGCTGGCCCGCAGGCTCACCGCCGCGACGCTGGACACCTGGGGGCACCCTTACGACAGCGAGGTGAACGACACTGCGCAGCACCTCGTCGCGGAGCTGGCCGCCAACGCGGTGACCCATGGACGCGTGCCGGGAAGGGACTTCGAGCTGCGCCTGCTCCGGCTCCCGGAGAACACGCTCCGTATCGAGGTGAGCGACACGAGGGGGGACCGCCGGCTGCGGTTCGTGAACGACGCGGAGGGCGAGCACGGCCGGGGACTGATCCTCGTGACCCTGCTCGCCCGCACCTGGGGCGTCACCGAACGGGACGTCGGCAAGACGGTGTGGGCCGAGATCGGGCTGTCAGGCGAGCAGGATCTCGCCGGTGATGGTCCCGGACAGCACGACGTAGACCGTGCACGCCATGTAGTTCAGCACGGCAGTGGCCTTGGTCGAGCCGGCCAGGCGTGCCTGGAAGTATCCGGCCAGCACTCCGATCGATCCGTAGAGGATCACCTCCATCAGAATGTCGATCGCGCCGAGGATCGCCATCTGTAGTCCCGGCTTCTCCGCGCTTCCGATGAACTGCGGGAGTATCGCGAGGAAGAAGAGAACGATCTTCGGATTCGTGATGCTGACCAATATGCCCCGCGCGTACCAGCGGCCCGCCGGGACGTCGGTGTGGCCGCTGATCGTGCGACGGGCGTGGCGCATCGTGACGTAAGCCAGCCACAACAGGTACACCGCGCCCACGATCCGGATCGTGTCCAGGACCGACGGGTGCGAGCGGGCGATCTGTCCCACGCCGGCGACCACGGCGGCGGCGTAGACGCTCATGCCGGTCGCGATGCCGAGGATGGCCTTCACCGCGGCCCGGCGCCCGCCTTCGAGGCCCACCGCCAGCATGTAGGCCATGTCGGGACCGGGTGGACCGAGGAAGAGCATGATCACGGCCACGTAACCCGGCAGCACTGTCAGATCCACCATCGGCGGCGACCTCTCGTCGGATGGAACCGTCTAAGGTGGTTCCACCGTACAGCTCAGCCGGCCGGCGGTGCCTTCTTGCGCTTGTTGGCCAGGAAGCGGGCCTTCTTCTCGCGGTTCCCGCACGTGTTCATGTCGCACCATCTGCGGGTGTGGCCCCGGCTGGTGTCGACGAACGCGGCTCGGCACGTCGGAGACGCGCACAGCGAGATCTTCCCCTCCCGCTCTCCCGAGAGAAGGCCGATCGCGTCGGTGGCGATCACGCTGAGGGCGTCCTCCACCGACGCGGAAGCCAGCCGCCACTCCAGGCCGCCCCCCGGGGTCAGGGCCGCCGTGGCCCGGCCGTGGGTGCTGCGGTCATTGATGACCTGGACAGCCGAGGAGGGCAGCGGGTTCTCGTGCGCGACAGCGGTGGCGGCCGCGTGGATCGCTTCCCGTAGTTCCCGTGCCCGGTCGAGCTGGGCCTGATCGCAGGAGTCGACGGCGAGTCCGTTGTCCGCCAGCCAGTCCACGAGCCGGGAGGGCGCAGGAATGCGCTCCAGCGTCTCGCCGTAACGCTCCGAGAGGGTTCCCGTGAACCTGGTCGCCAGTACCTTGCCCGTACGGAATTCGGGGAAATGCTGCACCGCCACAAAAACCACCTCAGCCGGTTGCCTCTTGCAGCGCAAGCATAGGAGAACCTGCTCAGATGGTTCCGCAGCTCGGGTTCCCGTTCCCTTCACGCCCCTTGACTTCTCAAGACCCCCGCGCGACGTTCCGGACCTCTTCGTCCGTACCAGCCGCTGGGGGGACCTGCCCATGAGCGTGACCCGAAGACACCTGCTGGCCTCCGGTGCCGGTCTGGCCGTCGCCGCCGGAGTGCAGCAGGGCGCGAGCGCCGCCGACCTGCCGACGGCCGGGACCTACGACGTCGTCGTCATCGGCTCCGGGGCCGCCGGGATGACGGCCGCGCTCACCGCCGCCAAGCAGGGGCTCAGTGTCGTGGTGCTGGAGAAGGCGCCCACCTTCGGCGGGTCCGCCGCCCGTTCCGGCGCCGGGATCTGGATCCCCAACAACCCCGTCCTCGTGGCCGCCGGCGTCCCCGACACCCCGGCCAAGGCGGCCGCCTACCTCGCCGCCGTCGTGGGCCCGGACGTCCCCGCCGCCCGGCAGCAGGCCTTCCTCAGCCAGGGACCGGCCATGATCTCCTTCGTCATGGCCAACAGCCCGCTGCGCTTCCGCTGGATGGAGGGGTACAGCGACTACTACCCGGAGCTTCCCGGAGGGCTCCCCAACGGCCGCTCCATCGAGCCCGACCAGCTCGACGGCAAGATCCTCGGCGCCGAACTCGCCCACCTGAACCCGCCGTATCTCGCGGTCCCCGCGGGACTCGTGGTGTTCAGCGCCGACTACAAGTGGCTCGCCCTGTCCGCGGTCAGCCTCAAGGGCGCCGCCGTCGCCGCCGAGTGCCTGGCGCGCGGCACCAAGGCCGCCCTGCTCGGTCAGACACCGCTCACCATGGGACAGTCCCTCGCGGCCGGCCTGCGGAAGGGCCTCCTGGACGCGGGCGTGCCCGTCCGCCTGAACACCCCCCTCACCGAGCTCCACGTCGAGAACGGCACCGTCGCCGGAGCGGTCACCCCCGCCGGCCTCTACCGCGCCCGCCGGGGCGTGATCGTCGGCTCCGGCGGCTTCGAGCACAACGCGGCGATGCGGAGCCAGTACCAGCGCCAGCCCATCGGCACGGCCTGGACGGTCGGCGCGAAGGAGAACACCGGGGACGGCATCCGCGCCGGACAGCGGCTCGGCGCCGATGTCGCCCTCATGGACGACGCCTGGTGGGGACCGGCCATCCCGCTGCCCGACGAGCCGTACTTCTGCCTCGCCGAACGCACCCTCCCCGGCGGCCTCATCGTCAACGCGGCCGGCCGACGGTACGTCAACGAGGCCGCCCCCTACAGCGATGTCGTCCACACCATGTACGACCGCAACCCGACCGACCCGGACATCCCCTCCTGGCTGGTCGTCGACCAGAACTACCGCAACCGGTACCTCTTCAAGGACATCGCGCCGACCTTCGTCCTCCCCGACGACTGGTACAGCTCGGGCGCCGCGCACAAGGCCTGGACGCTGGACGCCCTGGCCACGTCCATCGGCGTCCCCGGCGCCGCCCTCCGCGCGACTGTCGACCGCTTCAACTCCCTTGCGCTCAAGGGCGACGACACGGACTTCGGACGCGGGGACAGCGCCTACGACCACTACTACACGGACCCCGCGGTCCTCCCCGACTCCTGCCTCGCCCCGCTGTGGCTGCCCCCGTACTACGCCTTCCGGATCGTCCCCGGCGACCTCGGCACCAAGGGCGGCCTGCGCACCGACGCCCGCGCCCGCGTCCTGCGGCCGGACGGCTCGGTGATCCCGGGCCTGTACGCGGCAGGGAACGCGAGCGCGGCGGTCATGGGCCACAGTTACGCGGGCGCGGGCTCGACGATCGGACCGGCGATGACGTTCGGGTACATTGCCGCCCGGGATCTCGCGGGGGTGCTCTAGAGGCGAGCTTTCTTGAATGTTTGAAGATCTCTTGACGTCAAGTGCCTGGCGGAGTTCACGAGTTGGGGCGAAAGATCATCGGTGACGGTTTCATCAGCCGTCCCGCACCCCCCACCAGCGGAGAACTCCATGAACAACAGAAGAAGAGCGGGACACCGACACGGCCCTCTCGGAGGTCATGGGGTCCGAACTGATCGGCATCCCCTACTCCTACACCGTGGGCTGAGCACGTCCGCCCTCCTGGTCGCGCCGGAAGATCAGCGCGGCCTGGCGGGTCGGCTCGTCGGCCAGGGGTTCGCGCACCGTCCGGGAGACGGGCGCGAACCCCGCCGCTGTCAGCAGCTCGCTCATGTGCTCCGGCTGCCGACGCAGGAAGTCCAGGGTCACCGGGTGCCCCCAGGGATTCTCGTGGCGGCGGGGCTCGTCGCCGATCTGGAAGGCGAGCAGCAGATGGCCGCCGGGGGCCAGGACCCGCCGGAACTCGGCGAAGAGAGCGGGGAGTGCGTCCACAGGGGTGTGGATGGAGGAGTACCAGGACACCACGCCCGCGAGGGCACCGTCGGGCAGTGCGAGCTCCAGCATCGAGCCCTGTTCGAACCGCAGCCCCGGATTCTCCCGGCGCGCGATCGCCAGCATCGACTCCGACAGGTCGAGGCCGAAGACGGACAGGCCGAGGGAGGCCAGGTGCGCGGTGACCCGCCCGGGGCCGCAGCCCAGGTCGGCCACGGGTTCGCCCCGCCCGACCAGGTCGGCGAACGCGGCGAACACCGCCCGGTCCAGCGGCTTGCCGGCGATCTCGTCGGTGAAGCGCTCGGCGTAGTCCTCGGCGATGGCGTCGTAGAAGGTCCGGGTCGCGGTCACGAAGTCGGTGTCGGTCATGGCCGGGGACCCTAGCGGCCCCCACTGACACTCATCCGACCTCGACCTCGACCTCGACCCCGAGCCCAGCCCCCCGCCACTCGCCCCGGCAAAGGCAGGAGCCCCGCTGCCGTGCGGCGCGGGGCTCCTTGTGTACTGCATTCAGGTCCGGATCAGAGGCTGGAGTGCCTCGGAGACGGGATCGCTCAGACGGGGGTGACGTTCTCCGCCTGCGGGCCCTTCGGGCCCTGGGTCACGTCGAAGGAGACCTGCTGGTTCTCCTCCAGCGAGCGGAAGCCGCTCGCGTTGATGGCGGAGTAGTGGACGAAGACGTCCGGGCCGCCACCTTCCTGGGCGATGAAGCCAAAGCCCTTTTCGGCGTTGAACCACTTCACGGTTCCGGTAGCCATAAGCCCTCCTTGGGCCCAAAAGGGTTGCCCTGCTCCAGAACCTGCAAGTGTGAAACAGTGCCGCACAACTGCATACGTCTGAAAACGACTAGAGCCTGCGGTTACATGCTCCGCAGGCTCTGTACTGCAAGGGAAACCAAACTGCAACTTGCGGCGAGCCTAGCACGCGGGCAGCCGAAAGCAATAGAGGCCAAGATCACGTCACCCGGATGTTTGAAGATCGTGCCGGGGTTTGACTTGGGGGGCCGAAGTTCGAAGCGTACCCCAAGGGGTCTAGTGTCGCGATGTGGACAATTCTCGCACCCGGCCGCGCGTCGGCCACATCCAGTTCCTGAACTGCCTGCCCCTGTACTGGGGGCTCGCGAGGACGGGCACGCTCCTCGACTTCGAGCTCACGAAGGACACCCCGGAGAAGCTCAGCGAGAAGCTGGTGCAGGGAGACCTCGACATCGGTCCCATCACCCTCGTCGAGTTCCTCAGGAACGCGGACGACCTGGTCGCCCTCCCCGACATCGCCGTCGGCTGCGACGGCCCGGTCATGTCCTGCGTCATCGTCTCGCAGGTCCCGCTGGACGAGCTGGACGGCGCCAGGGTGGCCCTCGGGTCGACCTCGCGCACCTCGGTCCGGCTCGCCCAGCTCCTCCTCGCCGAGCGCTACGGCGTCCGGCCCGACTACTACACCTGCCCGCCCGACCTCAGCCTGATGATGCAGGAGGCGGAGGCGGCCGTACTCATCGGGGACGCGGCGCTGCGGGCGAACCTCCTCGACGGACCGAAGTACGGCCTCCAGGTGCACGACCTCGGCACGCTCTGGAAGGAGTGGACCGGGCTGCCGTTCGTCTTCGCCGTCTGGGCCGCCCGCCGGGAGTACGCGGAGCGCGAGCCGTTCATCACCCGCAAGGTCCACGAGGCCTTCCTCGCCTCCCGCAACCTCTCCCTGGAGGAGGTCGGCAAGGTCGCCGAGCAGGCCGCCCGCTGGGAGGACTACGACGAGGAGGTCCTGGAGAAGTACTTCACGACCCTGGACTTCCGGTTCGGGGCGCCGCAGCTGGCGGCGGTCACCGAGTTCGCCCGCCGGGTCGGCCCCACGACGGGTTTCCCGGCGGACGTGAAGGTGGAACTGCTTCAGCCCTAACCTGCATCTGAACCTTATGGGGGAGGCCGGTATGCAGCCGCTGGGAGTCGACGAGCCCACCGCCGTGGGTCCCTACCGGCTGCTCGGCCGGCTCGGGGCCGGCGGCATGGGCCGGGTCTACCTCGGGCGCAGCGCCGGGGGCCGCACCGTCGCCGTCAAGATCGTGCACCCGCACTTCGCGCTCGACGAGGAGTTCCGCGCCCGCTTCCGGCGCGAGGTGGACGCGGCGCGCAGGGTGGGCGGGGCGTGGACGGCCCCCGTGCTGGACGCCGACCCGGAGGCCGCCGTCCCGTGGGTCGCCACGGGGTACGCGGCGGGTCCCTCGCTGGCCACGGCGGTCGCGGACGGGGGCCCGCTGCCCGAGCACTCCGTACGGGTCCTGGGCGCGGGCCTCGCCGAGGCGCTGGCGGCGGTGCACGAACTGGGGCTCGTCCACCGGGACGTGAAGCCCTCCAACGTCCTGCTCACCGTCGACGGCCCGCTCCTCATCGACTTCGGCATCGCCCGCGCCACGGACGGCACGGCGTCGCTCACCTCCACCGGCGTCTCGATCGGCTCCCCCGGCTACATGGCGCCCGAACAGATCCTGAGCAAGGGGATCTCCGGCGCGGCGGACGTCTTCTCGCTGGGCGCGGTGCTGGCGTACGCGGCCACCGGCGCCCCGCCCTTCCCCGGGGACTCCTCGGCCTCCCTTCTCTACAAGGTCGTCCACGAGCAGCCCGAACTCGGCTCGCTGGGCGGCGAGCTGCGGGACGTCGTGGAGTCCTGCCTCGCCAAGTCGCCCCAGGAACGGCCGGCTCCGGGGGAACTGGCCCGGCGGCTCGCTCCCGAGGGCGCGGCACGGCTGGTGGTCGCGGGGTGGCTGCCGGGCGCGCTGGTCGAGCAGGTGGGGCGAAGTGCCGTACAGCTGCTGAACCTCGACGCGGCGGGGGAGCAGGTGTTGTCCGGGCCGGTGGAGTTCACTTCTCCGTCGGTCGGTGCGTTCGGGCCCCCGCCGGTGATGCCGGTCGTCTCCGCGGGGGCGCCGCCGGCCGACGCGGCCGGGCCACCGGCGTTTCCGGTCACACCGCCGACTCCTCTCGGTGTGCCCACCGGGCCGGTCGTTCCGGAGCCCCGGGACGCGACGCCGGACGAGACGGTGGTGCCCTCCGACAGGAAACCCGGGCGGCTCTCCGTCTCCGTCGCGGCCGCCGCCACACCCGGTGAGGGCGGTCGCGGCCGCCGGATGAGCTGCACCGTGGCGCTCGCGGTCGCCGGGGCGCTGGCCGCGGTGACCGTGGGGTCGGTCTTCCTGTTCGACCTGCTGCCGGGGCGGGGCGACCACGACTCGGCGGGTGCTCCGACCGGCAGCGACGCGTACTCGTCGGCACCGACCTCCCAGCCGTCGGCCTCCGGACCGCCTGCGCCCGAGGCCTCGGCGACCTCGGTCTCCCCGTCGTCGAGCGACACGGCGACCGATGCGGCGAGCGGCGCGGCCGGAGTTCCCGCCCGCTACCTCGGCACCTGGGAGGGCGAGGGCAGCGGACTCGGCGGGAGCGTGCCGATGGGGACCTTCCGGATCACCGTCAAGGACGTGACCGTGGGCAAGGAGCTGGGCCGGCTGGTGCAGACCGACCCGATCGGCGCCCTGTGCACGGACGTCCTCACCCTCAAGAAGATCACCGGCACCGGGCTCGTCACCACGGCCGTCGGCGCCCCCGACAACCACGCGGGCTGCAACCCCACCGCGCACACCGTCCGCCTCACCCCGGACGGCGACGACCTGAAGTACACCTCGGAGAGCGCCGCCGAGGGATACCCCGAGGCACGGATGTCGAAGGTCGAGGAGTGACCGGGCTGCTCATCGCCCTCGCCGCACTGTGGGGAGCGGCGGCGGGCGCCCTGCTGCCCCGCTCCGCCCACCGCTTCTCCGTGCCGAGCGGGGAAGCCTGGCGGCGCACCTGTCCCGAGGGGCACCGGCTGGGCGGATGGCTCGGCCCGGCGAGCTGCCCCACCTGCGGCAGGGGGCAGTCGTACGGCCCCGGCGCGCCCCTCCTCGCCGGCGTCACCGCCCTTGTCTGCGCCGCCCTCGCCGCGGCCACCGGCACCCGCCCGGAGCTCGCCGTCTGGCTGCTGCTCGCCCCCGCGGGCGTGCTCCTCGCCGTGATCGACCTGCGGGTGCGACGGCTGCCCGACCCGCTCACGCTCCCCCTCGCGGCCGCCGCGCTCACGCTGCTCGGCCTGGTCTCGCTCGTTCCCGAACACGCCGGGAGCTGGACGGACGCCCTGCTCGGCGCCCTCGTGCTCGGCGCCGGGTACTGGGTGCTGTGGCGGATCAACCCGGGCGGCATGGGCTTCGGCGACGTGAAGCTGGCGCTGGGCGCCGGGGCGGTCCTCGGGTGGTACGGCTGGGACACCGTACTGCTCGGGACCTTCGCCGGGTTCCTGCTCGGCGCGCTGTGGGGCGGTGTCCTGGTCCTCGTGGGCAGGGCGGGCCGCAAGACGGCGATCCCGTTCGGGCCGTTCCTGATCGCGGGGGCGTACGCGGGGCTGCTGATCGGCGCGTACACGGCCTGAGGTCGGGCTTGTCACAGGGCTGGCGTAGGCTGGCTTGGTCCGTCCGAACCCTTGACGAAAGGCACGCCCCGGTGACCGAGAAGGCCGACCTTCAGTCCGTCCTCGACCGTGCCGCCGAGGGTGGGCGGATCACCCCGGAGGAGGCGCTCGACCTCTACCGCGACGCCCCGCTGCACGCGCTGGGCTCCGCCGCGGACGCCGTGCGCCGCAGGCGCTACGCGGGCACCGAGCACATCGCCACGTACATCATCGAGCGGAACATCAACTATACGAACGTCTGCGTGACGGCGTGCAAGTTCTGCGCTTTCTACGCCCCGCCCACCGCCAAGGACAAGGGCTGGACCCGCGACCTCGACGACATCCTGCGCCGGTGCGCGGAGACCGTGGAACTGGGCGGCACCCAGATCATGTTCCAGGGCGGCCACCACCCGGACTACGGCGTCGAGTACTACGAGAAGCACTTCGCCGCCATCAAGAAGGAGTTCCCGCAGCTGGTCATCCACTCCCTCGGTGCCTCCGAGGTCGAGCACATGGCCAGGATCTCCAAGGTGAGCGTGGAGGAGGCGATCCAGCGCATCCACGCGGCCGGCCTCGACTCCTTCGCGGGCGCGGGCGCGGAGCTGCTCCCCGAGCGCCCCCGCAAGGCCATCGCCCCGCTCAAGGAGTCCGGCGAGCGCTGGCTGGAGATCATGGAGACCGCGCACCGGCTGGGTGTGGAGTCCACCTCCACCATGCTGATGGGCACCGGCGAGACGAACGCCGAGCGCATCGAGCACCTGCGGATGATCCGTGACGTCCAGGACCGCACGGGCGGCTTCCGGGCGTTCATCCCGTACCTGTACCAGCCGATGAACAACCATCTGAAGGGCCGCACCCAGGCCACGATCTTCGAGTACCTGCGGATGATCGCGATCTCCCGGCTCTTCATGGACAACATCGCCCACATCCAGGGCTCCTGGCTCACCACCGGCCAGGACGCGGGCCAGCTGACGCTGCACTACGGCGCGGACGACCTCGGCTCGGTCATGCTGGAGGAGAACGTCGTCTCGGCGGCCGGTGCCAGGCACCGCTCCAACCTCCAGGAAATGATCGACATGATCCGCACAGCGGGTCGCGTCCCGGCCCAGCGCTCCACGACCTACGAGCACCTCGTGGTCCACGACGACCCGGCGAACGACCCGGTCGACGCGCGCGTCCAGTCCCACATCTCCTCCACGGCCATCGAGGGCGGCACGGCCCACCCCGAGCTGAAGATCCTCGCCTCCAACTAGGCCCGCGTTGCTGACGATCCACACCGCCGACCAGCTGCTCCGCGGGGACGGGGGACCGCCCCTGCCCGCCGGGGCGGTCCTGGTCGAGGGCCGCGCGATCGCTGCCGTGGGGGCCTACGAGGAGCTGGCCGGCGCCCACCCCACGGCAAGGGTCCGCCGCTGGCCGGGAGTCATCACCCCGGGCCTGCTGAACCCGGACGGCCCGGAACTCCTGGAGCGGTCCTACCACCCGGACCCACGCGAGGACTTGGGCAGCGAACCCCTCACCGGCGAGGCCTTGTCGGCCCTCGACATGACCGAGGCGAGATGGGGCGCGAGCGCGAGGCGGGGGGTGCAACGGCTGCTGGCCCAGGGCACGGTGGCGGTCGCCGGCCCGCTGCGACGCCCCGCGGTGATCGACGCGGTGCACAGGTCGGGCCTGAGGATTCAGGACGGGGTCACACCGATGCTGCTGCGACCGGGCGCGGACGCGACCTTCGCGATCTTCGGCGCACAGGAATGCGTGGCCACGGTGATCAGGGGCCGCTTGCTGCACAGGCGCAGGTGAAGTTGCTTTTAGGGGCGCGGGGCTGTGTCGATATGCGGCTCCGCCGCGTGGGCGCGACCAGCCACAACGCACCCGCAGCCGAAACTCAACCGGCCAGCGCCTCCCCAAACGCCCCCGCCGACTGGGAAACCCCACTGCAATTCGTCAACGCGTCACCCCCCTCCTCACACTGCTGATCCCGGAACGTAGCCCACATCGACACCCACGCCACCCCCTTCGATTCGGCGAACTCCCTTACCTGGGCCGCGTCCGACAGCGTGAACGTCTCCCCGGCCACATCATTCGTACCGATCATCGAAGTGAGCGCCAAAGCCCGCCATGCAGTGGAGTTGTCCGTGCCGAACACCGACTTCAACTGCTTTTGCGCCGCCTTCGCCGAAGTGATCGCGTAAGTCCCCATGTCCCCGTCGTAGGACTCCCCGTAGTTCATCGTCATGATGTTGACCGTGGAGACCTGAACCGAGTGGTTGTTCGCGGACTCCAAGAGAGCCACGCTGTCGGCGTCGAGCCCGGACGGCATGACCGGCAGCGTGAACGAGACGGCCAGATCGCTCCGTTGCTTCTGGAGCAACGCGATCGCCTCCGACCGCAGGTCCACCGAGTCGGAGTCCGTCAACGCGTCCCCCTCGACGTCGAAGTCGGCGAGGGAGGAGCCGGCGGCGTCCAGGGCGGTGCTGTACGCCGCCGCCAACTTCGCCGCGCTGGAGCAGGTTTCGGCCAGCTCCTTCCCGGACGCCCCGCCGAAGGACACCCGCACCTCGGCACCGTCCTCCTTCAGCGCACTGATCCGGGACGTCACCGAGGAGTCCCCGACGGCGTTCGTACCGTTCCAGGACGGCGTGCAGTCACTGCCGTCGGCGATCACGAACGCGAGGTTGTACACCGAGGGTGAGCCCGCGGAGTCGTTGTCGGAGGCATCGGTCGCACTGACGTAGGGCGCGTACCCGGTGACCGAGGACGCCGCCTCCGAGGCGGACGCCGACGCCGACGGTGACGTGGTGCTCTGTTGTGGATGCTTTGCGTCCGAGGAACTGTTCGATTCGGCGGAGCACCCCGCCGCGGCCAGGGCCAACAGACATGTCAGCCCGGCCATCGGCTTCAGGAAACTCCGCATTCTCATGCACCCGCTCTCGTTACGGCGATTTCTGGAGGGCGAATGTCTCACACCCTCCTGAGGTTCATGAGGAAAGTCTTCGAACAGCAGACTCACAGACCAGGTGGGTGGTAACGGGCGAATCGGTCACGTAAGGCGGACATTCGGCCTCGTTCGCCTCCCGGGGGGTCGCGCAGGGTTTCTGGGAATCTCTCAGGAAACAGACAGTGCAAGAGGTTTCTCATATGCGCCTCACAAGAACGCCAAATGTGAACACATAAAGCCTGCCTAATGTCTGGGGAATGCATTCCGAGCCTGCCACCGAAAGCCGCGCCGAGTCGCGCGGTCGCCGCCGCAAACGCGGCAACGGGTCCGCCGAGGGGCCCGTGTTCGTTGACAACTCCGGACGCCGCTCCAAGCTGCTGCGCCGGGTCGGCCTTCTCCTCGGCGTCCTCTCCCTGGGCTACGCCGTCGTGCTGGGCCTGGCCTTCATGGGCATCGGCGTCTCCAGCACGACCCTGCTGCCCTTCGGCGGCGGCGGACCGCTCGGGACGTCCAACTCGGGCCCCGGCGGCACCCAGCCGCAGGACGGCACCGGCACCCCGCCCGCGCTGCCCGCCGGCACCCCGCCCGCGTTGCCCATCGGCACCGTCACGGGCGCTTCGCCGAGCGCCGCCCCGACCGCGACCGCCTCCGCGGCCTCCAACTGACCGGAACGGCCCACCACATGACCACGACGACGCCCTCCCGCGGCCGCCGGCGTGCCCCCACCCGCATCCAGCGGGCGGCGGGCAGGGCCGCGGCGTTGCAGAAACCGCGGGTCATCCTCGCCCTGCTGCTCCTGCTCGGCCTGACCAGCGTGATGCTCCTCGACGGCTATCTGCGCGCTGAGGTCGGCGGCGACCAGCGGGTGCGCGACGGCGCGAGCTCCAGCAAGGTCCCCGACGAGATCCTCAACGGCGGGCCCGTCCTCAGCTTCCGCGGCGGCCAGGCCACCACGACCTCCGTGCCGGCCAAGACGATCGCGCTCACCTTCGACGACGGCCCGAACCCGACGTACACGCCCCAGGTCCTGAAGATCCTGAAGAAGTACGATGTCCCGGCCACCTTCTTCCTCGTCGGCTCGATGGTCTCGCGCTACCCGGGGATCGTGAAGGACATGGTCGACCAGGGCAATGAGGTCGGCATCCACACCTTCACCCACGTCGACCTCTCCTACCAGAGCGACGCCCGCATCCGGCGCGAGATGACCCAGACCCAGCTCGCCCTCGCGGGCGCGGCCGGCATCACCACCACGCTGTTCCGGGCGCCGTACTCCTCGGAGACGGACGCGATCGACAACTACAGCTGGCCCGTCTACAAGAAGCTCGGCGAGGAGGGCTACACCAGCGTCTTCGTCGACACCGACAGCGACGACTGGAAGAAGCCGGGCGTCTCGAAGATCGTCAAGTGGGCCACGCCGTCCGGGACCTCGGGCGCCTCGGTGCTGATGCACGACGCCGGTGGCGACCGCGAGCAGACGATCGAGGCGCTGCCGAAGTACATCGAGAAGATGCGGGCGAAGGGCTACACCTTCACCACCATCAGCGGGGTCGTCGAGGCGCAGAACGCGAACAACGCCCCGGCGGGGCAGCAGACGAACGCGCCGGCCGGCACCGCGGGCGGGCAGCTCCAGGGCGGCGACCGGAACGGCACCGCGGGCGCCGACCAGAACGCCGCCGAGCGCCTCCAGGCCGCCCACCGCGAGGCCACCGGCACCACCCTCTACGAGGGCAAGGCGCTCGTCGCCGCGGTCGCCGTCGCCGAGTACACGGTGCCCACGCTCTCGGTCGGGCTGGTGATCGTCGGCGTGGCCGTCCTGGGCCGGTTCGGGATGATGCTGGTCCTCGCCCGCCGCCACTACAGACAGCGCAACAAGCGCCGCTTCAGCTGGGGGCCCACGGTCACCGGCCCGGTCAGCGTGATCGTCCCGGCGTACAACGAGAAGGAGTGCATCGCCAACACCCTGGAGTCGTTGTCGAAGAGCACCCACCCGATCGAGGTCATCGTCGTCGACGACGGCTCCTCGGACGGCACCTCGGAGATCGCCCGCGAGGCGGCCCGTGCGCTCGGCATGACCAACGTCCGGGTCATCCGCCAGGAGAACGCGGGCAAGCCCGCCGCCCTCAACAACGGTGTCCGCAGCGCGAGTCACGACATCGTCGTGATGATGGACGGCGACACCGTCTTCGAGCCGGACACCGTACGGCAGCTGGTGCAGCCCTTCGCCGACCCCGATGTCGGTGCGGTCGCCGGGAACGCCAAGGTCGGTAACCGCAACACGGTCATCGGTGCCTGGCAGCACATCGAGTACGTGATGGGCTTCAACCTCGACCGCCGCATGTACGACCTGCTGCGCTGCATGCCCACCATCCCGGGCGCGATCGGCGCCTTCCGCAGGGACGCCGTGCTCCAGGTCGGCGGGATGAGCGAGGACACCCTCGCCGAGGACACCGACATCACCATCGCGATGCACCGCGCGGGCTGGCGGGTCGTCTACCAGGAGCACGCCCGCGCCTGGACGGAGGCGCCCGGCTCGCTCCAGCAGCTGTGGTCGCAGCGCTACCGGTGGTCGTACGGCACCATGCAGGCGCTGTGGAAGCACCGGGAGTCCCTCACCGACCGGGGGCCCTCGGGCCGCTTCGGCCGGGTCGGGATGCCGCTGGTGGTGATCTTCCAGATCGTCACGCCGGTCTTCGCCCCGCTGATCGACGTGTTCACCGCCTACTCGATGATCTTCGTCGACTTCCGGGCTGCCCTGTACGCGTGGCTGGCGGTGCTGGGGATCCAGCTGGTGTGCGCCGCGTACGCCTTCCGCCTCGACCGGGAGAAGTACCGGTACCTGCTGATGATGCCGCTCCAGCAGCTGGCCTACCGGCAGATGATGTACCTCGTCCTGATCCACTCCTGCGTCACCGCCCTCACCGGCGGGCGGCTCAGGTGGCAGAAGCTGAAGCGCACGGGTGAGGTCGGGACACCGGCGGGGGTGGGCCGATGAGCTGGGAGCAGCAGGCCCACGAGCAGCCCTGGCCCTCGCCGGGATACGACCCCGAGTACGGGTACTCGGGGTGGGCGCAACAGCCGTATCCCCCGGAGCAGCCGGATCCCGCCCGGCCGCCGTATCCGCGGGAAACCCCCGAAGACGCCGAGGCGGAGGAGGAGAAGCCTCCGCCTCGGCCCCCGGCCCGCGACCGCTACTTCGACACCCTGAGGGCCGTCGCCCTGATCCGGGTCGTCACCTATCACACCTTCGGGTGGGCCTGGGCCGGCATGGTCTTCCCCTCCATGGGCGTCATGTTCGGCCTGGCCGGCACCCTGATGGCGAAGTCCTTGGAGCGCCCCGCGCCCAAGGTGATCAGGAGCCGGCTGCGCAGGCTGCTGCCGCCGTTCTGGTTCTGGGGCGTCTTCGTGGTGCTCGCGATGCTGGTCCACGGCTGGATGCCGGGCCGGCAGATCGTCTTCTGGGTGGTGCCACTGGGCGATCCGCCCGGCAACGCGTGGGGCGAGCAGGCCTGGGAGATCCTCTGGTACCTGAGGACCTACCTCTGGTTCGTGCTGCTCTCCCCGCTGCTGCTCCGGGTGTTCCGGCTCGCCCCGGTGCCGGTCCTGCTGCTGTCCCTCGCCCCGGTCGTGGTCTTCCACTTCCTGTGGGAGCCGCCGGACGACCGTCTCGGCAGCGCGCTGACCGACCTCGCGACCTTCCTGTTCTGCTGGATCCTCGGCTTCGCCCACCGCGACCGGGTCCTGGAACGGCTGAAGCCCTTCACCGTCGTCGTGCTCTCGCTCGCCGCGATCGGCTTCGCCGGCTGGTACGCCTTCACGCACCAGGCCGAAACGGGGTCGTACGACCTCGACGACATCCCGCTCGCCCAGGCCTTCTGGTCCGCCGGGTACGTGACGCTGCTGATGTGGGCCAAGGCGTACTTCGGGACCGACTTCGCGTGGCTCACCCGATTCCGGCGGACCGACCGGCTGGTCACCGTCTTCAACTCCCGCGCGGTGACGATCTACCTGTGGCACGAGATCGCCCTCATCCTCGCCGTGCCGCTGATCGACCTGTTCTGGGACGTGCCCGCCTTCGAGAAGTGGCTGCCGCTGGAGAGCCAGTGGTTCCTGTTCGGCGTCGGGTGGGTGCTGATCGCGGTGTTCGTCCTGCTGTGCGGATGGGTGGAGGACGTGGCCGGGAAGAAGAAGCCGCGGCTGCTCCCCTGAGCGGGCCGTGGAGGTCGTACTGCAAGAATGGGCGGGTGACCCGCGCCTCCCTGAACAAGCAGCCGCACGAAGTCGCCTCGATGTTCGACGACGTGGCGGAACGGTACGACCTGACCAACGACGTGCTCTCGCTCGGCCAGGACCGGGCGTGGCGCAAGGAGGTGGCCAAGGCCGTCGACGCCCGCCCCGCCCAGAAGGTCCTGGACCTGGCGGCGGGCACCGCCACGTCCTCGCTGCCCTTCGCGCGGACGGGCGCCTACGTCGTCCCCTGCGACTTCTCCCTCGGCATGCTCAGGGTCGGCAAGAAGAACCACCCGTGGCTGCCGCTCACGGCGGGCGACGCGACGAAGCTGCCCTTCAAGGACGACACCTTCGACGCCGTCACCATCTCCTTCGGGCTGCGCAACGTCCAGGACACCGATGCGGCGCTGCGCGAGATGTTCCGGGTGACCAGGCCCGGCGGCCGGGTCGTGATCTGCGAGTTCTCGCACCCCACCTGGGCGCCCTTCCGCACGGTCTACACCGAGTACCTGATGCGCGCCCTGCCGCCGGTGGCCCGCGCGGTCTCCTCCAACCCCGACGCGTACGTCTACCTCGCCGAGTCCATCCGCGCCTGGCCCGACCAGCCGGCCCTGGCGGAGCGCCTCCAGAAGGCGGGCTGGTCCAAGGTGGCGTGGCGCAACCTCACGGGCGGGATCGTGGCGCTGCACCGGGGAGTCAAGGCGCACTGAGCCGCGGCCCGCGCGCTGTCTTCAGTGCCCTGCGCGCTGTCTTCCGTGCGCGGTGTCCTCAGGTGTCAGAGCCCCGTCACGCACCGGACCACGTACGGATCGCCCGGCTCGTCCAGTTCGCGCTGGAGGCCGCCGCTCGGGGGCCTCGGAACGCGGGGCTCGCGGATGCCTCCGCCGCCCTCACCGGGACCGTGGTCGAACCAGACGTACACCAGGGACTCCCGCGGCACCTCGGCACCGGGCTGCGGGTACTGGCGTACGACATAGTCGACGACGGCCAGGTGGAAGTCCGTGCGGTCCGGTGCGTTGATGAGCAGGCCCTGCGCCTGGGCCGTCTCCCGTGCGTCCACCGCCATGAGTCCGACCAGACGCGGTACGCGCACTTCGGGTGTTTTGGGTGTTATGCGCACAGATGTCACCCCCAGTGGTACTGGCAGGGTAACTCCGCCGTGGTGGTGCCCGGAAGGGTCGCGTTTCTTTCTGTAGCAGACGGCTACTCTGCGTCACCGTCGGGCAGGGAGAGCCGGAAGCACAGGGCGTCCTCCGGAAGCTGCGGGTGCGGAAAAGTCTCCGCGAGGTCCATGCCGAGGCGCTTGGTGACCGCGATCGACCGTTCGTTGCCGGGTCTGACCATCGCGACCACGTCCGTGACGCCCGCCGCCCGCAGCCGCTCCAGCGTCATCCGCGCAGCCACGGTGGCGTACCCCTTGCCCCAGTACTCCCGCCCGAGCCGCCAGCCGATCTCGATCTCGCCGGTCGGCCCCCAGTCCCGCGGCCACGGCTGGGCACCCGTGAAGCCGATGACCCGGCCGCCCTCGTCGACCATCGTCCACAGGCAGAACCCGAGCTCGGCGTCGTGCCGACGCTGGCGCGCGGTGAGCTCCTCGTAGAAGGACAGCTCCGC
Organism: Streptomyces sp. NRRL B-3229; assembly: GCF_000719505.1. Classification (NCBI taxonomy): domain Bacteria; kingdom Bacillati; phylum Actinomycetota; class Actinomycetes; order Kitasatosporales; family Streptomycetaceae; genus Streptomyces; species Streptomyces sp. NRRL B-3229. The sequence goes on along the minus strand of NZ_JOGP01000015.1, from coordinate 56,979 downwards.
GGACTTCCCGCCGTGGAACTCCATGACGTCCGGGTCGTCGAAGACCCGGTGCCAGGCGACGGCGTCCTCGTCGGTGGGGACGCGCAGCCGTACTACGGGCAGAGCTCGGTTCACTGGGGCAGCCCTTCAGCCGGGTGATCAATTCTGCTGAATAGACTGCCCATGTCCAGTGCCGGTCGGCACGCAGATTTCGAACTTGGGGAGATCCCGCCGTGACCGAGCCCCTGTCCGAGAACACCGCCGATGTCATCGTCGTCGGCGCGGGGCCGGCCGGCTCCACCACCGCGTACCACCTCGCCAAGGCCGGACTCGACGTACTCCTGCTGGAGAAGACCGAGTTCCCGCGCGAGAAGGTGTGCGGCGACGGCCTGACCCCGCGTGCCGTCAAACAGCTCGTCGCCATGGGCATCGACGTCTCCGAGGAGGCCGGCTGGCTGCGCAACAAGGGCCTGCGGATCATCGGCGGCGGGGTGCGGCTCCAGCTGGACTGGCCTGATCTGGCCTCCTTCCCCGACTACGGCCTGGTCCGCAAGCGCGACGACTTCGACGAGCAGCTCGCCCGCCAGGCCCAGAAGGCCGGGGCCCGGCTGTACGAGCGCTGCAACGTCGGTGCCCCGATCACCGACGAGCGCACCGGCCGGATCACCGGCGTCCACGCGAAGCTCGGCGAGGACAAGCGCGAAGTCACCTTCCACGCGCCCCTGGTGGTGGCCGCCGACGGCAACTCCACCCGGCTCTCCCTCGCGATGGGCCTGCACCGCCGCGAGGACCGCCCGATGGGCGTCGCCGTACGGACGTACTTCGAGAGCCCCCGCCACGAGGACGACTACCTGGAGTCCTGGCTGGAGCTGTGGGACCGGCGCGGACCCGGCGAGGACCGGCTGCTGCCCGGCTACGGCTGGATCTTCGGCATGGGCGACGGCACCTCCAACGTCGGCCTCGGCGTGCTGAACACCTCCGACTCCTTCAAGGAGCTCGACTGGCGCGAGGTGCTGAAGGCCTGGTGCGCCTCCATGCCCGAGGACTGGGGCTACACGCCGGAGAACATGACCGGGCCGATCCGCGGGGCCGCCCTGCCCATGGCCTTCAACCGCCAGCCCCACTACACGCGCGGCCTGCTGCTCGTCGGCGACGCCGGCGGCCTGGTGAACCCCTTCAACGGCGAGGGCATCGCCTACGCCATGGAGTCCGGCCAGATCGCCGCCGACGTCATCGTGCAGGCCCACGCCCGCTCCACGCCCGCGGGGCGCGAGATGGCCCTCCAGCGCTACCCGCGGGTCCTGAAGGACACCTACGGCGGCTACTACACGCTGGGCCGCGCCTTCGTGAAGCTCATCGGCAACCCGAAGGTCATGAAGATCGCGGCCCAGCGCGGGCTGACCCACCCCGTGCTCATGAAGTTCACCCTGAAGATGCTCGCCAACCTCACCGACCCCACGGGCGGCGACGCGATGGACCGGATCATCAACGGGCTGAGCAAGGTGGCCCCGAAGGCGTGACGGGCACCCGGGGGGTCGGACTCCTCGGAGGACCGCCCGGGAGCCGGGCTTCTCGGAGGACCGCCCGGGAGCCGGGCTCCTCGGAGGACCGCCCGGGAGCCGGGCTTCTCTGAGAATGGTGCCCGTCAGGCCTCCAGGGTGCCCTGAGCGCCCTTCAGCGCCTCCACGTTGGCGGCCCGGCGGGCGAACACCTCGTCCCGCCGGGCCGCCGCCTGCCGCAACGCCTCCTTGCGGTCCCGCCCGGACAGCCGGTCGACATACACGTGCCCGTTCACATGGTCGGTCTCGTGCGCCAGGCAGCGCGCGAAGTACCCGGTCCCCTCGATCACGAGCGGCTCGCCGTCCCGGTCGAAGCCGCGCACCACGGCCCGGTCCGGACGCGGTACGTCCATCACGGCACCCGGCACGGACAGGCAGCCCTCGCCGTCGTCGACCAGCCTGCGCGCGGCCGGATCCAGCGGGTCGAGGACCGGGTTGACGATGTGTCCGACATGTCGGACACCGTCGTCGTCGGGGCAGTCGTACACGAACAGCCGCAGGTCGACGTCGACTTGGTTGGCCGCGAGTCCGGCCCCGTCCGCGATGTACATCGTGAGGAACATGTCGTCGATCAGCGCGGCCAGGTCGGGCCCGAACTCGGTCACGTCCCGGCACGGCCGGTGCAGGATCTCCTCGCCGACCTCGGTGATGCGCCGGACCCGCCCGCGCCGGGCCTCGGGGGCGAGTCGCGGGTACGAGTCGGTGGGCCGGCCCTGTACGAACACACTGGGCATGGTGAAGTCTCCTGTCCTGTCGGGGCGGTGCGGGGGTGCGCCGCCCGCACCCATCCAACCCCGGACGGGCCGAGGGCAGGACCTCCGATCCCGGACAGGGCGAAGGCCGGGCCGCCCGCCCCCCGGACAGGGCGAAAGCCGGGCCGCCCGCCCCCCGGACAGCGCGAAGGCCGGGCCGCCCGCTCCGGACAGCGCGAACGCCGGGCCGCCCGCCCCGGACAGGACGACGGAAGGGCCGCAGCCCCCGAGCGGCTGCGGCCCTTCCGTGTGTTCGTGCTGTTCTGTGGCTCGATGTCCCAGGTGTCCCAGGTGTCCCGGTGTCAGAGCACCCGCACCGCGCCGGTCGGCGGGTCGTACGACAGCGGCTTCTCGGCGACGCCCGTCGAGGGGTTCTGCGCGCCGACGAACATGCCGTCGCCGACGTACACCGCCACGTGGTACGCGCTGCCCGCGCTGCCCCAGTACAGGATGTCGCCCGGCTGAAGGTTGCTCAGCGAGACCTGGGTGCCGGCCGTCGACTGGTCCTGCGAGACGCGCGGCAGGTCGATGCCCACCTGCGCGAAGGCGGTCTTGACGAGACCGGAGCAGTCCCAGGAGTTGGGGCCGGTGCCGCCGGAGACGTACGCGTCGCCGATCTGCGCCTTCACGAAGGCAATGACCGCCGCGGCCGAACCGGTCGCCGTGGACGAGCTCGTGGAGACGCTCGCGCCCGCCGAGGCGGACAGGGTGGCCCGCGCGGAGCTGCGTGAGGCGGCCTCCTCGGCGGCGGCCCTGCGGGCCGCCTCGGCCTTCTTCTTGGCCTCCGCCTTCTTCTTGGCCTCGGCGAGGTCGGCCTTGGCCTGCTTGGCGGCGCTCGCGGCGGCCGCGTCACGCTCCGCCTGAAGCTGGTAGTTGGCGGCCGCCTGCTGCATGGCGTCGGCGGACTCGGCGACCTGGCTGCCCAGGTCGGCCGAGAGGGTGGGCAGTTCGATGGTCTGGGTCGTCGACTCGGCGGCGAACGCCGAAGCCGACGCGCCCGCCGCTGCCATGCTGAGAACGCCACCGGCGACTCCGGCACGCACGGCGATCGAAGTCGTCGCGCTGCGGCGGGGTTTCCGGTGGCTGCGTATGTGAGCGGTGTGGGACATGAGACCAACTGGTATCAGGGGCTCCTCCATACCTTCAAGAAACGTGGGCTGCGCCACAGTTGTTCAATCGGCGGCCCGAATTCATGGCGGGCGGCTCTTTATTGACGCCGTAACGGACATTGCGGACGCACGCGATCAAGCCTGTGATCATGGGCTTTCGCTGTTACGCCCGAATTGACCCGCATCTACCATCGGTTGAGGCCGTTGGCCAAGCCCCGTTCCTGAGGGGCCCTCACGTGTGTGGCGGAGGTCACGCAACGGTTACGGCGGCGGTTGCGTCCTGAGTCGGCCGCCGCTCGTGAATGTGCGCACGCGTCCACATCCGTCCTCGCGGCTCCCCCTGATGTGTGAACGCGATCCTCTACCAAGCGCTCTCGTCCAGCACCAATTTGCATGCAGGGGAACTCTCTTGATATTGAGACGCCTTCTCTTACCTGCATCGACTAGCGAAAATGTCACTTCTGGTGATCACTCGGGCGCTTCTCGTATGAAGATCGTCCCTGTTCGGTCTCCATGATCCTTCATCAGGTGGTGGAGATCACAAAGCTTGTGCAATACCCCGTGTCGCAGATCACAGACCGGCGGGCATAGGATGCGGGTCAGTTGGGCTTGTGACCTGCTTCACATGTTCGCGATCTTCGTCGGGACGGCGGAGGTTGGAGGGACGTGTGAGTCGGGTGTGAGTCCGATGCCATCGCCAGCAGTCAGTGCCGACTGAGAGGAGCGAGGAGCGGTGAACGCCTATGCGCCCATCCTCGTACTGGGAGCCCTCGGGGCAGGCTTTGCGATCTTCTCCGTGGTCATGGCCACGCTGATCGGTCCGAAGCGGTACAACCGGGCCAAGCTCGAGGCCTACGAGTGCGGCATCGAGCCGACCCCCACGCCGGCCGGCGGCGGGCGCTTCCCCATCAAGTACTACCTGACGGCGATGCTCTTCATCGTCTTCGACATCGAGATCGTCTTCCTCTACCCCTGGGCCGTCACCTTCGACGCCCTGGGTGTTTTCGGGCTCGTGGAGATGCTGCTCTTCGTGCTCACCGTCTTCGTCGCGTACGCGTACGTATGGCGGCGCGGCGGCCTGGAATGGGACTGAGGGGCCTTTAAGTCATGGGACTCGAAGAAAAGCTGCCGAGCGGCTTCCTGCTGACCACCGTCGAGCAGGCCGCGGGCTGGGTGCGCAAGGCGTCCGTCTTCCCGGCCACCTTCGGCCTGGCCTGCTGTGCCATCGAGATGATGACCACGGGAGCCGGACGCTACGACCTGGCCCGCTTCGGCATGGAGGTCTTCCGCGGCTCACCCCGCCAGGCCGACCTCATGATCGTCGCCGGCCGGGTCAGCCAGAAGATGGCGCCGGTGCTCCGGCAGGTCTACGACCAGATGCCGAACCCCAAGTGGGTCATCTCCATGGGGGTCTGCGCCTCCTCGGGCGGCATGTTCAACAACTACGCGATCGTGCAGGGCGTCGACCACATCGTGCCGGTCGACATCTATCTGCCCGGCTGCCCGCCACGGCCCGAGATGCTGATGGACGCCATTCTCAAGCTCCACCAGAAGATCCAGTCCTCCAAGCTCGGCGTGAACGCCGAGGAGGCGGCCCGTGAGGCGGAGGAAGCGGCGCTCAAGGCCCTGCCCACGATCGAGATGAAGGGGCTGCTGCGGTGAGCGACGCGAACGGCAACGGAGCCAACCCGGAGAAGGACCTCAGCGGCTCCAACCTCCCCGGTCAGCGCGGCGACGGCGGTGAGGAGGTCCGCGTCCAGCGCGGCATGTTCGGCGCCAACAACGGCGGCGACACCTCCGGCTACGGCGGCCTGGTCCGCTCCATCAGGCTCCCCGGGGCGGCCACCCGCCCCTACGGCGGCTGGTTCGACGAGGTCGCCGACGAGCTGGAGGGCGCCCTGGAGGAGCAGGGACTGCTCCCGGACAACGCCATCGAGAAGACGGTCGTCGACCGCGGCGAGCTCACCTTCCACATCGAGCGCGAGCACCTGCTGCGCGTCGCGCAGACCCTGCGCGACGACCCGGCCCTGCGCTTCGAGCTGTGCACCGGCGTCAGCGGGGTCCACTACCTGCACGACAAGGGCCGCGAGCTGCACGCCATCTACCACCTGCGCTCGATCACCCACAACCGGCTGATCCGCCTGGAGGTCAGCGCCCCGGACGCCGACCCGCACATCCCGTCCCTGGTCTCGGTGTATCCGACCAACGACTGGCACGAGCGCGAGACGTACGACTTCTTCGGGATCGTCTTCGACGGCCACCCGGCCCTGACGCGGATCATGATGCCGGACGACTGGCAGGGCCACCCGCAGCGCAAGGACTACCCCCTCGGCGGCATCCCCGTCGAGTACAAGGGCGCCCAGATCCCGGCTCCGGACCAGCGGAGGTCGTACTCGTGAGCACTTCCCACGCCTCTCCTCGTGAGACCACCGAGGGCACCGTCTACACGGTCACCGGCGGCGACTGGGACGAGATCGTCCAGGCCGCGGCCCGCGCCGACGACGAGCGCATCGTCCTCAACATGGGCCCGCAGCACCCCTCCACCCACGGGGTGCTCCGGCTGATCCTGGAGATCGACGGCGAGACGGTCACCGAGGCCCGCTGCGGCATCGGCTACCTCCACACCGGCATCGAGAAGAACCTCGAGTTCCGCACGTGGACGCAGGGCACCACGTTCGTGACGCGCATGGACTACCTGACGTCCTTCTTCAACGAGACCGCCTACTGCCTCGCCGTCGAGAAGCTCCTCGGCATCGAGGACCAGATCCCCGAGCGGGCCGAGATCATCCGGGTCCTCCTCATGGAGCTGAACCGGCTCTCCTCGCACCTGGTGTGCATCGCCACCGGCGGCATGGAACTCGGCGCCACCACGATCATGATCTACGGATTCCGTGATCGTGAAATGATTCTCGACATCTACGAGCTCATCACGGGCCTGAGGATGAACCACGCGTACATCCGCCCCGGCGGACTCGCGCAGGACCTGCCGCCCGGCGCGGTGGACCACATCCGCGAGTTCGTGAAGAAGATGAAGAAGAACCTCCCGGAGTACGACAAGCTCGCCACCGGGAACCCCATCTTCAAGGCCCGTATGCAGGACGTCGGCTACCTGGACCTCGCCGGCTGCATGGCCCTCGGCGCCACCGGCCCCATCCTGCGCTCCACCGGCCTGCCGCACGACCTGCGCAAGGCCCAGCCCTACAGCGGCTACGAGACCTACGACTTCGACATCCCGACCGCCGACACCTGCGACTCCTACGGCCGCTTCCTGATCCGCCTGGAGGAGATGCGCCAGTCGCTCAGGATCGTCGAGCAGTGCCTGGACCGGCTCCAGCCGGGACCGGTCATGGTCGCCGACAAGAAGATCGCCTGGCCCGCCCAGCTCGCGCTCGGCCCCGACGGGCTCGGCAACTCCCTCGACCACATCAAGAAGATCATGGGCACCTCCATGGAGGCCCTGATCCACCACTTCAAGCTCGTCACCGAGGGCTTCCGGGTACCGCCGGGACAGGCGTACGCCGCCGTCGAGTCGCCCAAGGGCGAACTCGGGGTGCACGCCGTGTCCGACGGCGGCACCCGCCCCTTCCGGGTCCACTTCCGCGACCCGTCCTTCACCAACCTTCAGGCCATGGCGGCGATGTGCGAGGGCGGCCAGGTCGCCGACGTCATCGTCGCCGTCGCGTCCATCGACCCCGTGATGGGAGGCGTCGACCGGTGACCACCAGTTCTTCCGAGCGGGGCGTCAGCCTGGGCATGCCCGAACTGCCCGCACCCGCTTACCCGGACGACGTCCGAGCCCGCCTCGAGACGGACGCGCGCGAGATCATCGCCCGCTACCCGGACTCCCGCTCGGCCCTGCTGCCGCTGCTGCACCTCGTGCAGTCGGAGGAGGGCCACGTCACGCGCACCGGGATGCAGTTCTGCGCGGACGTCCTCGGGCTGACCACGGCCGAGGTCACCGCCGTCGCCACCTTCTACACCATGTACCGGCGCAGGCCCTCGGGCGACTACCAGGTGGGCGTCTGCACCAACACCCTGTGTGCGGTGATGGGCGGCGACGCGATCTTCCAGGAGCTCCAGGAGCACCTGGGCGTCGGCAACGGCGGGACCACCGACGACGGCAAGGTCACCCTGGAGCACATCGAGTGCAACGCGGCCTGCGACTTCGCGCCGGTGGTGATGGTCAACTGGGAGTTCTTCGACAACCAGACCCCGGCGAGCGCGAAGCGCATGGTAGACGACCTGCGCGCGGGGCGTCCGGTCGAGCCCACGCGCGGGGCGCCGCTGTGCTCCTTCAAGGAGACGGCGCGGATCCTCGCGGGCTTCCCCGACGAGCGGCCCGGGGCCGTCGAGGCGACCGGCGGAGCGGGACCGGCGTCGCTGGTGGGCCTCCGCCTGGCCAGGGGAGAGACGGCACCCGCGCGCGTGGTTCATCCGCGCGAGGGTGCCCCTGAGGACAGGGATGTCCACGAGCCGTCCCCGTCGGAGCACTTGAGCTCACATGACGCGCCACAGGACACGTCGGCCTCCGACCCGGCCCATCCGGCCGGGCCCGCCGCCGAGGAGGGGGAGTGATGACCTTGGCACCCGAACTCAGGAACAACAGCCCCGAGAAGCTGCTCGCACCCGTGCTGTCGGCCTTCTGGGACGAGGACAAGTCCTGGACGCTGGACGTCTACAAGAGGCACGACGGGTACGAGGGGCTCCGCAAGGCGCTCGCGATGCCGCCGGACGACCTGATCGCGTACGTCAAGGACTCCGGTCTGCGCGGCCGCGGCGGCGCCGGATTCCCCACCGGGATGAAATGGCAGTTCATCCCGCAGGGAGACGGAAAGCCGCACTATCTCGTGGTCAACGCCGACGAGTCGGAGCCCGGGACCTGCAAGGACATCCCGCTCCTCTTCGCGAACCCGCACAGCCTCATCGAAGGCATGATCATCGCGTGCTACGCGATCAGGTCTTCGCATGCCTTCATCTATCTGCGGGGTGAAGTCGTCCCCGTGCTGCGGCGGTTGCACTCGGCCGTGAGCGAGGCCTACGCGGCCGGCTACCTCGGACAGAACATCCTGGGCAGCGGCCTCGATCTCGACATCACCGTGCACGCGGGCGCGGGCGCGTACATCTGCGGTGAGGAGACCGCACTGCTCGACTCGCTCGAAGGCCGCCGTGGTCAACCGCGGCTCCGTCCCCCCTTCCCTGCGGTCGCGGGCCTCTACGCCTGCCCGACTGTTGTTAATAACGTGGAGTCGATCGCGTCGGTTCCCGCGATTCTGGCGCGGGGCAAGGAATGGTTCCGGTCGATGGGCAGCGAGAAGTCCCCGGGCTTCACGCTGTACTCGCTCAGCGGTCATGTCGCGAGCCCCGGCCAGTACGAGGCCCCGCTCGGCATCACGCTGCGCCAGCTGCTTGAGATGAGCGGCGGGATGCGGCCCGGTCACCGGCTGAAGTTCTGGACGCCGGGCGGCTCCTCCACACCGATGTTCACCGACGAACACCTCGACGTCCCCCTCGACTACGAGGGCGTCGGCGCCGCCGGGTCCATGCTCGGCACCAAGGCCCTCCAGTGCTTCGACGAGACGACCTGCGTGGTCCGCGCCGTCACCCGCTGGACCGAGTTCTACGCCCACGAGTCCTGCGGCAAGTGCACCCCGTGCCGTGAAGGCACCTACTGGCTCGTGCAGTTGCTGCGCGACATCGAGGCCGGCAAGGGCGCGATGAGCGACCTCGACAAGCTGAACGACATCGCCGACAACATCAACGGCAAGTCGTTCTGCGCCCTCGGCGACGGCGCCGCCTCGCCGATCTTCTCCTCCCTCAAGTACTTCCGCGAGGAGTACGAGCAGCACATCACCGGCCGGGGCTGTCCGTTCGACCCGGCGAAGTCCACGGCCTGGGCCGACCGCCCGGAGGTGAACGCATGACTGTGACCACCAACGCTCCCTCGGGAGGGGGAGAGGCGGCGGTCCCGCCGGAAGACCTCGTCTCGCTGACGATCGACGGCGCCGAGATCAGCGTGCCCAAGGGCACCCTGGTCATCCGGGCCGCCGAACAGCTCGGCATCGAGATCCCCCGGTTCTGCGACCACCCCCTCCTCGACCCGGCCGGCGCCTGCCGACAGTGCATCGTCGAGGTCGAGGGCCAGCGCAAGCCGATGGCCTCCTGCACCATCACCTGCACCGACGGCATGGTGGTGAAGACCCACCTCACCTCGCCGGTCGCCGAGAAGGCCCAGCACGGTGTGATGGAGCTGCTCCTCATCAACCACCCGCTGGACTGCCCGGTCTGCGACAAGGGCGGCGAGTGCCCCCTCCAGAACCAGGCGATGTCCCACGGCCAGGCCGAGTCCCGGTTCGAGGGCAAGAAGCGGACCTACGAGAAGCCCGTCCCGATCTCCACCCAGGTGCTGCTCGACCGCGAGCGGTGCGTGCTGTGCGCGCGCTGCACCCGCTTCTCCAACCAGGTCGCGGGCGACCCCATGATCGAGTTGATCGAGCGGGGCGCTCTCCAGCAGGTCGGCACCGGCGAGGGCGACCCCTTCGAGTCGTACTTCTCCGGCAACACCATCCAGATCTGCCCGGTCGGCGCGCTCACCTCGGCGGCGTACCGGTTCCGCTCCCGCCCCTTCGACCTGGTGTCCTCGCCGAGCGTGTGCGAGCACTGCTCCGGCGGCTGCGCCACCCGCACCGACCACCGGCGCGGCAAGGTCATGCGCAAGCTCGCGGCCAACGACCCCGAGGTCAACGAGGAGTGGATCTGCGACAAGGGGCGCTTCGCCTTCCGGTACGCGCAGCAGCGCGACCGGCTGGAGCACCCGCTGATCCGCAACCCGGAGGGTGAGCTGGTGCCGGCCTCCTGGCCGGAGGCGCTCCAGATCGCCGCCCAGGGCCTGCTCGCCTCCCGCGGCCGGGCCGGCGTCCTCACCGGCGGCCGGCTCACCGTCGAGGACTCCTACGCGTACAGCAAGTTCGCGCGCGTGGCGCTCGACACCAACGACATCGACTTCCGCGCGCGCGTGCACAGCAGCGAGGAGGCCGACTTCCTCGCCGCGCGGATCGCGGGCCGCGGCCGTGACCTCGACGGTACGGGCGTCACGTACACCGCGCTGGAGAAGGCGCCCGCGGTCCTGCTGGTCGGGTTCGAGGCCGAGGAGGAGGCGCCCGGCGTCTTCCTGAGGCTGCGCAAGGCCTGGCGCAAGCACGGCCAGAAGGTGTTCTCGCTCGCCACCCACGCCACCCGCGGCCTGGAGAAGGCGGGCGGCACGCTGCTGCCGGCCGCTCCCGGTACCGAGACCGAGTGGCTGGACGCGCTGGCCGGCGGAGTCGGTCTCGCGGACGACGGCAGCAGGGCCGCCGAGGCGCTGCGCGCCGAGGGCGCGGTGATCGTCGTCGGCGAACGCCTCGCCGCCGTGCCGGGCGCCCTGACCGCTGCCGTACGGGCCGCCTCCGCGACCGGCGCCCAGCTGGTGTGGATCCCGCGGCGGGCCGGGGAGCGCGGTGCCGTCGAGGCGGGCGCGCTGCCCTCCCTGCTGCCCGGCGGACGCCCGGCCACCGACCCGCGCGCGCGTGAGGAGGTCGCCTCCGTCTGGGGCGTGGCCGAACTCCCGCACCGCTACGGCCGCGACACCGGTCAGATCGTCGAGGCCGCACTGTCCGGCGAGCTCCAGGCGCTGGTCGTCGCCGGCGTCGAGATCGCCGACCTGCCCGATCCGGCACGCGCGCGTGAAGCGCTCCAGGAGGTCGGGTTCGTGGTGTCGCTGGAGCTGCGGCCCGGCGAGGTCACCGAGCACGCGGACGTCGTCCTGCCGGTGGCCGCGGTCGCCGAGAAGCCCGGCACCTTCCTCAACTGGGAGGGCAGGGTGCGCTTCTTCGACGCCGCCCTCAAGCCCGACCAGATGACCCGCCGGCTCGCGCCCACCGACGCACGGGTGCTCCAGATGCTGGCCGACGCCATGGACATCCACCTGGGCCTGCCGGATCTGCGCACCACGCGCGCGGAGATCGAACGGCTCGGGCCCTGGGACGGAGCGCGCGGCACCGAACCCTTCGAGACCGGGGCCCAGTTGCCGCGGCCCGCCGCCGGGGAGGCCGTGCTGTCCGGACACCGGCTGCTGCTCGACCAGGGTCTCCTCCAGCAGGGCGACGAGGCGCTCGCCGGGACCCGGCACGCCGCCCACGCGCGTGTGTCGGCCGCGACGGCCGCCGAGGCGGGCGTCAAGGACGGCGACCTCCTCGCCGTGACCGGACCCGCCGGAGTCGTCGAACTGCCGCTCCAGGTCACCGAGATGCCCGACCGCGTGGTCTGGCTCCCGCTGAACTCCACCGGCGGGGGAGTGGCCTCCGACACCGGAGCGGTGCCCGGTTCCCTCGTCCGTATCGGCCCGGCCGCCCTCGCCGCCGACGTTCCCAAGGAGGTGGAGGCATGAGCCCGTCCCTCGCCGCGGAAGACCTCTCGATGTTCGGCACCGACCCCTGGTGGCTCGTCGTCGTCAAGGCCGTCTTCTGCTTCGCGTTCCTGATGGTGACCGTGCTGTTCTCCATCGTGTGGGAGCGCAAGGTCGTCGCCTGGATGCAGCTGCGCATCGGCCCCAACCGGCACGGCCCCTGGGGCATGCTCCAGTCGCTCGCCGACGGCATCAAGCTGATGCTGAAGGAAGACGTCATCGTCAAGCGCGCGGACAAGGTCGTCTACGTCCTCGCGCCGATCGTCGCGGCCATCCCGGCCTTCATGGCGATCGCGGTGATCCCCTTCGGCCCCTCAGGCAACGAGATCTCGATCTTCGGCCACCGCACCGCGATGCAGCTCACCGACCTGCCGATCGCGATGCTCTACATCCTCGCGGTCGCCTCGGTCGGCATCTACGGCATCGTCCTGGCGGGCTGGAGCTCCGGATCGACGTACCCGCTCCTCGGCGGCCTGCGTTCCTGCGCCCAGATGATCTCGTACGAGATCGCCATGGGCGCCGCCTTCGCCTCGGTGTTCCTCTACTCCGGATCGATGTCGACCTCGGCGATCGTCGAGGCCCAGCAGGACCGCTGGTACATCGTGCTGCTGCCGGTCTCCTTCGTCATCTACGTCATCACGATGGTCGGCGAGACCAACCGTGCCCCCTTCGACATGCCGGAGTCCGAGGGCGACCTGGTCGGCGGTTTCAACACCGAGTACTCCTCGATCAAGTTCGCGATGTTCATGCTCGCCGAGTACGTGAACATGGTGACGGTCTCCGCCGTGACGACCACGCTCTTCCTCGGCGGCTGGCGGGCCCCCTGGCCCATCAGCACCTTCTGGGAGGGCGCCAACCACGGCTGGTGGCCGCTGCTCTGGTTCGTCATCAAGGTGCAGCTGCTGCTGTTCTTCTTCATCTGGCTGCGCGGCACGCTCCCCCGCGTCCGCTACGACCAGTTGATGAAACTCGGCTGGAAGGTCCTCATCCCGGTCTCCGTGGTCTGGCTGATGCTCGTCGCGACCGTGCGGACCCTGCGCAACGAGAACTACGACTTCGCCGACATCGCCCTCTACGTCGGCGGCGCGGTCCTCGTCCTGCTGCTGCTCTCCTTCGTCGCCGACATGTTCCGCGAGAAGTCCAGGGCGGCCGCCGAGACCGCCGCGGAACCGGCCGGCTTCGACCCGATGGCCGGCGGCTTCCCCGTACCGCCGCTGCCCGGACAGGAGCTGCCGCCGGTGCCCAGGCGCCGCCCCCACCGGGAGCGGGAGCTGATTGTCAGTGGTGGGTCCGATACTCAGAGTGACGGCGGATCTACGGAGGGAAAGGAGGCGTCCGATGGCTGAGGAGCCCAAGGAGACCGAGCAGTTGAAGCCCGGCTTCATGAACCCAGTCGCCGGCTTCGGCGTGACCTTCAAGGCCATGTTCAAGAAGCGGCTGACCGAGCAGTACCCGGAGCAGCAGAAGACCACCGCTCCCCGGTTCCACGGACGGCACCAGCTCAACCGCCATCCGGACGGCCTGGAGAAGTGCGTCGGCTGCGAGCTGTGTGCCTGGGCCTGCCCCGCCGACGCCATCTACGTGGAGGGCGCCGACAACACCGACGAGGAGCGCTACTCCCCGGGCGAGCGCTACGGCCGCGTCTACCAGATCAACTACGCCCGCTGCATCCTGTGCGGCCTGTGCATCGAGGCGTGCCCCACGCGCGCGCTCACGATGACCAACGAGTTCGAGCTGGCCGACAGCAGCCGCGCCAACCTCATCTTCACCAAGGAGCAGCTGCTCGCCGGTCTCGAAGAGGGCATGGTCGACTCGCCCCACGCCATCTACCCCGGCACGGACGAGCAGGACTACTACCGCGGCCTGGTCACCGAGGCCGCGCCCGGCACCGTCCCCCAGGTCGCCGTGTCCAAGGGCGAGGTGGTCCAGGAGGTCGACTCCACCTTCGGTGCGGACGAACCGGCGTCGGAGAAGGTGATCGGGCGATGACCGCGCACCTCCAGCTCGCCGCCGCCTCCACCACCTCCACCGGTGAGGCCTTCCAGTTCTGGGTCCTCGGCACCGTCGCCGTGATCGGCGCCCTGTGCACCGTCTTCATGAAGAAGGCCGTGCACAGCGCGCTCTGTCTCGCCGGCACCATGATCATCCTGGCGGTGTTCTACCTCGCCAACGGCGCCTACTTCCTCGGCGTCGTCCAGATCGTCGTCTACACCGGCGCGATCATGATGCTGTTCCTGTTCGTCGTCATGCTCGTCGGCGTCACCGCGGCGGACTCCCTCAAGGAGACCATCAAGGGCCAGCGCTGGCTGGCCCTGCTGTGCGGACTCGGCTTCGGCGTCCTGCTGCTCGCCGGCCTCGGCAACGCCTCCCTCCACCAGTTCAACGGCCTCACCCAGGCCAACTCCGGCGGCAATGTCGAGGGCCTGGCGACCCTCATCTTCACCAAGTACGTCTTCGCCTTCGAGATCACCGGCGCCCTGCTGATCACGGCCGCCGTCGGCGCCATGGTGCTCACCCACCGCGAGCGCACCGAACGCGCCCTGACCCAGCGCGAGCTGGCCGAGAAGCGGGTGCGCGAGGGCAAGCACGTCCCGCCGCTGCCCGCCCCCGGCGTCTACGCCCGGCACAACGCGGTGGACATCGCGGGCCTGCTGCCCGACGGCACCCCGTCCGAGCTCACGGTCAGCAAGACCCTGCGCGACCGCGGCCAGATGCGTGACGTGTCCACCGAGGCGATGAACGACCTCAAGGCGCTGGAACAGCGCGCCGAGGAACGCCTGGAGCGGACCGAGATCGAACCGGCCACCTTCAAGAGGGAGGCGTCGAAGTGAACCCGGTCAACTACCTCTACCTCGCCGCCCTGCTGTTCACGATCGGCGCCACCGGCGTCCTGATCAGGCGCAACGCGATCGTCGTGTTCATGTGCATCGAGCTCATGCTCAACGCCTGCAACCTCGCGTTCGTCGCCTTCTCCCGGATGCACGGCAACCTCGACGGCCAGATCATCGCCTTCTTCACGATGGTCGTCGCCGCCGCGGAGGTCGTGGTCGGGCTCGCGATCATCGTGTCGCTGTTCCGTTCCCGCCACTCGGCCTCGGTCGACGACGCCAGCCTGATGAAGCTGTAAGGGGTCGCTGAATCGTGGAGAATTTGATCGCGCTGCTCATCGCGGCGCCCCTGCTCGGAGCGGCGGTACTGCTCACCGGCGGCCGGCGGCTGGACGCCGTCGGCCACTGGATCGGCACCCTGCTCGCCGGCGCCTCCTTCGTCTTCGGCGCCATCCTCTTCGCCGACCTGCTCGGCAAGGACGCCGAGCACCGCACGCTCACCCAGCACCTGTGGACCTGGATCCCGGTCGAGGGCTTCCAGGCGGACGTCGCCTTCCGCCTCGACCAGCTGTCCATGACGTTCGTGCTGCTGATCACCGGCGTCGGCTCCCTCATCCACCTGTACTCGATCGGGTACATGGAGCACGACGAGCGCCGCCGCCGCTTCTTCGGGTATCTGAACCTGTTCCTCGCGGCGATGCTCCTGCTGGTCCTCGCCGACAACTACCTCCTGCTGTACGTCGGCTGGGAGGGCGTCGGTCTCGCCTCCTACCTGCTGATCGGCTTCTGGCAGCACAAGCCCAGCGCGGCCACCGCGGCGAAGAAGGCCTTCCTGGTCAACCGTGTCGGCGACATGGGCCTGTCGATCGCGATCATGCTGATGTTCACGACGTTCGGCACCTTCGCCTTCGGCCCGGTCCTCGGCAGCCACGAGAAGCCCGGACTCGTCACCGGCGCCTCCGAGGCCACGCTCACCGGCATCGCCCTGATGCTGCTGCTCGCCGCGTGCGGCAAGTCCGCCCAGGTGCCGCTCCAGTCCTGGCTCGGGGACGCCATGGAGGGCCCGACCCCGGTCTCGGCCCTCATCCACGCGGCGACCATGGTGACCGCGGGCGTCTACCTCATCGTCCGCTCCGCCAACATCTTCAACCTCGCCCCCGACGCCCAGCTCGTCGTCACCGTCGTCGGCGCGGTCACGCTGCTGTTCGGTGCGATCGTCGGTTGCGCCAAGGACGACATCAAGAAGGCGCTGGCCGGCTCGACCATGTCGCAGATCGGCTACATGGTGCTGGCCGCGGGACTCGGCCCCATCGGCTACGTCTTCGCGATCATGCACCTGGTGACGCACGGCTTCTTCAAGGCCGGGCTCTTCCTCGGCGCCGGATCGGTCATGCACGGCATGAACGACGAGGTCGACATGCGGAAGTACGGCGGCCTCAGGAAGTACATGCCGGTCACCTTCGTGACGTTCGGCCTCGGCTACCTCGCCATCATCGGCTTCCCGGGACTTTCCGGCTTCTTCTCCAAGGACAAGATCATCGAGGCGGCCTTCGCCAAGGGCGGCACCGAGGGCTGGATCCTCGGCGCCTGCGCCCTGCTGGGCGCGGCCATCACCGCCTTCTACATGACGCGCGTGATGCTGATGACGTTCTTCGGCGAGGAGCGCTGGAAGAACCAGCCGACCCGCTCCCCGGAGGCCCCGAGCGCCGAGCCCGCCGCCGAGCACCACGGCGAACACGCTGAGCCGCACCCGCACGAGTCGCCCAAGTCCATGACGATCCCGATGATCGTGCTGGCCTTCGGATCGGTCTTCGCGGGCGGCTTCTTCAGCATCGGCGACCGCTTCCTGCACTGGCTGGAACCGGTCACCGGGCACAGCGAGGGCGACTCCCCGCTCGGTGCGGCCACTGTCACCGGCGCGACCATGGTGTGCCTGCTGATCGGCGTCGCCATCGCCTGGGCCCAGTACGGCCGCAGGCCCGTCCCGGTCGTCGCCCCGCGCGGGTCGCTGCTCACCCGGGCCGCCCGGCGCGACCTCCTCCAGGACGACTTCAACCACGTCGTCCTGGTCCGAGGCGGCGAACACCTCACGCGATCCCTGGTCTACGTCGACCACACCCTGGTCGACGGAGTCGTCAACGGCACGGCGGCCTCGGTCGGCGGCCTCTCCGGGCGGATGCGCAAGCTCCAGAACGGCTTCGCGCGGTCGTACGCGGTCTCGATGTTCGGCGGCGCGGCGATCCTCGTCGCCGCGACCCTGCTGATGAGGGCGGTCTGATACCGATGTCCTTTCCTCTGCTGACAGCGACGGCGGTGCTCCCGGCGATCGGGGCCATCGCCACGGCCGCCGTGCCGGCCGCCCGGCGCACCGCCGCGAAATGGCTGGCGCTGCTCGTCTCGATCGCCACCCTCGCTCTCGCGATCGCCGTCCTGGTCCGCTTCGACCCGGATGGCGCCCGTTACCAGCTCACCGAATCGCACGCCTGGATCGCGGACTTCGGCGTCCGCTACGAACTCGGCGTGGACGGCATCGGGGTCGCGCTGCTCGCGCTGACCGCGCTGCTGATCCCGTTCATCATCCTGGCGGGCTGGCACGACGCCGACCCACTGGAGACCGGAAGCAGGCGGTGGCGGCCGACGCAGGGCTTCTTCGCCCTGATCCTGGCCGTCGAGGCGATGGTGATCATCTCCTTCGAGGCCACCGACGTCTTCCTCTTCTACATCTTCTTCGAAGCCATGCTGATCCCGATGTACTTCCTCATCGGCGGCTTCGGGGACCGCGCCCACGCGGGCTCGGACGAGAACGCGGCGGCCCAACGCTCGTACGCCGCCGTGAAGTTCCTCCTCTACAACCTGGTCGGCGGCCTGATCATGCTGGCCGCGGTGATCGGCCTCTACGTGGTCGCCGGGAACTTCAGCCTCCAGGAGATCGCGGAAGCGCGCGCCAACGGCACGCTCGACATGGCGACCAACACCGAACGCTGGCTGTTCCTCGGGTTCTTCTTCGCCTTCGCGGTGAAGGCGCCCCTGTGGCCGCTGCACACCTGGCTGCCCAACGCGATGGGGGAGGCCACCGCCCCGGTCGCCGTGCTCATCACGGCGGTCGTCGACAAGGTGGGGACCTTCGCGATGCTCCGCTTCTGCCTCCAGCTCTTCCCGGAGGCCAGCAAGTGGGCCACGCCCGCGATCCTCGTCCTCGCGCTGATCAGCATCGTCTACGGCGCGCTGCTCGCGGTCGGCCAGCGGGACATCAAGCGCCTGGTGGCGTACGCGTCGATCTCGCACTTCGGCTTCATCATCATGGGCATCTTCGCGATGACCGCCCAGGGCCAGTCCGGCGCCACGCTCTACATGGTCAACCACGGGATCTCGACGGCCGCGCTGATGCTGGTGGCCGGCTTCCTGATCTCGCGGCGCGGCTCGCGGCTCATCGCCGACTACGGCGGCGTCCAGAAGGTCGCCCCGGTGCTCGCCGGCACCTTCCTGATCGGCGGCCTCGCGACCCTGTCCCTGCCGGGACTCGCGCCCTTCGTCAGTGAGTTCCTGGTCCTGGTCGGCACGTTCGCGCGCTACCCGGTGATCGGCATCATCGCGACCTTCGGCATCGTGCTCGCCGCGCTGTACACCCTCGTCCTCTACCAGCGCACGATGACGGGCCCGGTGAAGCCGGAGGTCTCCGCGATGCCCGACCTGCGGATGCGTGAGCTCGTGGTCGTGGCCCCGCTGGTCGTCCTGTTGATCTTCCTGGGCGTCTACCCGAAGCCCGTCACGGACATCGTGAACCCGGCGGTGAAGTCGACCATGTCCGACGTACACAAGAAGGACCCCAAGCCTGCGGTGGAGGCGGCCAAGTGAGCGCGACAGTCGTCCACAGCCTGTGGACAACCGCGGCCGACCCGATCTCCAAGATCGACGCGCCGAAGATCGAATACGGGCAGTTGTCGCCCACCCTGATCATCCTGGGCGCGGCGATCATCGGAGTGCTGGTCGAGGCCTTCGTCCCGCGCAAGTCCCGTTACTACGCCCAGCTGTTCGTGTCCGTGGTAGCGCTGTGCGCCGCCTTCGCGGCGGTCGTGGCGCTCGCCGCCGACGGATACGCCACCACCAAGGCCGGCATCGCCGCCATGGGCGCGATCGCCGTCGACGGACCGGCCCTGTTCCTCCAGGGCACGATCCTGCTGGCGGGCCTCGTCGGCCTGTTCACCTTCGCCGAACGGCGCCTCGACCCCGAGACCCACGGCAACAGGGTCGACTCCTTCGCCGCCCAGGCCGCGTCCGTGCCGGGCAGCGACAGCGAGAAGTCCGCCGTCAAGGCCGGGTTCACCACCACCGAGGTGTTCCCGCTGCTGCTCTTCGCCGTCGCCGGCATGCTGATCTTCCCGGCCGCCAACGACCTGCTGACCCTGTTCGTGGCCCTGGAGGTCTTCTCCCTGCCGCTGTACCTGCTGTGCGCCCTGGCCCGCCGCAAGCGGCTCATGTCGCAGGAGGCCGCGGTCAAGTACTTCCTGCTCGGCGCGTTCGCCTCCGCGTTCACCCTCTTCGGCATCGCCCTGCTCTACGGCTACGCGGGCTCGGTGTCCTACGGCACCATCGCGCGGGTCGTCGACGGCACCGTCGCCACCGTGGACCCGGCACTCGCCGACACCATGGGCAACGACGCATTGCTGCTGATCGGCGCGGCGATGATCGTCATGGGCCTGCTGTTCAAGGTCGGCGCCGTCCCGTTCCACATGTGGACCCCGGACGTCTACCAGGGCGCGCCGACCCCGGTCACCGGCTTCATGGCGGCGGCGACCAAGGTGGCCGCCTTCGGCGCGCTGCTGAGGATCCTCTACGTCGTGCTGCCGGGCCTGCGCTGGGACTGGCGGCCCGTCATGTGGGCCGTCGCGATCGTCACCATGCTCGGCGGCGCCATCGTCGCGATCACCCAGACCGACATCAAGCGGCTGCTGGCGTACTCGTCGATCGCGCACGCCGGGTTCATCCTCGCGGGCGTCATCGCGACCACGCCGGACGGGGTGTCGTCCGTCCTCTTCTACCTGGCCGCGTACTCCTTCGTGACGATCGGCGCCTTCGCGGTCGTCACCCTGGTCCGCGACGCCGGGGGCGAGGCCACCCACCTGTCCAAGTGGGCGGGCCTGGGCCGGAGGTCCCCGCTGGTGGCGGCCGTGTTCGCGGTGTTCCTGCTGGCCTTCGCCGGTATCCCGCTCACCAGCGGCTTCGCCGGGAAGTTCGCCGTGTTCAAGGCGGCGGCCGAGGGCGGGGCGGCCCCGCTGGTCGTCGTCGGTGTGATCTCGTCCGCGATCGCCGCGTTCTTCTACATCCGTGTGATCGTGCTGATGTTCTTCAGCGAACCGCGGCCGGAGGGACCGACGGTCGCCGTGCCGTCACCGCTGACGATGACGGCGATCGCGGTCGGCGTCGCGGTCACGCTCGTCCTCGGTGTGGCACCGCAGTACTTCCTGGACCTGGCCAACCAGGCGGGAGTGTTCGTGCGCTGACCGGAGGCGCCGACCGGCGGCACCACCGCGGCACCGACCGGCGGCACCGACCGGCGGTGTTCTCGCACAAGGGGCCCGGCTCCCACCGAGGGAGCCGGGCCCCTTGCGTGCGCTCAGGTGACCAGCTCGGTCCAGTCGATGCCGGCCAGCCAGCCCGGCTCGGGAGTCGTGCTCGGGGCCGACGCGGGAGCACACGTCACGTCGGGGTCCGTCGGGTCGAAGAGCCCGCTGGGGTTCGTCCGGTAGATCCAGGCGTGCAGGGTGTAACTGGAACCCACGCCGGGCACGTCGGCCGGTCCCTGGAACTGCTGGCCGAACAGCGTCGGCCTGGTGACCCCGGACCCCGCGGGCACGATCCACTCCACACCGAGCAGCCGGCGCCCGTGCGGACCGTCGTCGTACAGAAGCGCCGCGGGCCGCTCCGGGTCGGTCTCCCCGACGTTGTCCGCCTTGACGTAGTGGTAGCCCATGCCGGGCACGCAGGACATGGGCACGAAGCCGTCGGCGACGGCGAGCGGCGCATAGCCGTACGCGCCGGTGGCCGTGTACGTGGGGGTCAGGTCTGTCCAGACCGACGGGGCCGGGTCGGCCGCCTGGGCCGGGACGGCGGACAGCGAGAAGGCCGCGGCGGCCGCGAGGGTGAGGGCTGCCTTCAGGGGCCGAGGGGCCATGAAATTCTCCTTGAACGCGTGAGCAGTACGGGACGGGAGACACGCACACGCGGGACACACCGTCGGCCGGGAGGGACGGACCGCACCGGCCCGCCCCAGCAGCATCTCCTCGCCTCGAACGAGTGCGCCATGCGACAGCGTCCGAACGAATGACCTTGGTCCGCCACCGAACCGCCACGGGGCCGGCCTGTGGATAACTCCGGTGGTGTCGGTGCGGACCCCTATCGTGGAAGCAGTGGTCGAGGGACGACGTACGGGGGACGGGACGATGGGCGCGACAGGCGCGATGGGCGGGATCAGCGAGATGCCAGGGATCACCGGGACACCGGCGGGCAGCGACAGCGAGGCACTGGCCACGCTCCACCGCGTCTTCGGATACGACGCCTTCCGCGGCGAACAGGAAGAGATCATCGAGCATGTGGTGGCCGGCGGGGACGCCGTCGTGCTCATGCCGACCGGCGGCGGCAAATCGCTCTGCTACCAGATCCCCTCCCTGGTCAGACCCGGCACAGGCATCGTCGTCTCGCCGCTCATCGCCCTGATGCAGGACCAGGTCGACGCCCTCAGGGCGCTCGGCGTGCGCGCCGGGTTCATGAACTCCACGCAGGACTTCGACGAGCGGCGCGTGGTCGAGGCCGAGTTCCTCGCCGGCGAGCTCGACCTGCTCTACCTGGCACCGGAGCGACTGCGTCTCGACTCCACCCAGGACCTCCTCTCCCGCGGCAAGATCGCCGTCTTCGCCATCGACGAGGCCCACTGCGTCTCCCAGTGGGGCCACGACTTCCGGCCCGACTACCTGACCCTGTCGGTGCTCGGCCGGCGCTGGCCCGACGTCCCCCGGATCGCCCTCACCGCGACGGCCACCCGGGCCACGCACGAGGAGATCACCCAGCGACTGGACATGCCGACGGCCCGGCACTTCGTGGCCAGCTTCGACCGGCCCAACATCCAGTACCGGATCGTGCCGAAGAGCGACCCCAAGAAGCAGCTGCTGGCCTTCCTCCGGGAGGAACACGCGGGCGACGCGGGCATCGTGTACTGCCTCTCCCGCAAGTCGGTGGAGGCCACCGCCGAGTTCCTCTCCCGCAACGGCATCGAGGCGGTCCCCTACCACGCGGGCCTCGACGCGGGCACCCGCGCCGCCCACCAGTCCCGCTTCCTGCGCGAGGACGGCCTGGTGGTGGTGGCGACCATCGCCTTCGGCATGGGCATCGACAAGCCGGATGTCCGTTTCGTCGCCCACCTCGACCTGCCCAAGTCCGTCGAGGGCTACTACCAGGAGACCGGCCGCGCCGGCCGTGACGGCCTCGCCTCCACCGCCTGGATGGCCTACGGCCTCAACGACGTCATACAGCAGCGCAAGATGATCCAGTCCAGCGAGGGCGACGAGGCGTTCCGGCGCCGGGCCGCCGCCCACCTGGAGTCCATGCTGGCGCTGTGCGAGACCTCCCAGTGCCGGCGCGGTCAGCTCCTCAACTACTTCGGCCAGGAGCCCGAGCCGACGGGCTGCGGCAACTGCGACACCTGCCTGACCCCGCCCGAGACCTGGGACGGCACGGTGGCCGCGCAGAAGGTGCTGTCCACCGTGGTGCGGCTCCAGCGGGAGCGAGGACAGAAGTTCGGCGCGGTGCAGATCGTCGACATCCTGCTCGGCAAGCGCACCGGCAAGGTCATCCAGTTCGACCACGACCAGCTGTCCGTGTTCGGCATCGGCGAGGAGCTCACCGAGGGCGAATGGCGAGGCGTCGTAAGGCAGTTGCTCGCCCAGGGGCTCCTCGCGGTCGAGGGGGACTACGGCACGCTGGTGCTGACCGAGGCCAGCGGCACGGTGCTGCGGCGCGAGCGGGAGGTGCCGCTGCGCAAGGAGCCGAAGAAGCCCGCCACCGCCAAGTCGAACTCCTCGTCCGGGCGGGGCAGGGCCAAGGCCGCGGTGGCCGAACTGCCCGAGGCGCTGGTCCCGGCGTTCGAGGCGCTGCGGGCCTGGCGTGCCGAACAGGCACGGGAGCAGGGCGTCCCGGCGTACGTGATCTTCCACGACGCCACGCTCAGGGAGATCGTCACGGCGTGGCCCACGTCCGTGACACAGCTCGGTTCCGTCGGCGGGGTCGGCGAGAAGAAGCTCGCGACGTACGGGGAGGGCGTGATCGAGGTCCTCGCCGGACTGGCGGACGGCGGGGCGGCGGGGGGCGGGACGGCCGACGGCGGGGCGGCCGACGCCGCCCTCGCTTCGCAGGCACCGGGCCGGGCCGCGGACCCGGACACGGACCCCGGAGCCGACCACTGGCCCGAGATGGACGCGGAACCGGAGCCCGAGGACGACTGGATGTAGCTCGGACACAGCCCCGGGACTGTGCATGAAGCGGCCCCATTCCGGTCTCACCCCGCTCAACGAGGCCGGGACTCAGCTCGTGCGCAGGAGCCGGGCGAGCCAGTCGGTGCGGGTTCGGCGGGCCGTGGCCGAGATGTCTGCCTGCGGGTACAGGGCGTCGAATCCGTGGAAGCCGCCTGCCCAGACGTGGAGTTCGGCCTGGCCACCGGCCGTCCAGATGCGGGTGGCGTAGTCGGTGTCCTCGTCGCGGAAGACCTCGGCGGAGCCGGTGTCGATGTAGGTCGTCGGCAGGCCCGCGAGGTCGTCGGCCAGTGCGGGGGAGACGTACGCGGGTACCTCGTCGTCGGCGAGGTCGCCGAGGAGGCAGCGCCATCCGAATCCGTTCATCTCGCGAGTCCAGACGCCGGGCCCGTTCGCGTACTGGAGGCTGGACGTGGTGGTGTTGCGGTGGTCGAGCATGGGGCCGATCAGGACTTGGGCGGCGATCGCCGGGGTGCCGAGGTCGCGGGCCAGCAGGGTGACACCGGCGGCGAGGCCGCCGCCCGCGCTGGCGCCCGCGACGATGATCCGGGCGGGGTCGATGCCCAGTTCGGCGGCGTGGTCGGCGATCCAGAGCAGGCCCTGGTAGCAGTCGTGGACCGGGATGGTGCCGGTGGACTCGGGCGCGAGCCGGTAGTCGACGGAAACCACCACGGCACCGAACTCGTCGAGCCACTCCAGCGGGATGTCGATCTGCGAGAAGCGGTCGCCCATGACCATCCCGCCGCCGTGCATCCAGTAGACGCAGGGTGCGGCGGCGGCGCGATCGCTGTTCGCGGGGCTGAAGACGGACAAGGGGATCGGGGTGCCGTCAGGGCCCGCGACGGTGACCTCGCGCCGGTCGATGGCGCGGCCTTCGAGGAGGGGTTCGACGGGCATCGAGGAGAAGGGGCGTACCTGCGCGAGCACTTCCGGGCTGAGCTGGGACATCAGCGGCATGTCGGCGAGGAGTTCCAGCAGTTCGGGGTCGAGGGAGGGACGTGCTGTGGTCATGGTCGTTGCCTCTCGTGGCTCGTGGCTCGTGGCTCGTGGCTGGTGGCTGGTGGCTGGTGGCTGGTGGCTGGTGGCTGGTGGCGGGACGGGCGGGCGTCAGAGGACGGATCTGCCGCGGACCGGGACGTAGTCGGTGTACTCGGAGTCCTTGGCGAGCAGCGGGCCGATCTGCGCCACGATGGCCTGGGCGGTCTCGCCGGCGAAGACGCGGTGGTGGTCCTCCTCGCTGGTCCAGCCTTCGGCGACGTGGACGACGTCGGGGTCGGACGCGGAACGGGAGACGAGGTAGAGCAGGCAGTATTCGCTCGCGCCGGGGCTGCCCTCGTCGAGTCCGGTCAGCAGCAGGTCGACGAGCTGGTCGCCCCTACCAGGCATGGCGGTCAGGGTTGCGGCGAAGCCGTAGCCGGCAGTCATGGATTTCTCCTCTTGCTCTTCGGCGGTGGAGTGCGGTGATTCCATTCAAGCCCGTTGAGCTGGGCAAACGTTAGACAGATGCTCCGGCGTCCTTGCACGATCCTCGCTTCTTCGGGGATCGCGGTGCGAAATGGTGCTGCAATGGGCGCATGTACCTCGAGGAACTCCGCACTCTGCTGGCCCGTCACGCGCGGCCCGACTGGACCACCGCCGTCGACGGCGTCCTCATCTCGAAGGTAGACCGTCCGGATCCGCCGGCGCCTTCGATGTCCGGCACCCTCCTGGCGGTCATCGCGCAAGGCGCCAAACGCCTCGCCCTGGGGGAGCGGGTCTTCGAGTACGGGCCCGGGCAGTACCTGGTCGCATCCGTCGATCTGCCGGTCACAGGGCAGTTCACCCAGGCCGCCCCCGAGCAGCCGGCGCTGGGGTTCGGTCTCGTCCTGGAACCCTCCGCCGTCGCCGAGCTGCTGCTCGAGGCCGGGCCCGGTGACGCCCCCCGGGGCGGCGGGGGCACGCCGTCGGGGATCGCCGTCAGTGACGCTCCGGCCGCGCTGCTGGACGCGGTGGTCCGGCTGTTGCGCCTGCTCGACGAGCCCCGCGACCGGGCCGTACTCGCCCCGCTGTTCAAGCGCGAGATCCTGTGGCGTCTGATCACCAGCGAGCAGGGTGCGACGGTTCGCCAGCTCGGTCTGGCCGACAGCAGCCTCAGCCACATCTCGCGGGCCGTGCGCTGGATCCGCGAGCACTACGCGCAGCCCTTCCGGGTCGAGGACGTGGCGCGGCAGTCAGGCATGGGCGTCTCCGCCTTCTACCGCAACTTCCAGGCGGTGACCGCGATGAGCCCCATCCAGTTCCAGAAGCAGATCCGGCTCCAGGAGGCCCGGCTGCTGCTCGCCACCCACCCCGGAGACGTCACCGGAGTCGGTCAGCGCGTCGGCTACGACAACCCGTCGCAGTTCAGCCGGGAGTACCGCCGCCAGTTCGGCGCGCCCCCCAGCCAGGACGCCGCCCGCCTGCGTCAGGCCGTCCGTGCGCCGGCTGTTCTCCTGCCCTGAGTCGGATGGGCTTGCGGGAGGATCGTGCAAGGAGCAGCGAGGATAGTTCTACTATTTGCCCAGCTCAGAGCGATTCAATGGGATTACCGGCACTCGACCGGTTCTCCTGACGGGCAGGAAAATGCCTGCCCATCCGGATGGATCCCACCACTCGCAAAGGGGCACACCATGAAGACCGTTCTGATCACCGGCACCTCGTCCGGGTACGGGCGGGAGACCGCCCTCCACTTCCATGCGCAGGGGTGGAACGTCATCGCCACGATGCGGACGCCGCGTCCAGGCGTCCTTCCCGAGTCGGACCGCCTCCGTGTCGTCGAGCTCGACGTGACCAGGCCCGAGAGCATCACCGCCGCGTTCGCGGCCGCGGGCCCCGTCGACGTCCTGGTCAACAACGCGGGCGTGCCCTCGATGGGCGTGTTCGAGGGCACCCCCATGGCCCGGGTGCGGGAGGTCTTCGAGACCAACACGTTCGGCGTGATGGCGATGACGCAGGCGGTGCTGCCCCAGTTCCGCGAGCGGGGCTCCGGCGTGGTGGTCAACGTGACCTCGAGCGTGGTGCTGGGGCACATGCCGCTCACGGCCGTCTACAAGGCCAGCAAGATGGCCGTCGAGGGGTTCACCGCATCCCTCGCTCTCGAGCTCGCGCCGTTCGGGGTGCGGGCGAAGACGGTCGAGCCGGGTGCCTGCCTGACGACGAACTTCGCGGCCAACGCGGCGAAGGGCGCCTCGCCGGACGAGCTGGTCCCGGCGCCCTACGCACCATGGGCGAAGAAGGCCATGGGCGATTTCACGGGCCAGGACCAGTTCACCAAGGAGAGCGACGTCGCCGAGACGGTGTGGCGAGCCGTGCACGACACGACCGGCCAGCTGCGATTCCCCGCCGGCGCCGACGCGGTCGCGCTCTCCCAGGCGAAGTGATCAGCGCCGGCCTCACCTCCGGTCACAAGGCGCGCGTGGCGTACGCCCTGACGTCCGCGTCCGGGTCCGTCGTCACCGTGGCCAGGGCCGCGCGGGCGTCCTCGGCGGCCGAGTGGCGGGTCAGTGCCAGGACGGCGGCCTTGCGGACGTCCGCGTTGGAGTCGGCCAGGGCCTTGGCGAGGGCGGGGACGGCCACCTCCGCGTCGGCGGCGGAAAGGGCCGTCGCAGCACCCGAGCGGACCTGCCAGGCGGCGGCCGACAGGGCGGTCACGGCACGCGCGGCGAGCGCAGGCGGGCAGCCGGTGGTGCCCAGTGCTCCAAAGGCGGCCCCCTGGACCAGGGCGTCGGCGTCCTCGGTGAGCCGGGTCAGGGCGTGCAGGACGGCGTCCAGCGGGCGTTGGGCCCACACCGTCGCCAGCGCCTTGGCGAACGTCACCCGGACCTCGCGGGACGGATCGGCGGTGGCGGCGCGAGCCAGTTCCGTCGCCGCGTCCACCGAGACCAGGGCGCGGACGGCCTCGATGCGGACGGGGATGTCCGCGTCGGTCAGGGCCCCGGCGAAGAGTTCCGTGTCACCGAGGCGCAGGGCGCGCAGCACATCGAGGGAGGCGGTGCGGACCACGGGGTCCGGTTCGGCCAGGGCGGCGGCGAGGCTGTCGCGCAGGGCGGGTTCGGGCGGGAGCGTCTCGACCAGCTCGCGCAGGGACGCGGCCGCGGTGGCGCGGACCTCGGGTGCGGGGTCGCGCAGCGCCTCGGCGAGGGCGGGGCCGGTGCCCGGCGGCAGCGTCTCGGTCAGCACGGCGACGGCCTCGCGCCGGACGGCGGGCGCCGGGTCGGTCAAGTAGGGCCGCAGTGCGCCGAGTTCGGGCTGTTCCTCGGCGAGGGCGACGAGTTCGAGGAGGCGGGCGGGGGAGTTCACCACTCCCGCCCCCACCTCCACCGCGGCTTCCACAGCCACCGCCACCCCCGCCCCCGGCTCCACCGCGACCGGCGCCCGATCCCGGCCCCCCGCCATGGCCACCTGCTCCGGATGCACCTCTCCGATGTGCCGGGAGGGCCCGCCGACCGGGGTGAACTCGTCGATCGGGACCAGGTAGGGGGCCACCGGACGGGCCGTGAACTCCATCGTGCCGGAGGGGGACTTGTGCAGGTCGAGATGGTGGAACCAGGAGCCGTCGTCGCGTCGGGGGTGGTCGAGGCGGTCGTGGTAGAGGCCCCAGCGGGACTCCGTGCGGGCCAGGGAGGCGCGCGCGGCCATCTCGGCGCAGTCGCGGATGAAGGTGACCTCGGCGCAGCGCATCAGCTCGTGCGGGGTGTGCGCGCCCATCGCGGCGATGTCGTCCCGCATCCGCTCGAAGTGCTCCAGGGCCAGGGACAGCCGGGCGCCGGACTTCGGCGGGGCCACGTAGTCGTTCACGAAGCGGCGCAGCTTGTACTCGACCTGCGGCTGGGGCGGGCCGTCCGGGTTGCGCAGCGGGCGGTAGATCAGTTCGTGCGCCGCGCGGAGCTGGTCGGGCGGCAACTCCCCTTCGTACGCCGAGTACTGGGAGGCGTCGGCGCCCGCGAGGTCGCCGAAGACGAACGCGCCGATCATGTAGTTGTGGGGGACGCAGGCGAGGTCGCCGGCGGCGTAGAGGCGGGGGACGGTCGTACGGGCGTGGTCGTCCACCCGTACGCCGGAGGCCGAGTGGCCGCCGCACAGGCCGATCTCGGAGATGTGCATCTCGATGTCGTGGGTGCGGTAGTCGTGGCCGCGGCCCTCGTGGAAGGTGCCGCGGGTGGGCCGCTCGGTGGAGTGCAGGATCGACTCCAGGGACGCGATCGACTCCTCGGGAAGGTGGCTCAGCTTCAGGTACACCGGGCCCCGGTCGGAGGCGACCTCGGCCGCGAACTCGGCCATCATCTGGCCGGACCAGTAGTCGGAGTCGACGAAGCGTTGGCCGTGCCGGTTGACCTGGTAGCCGCCGAAGGGGTTGGCCACGTAGGCGCAGGCGGGACCGTTGTAGTCCTTGATCAGCGGGTTGATCTGGAAGCACTCGATGCCGGTGAGCTCGGCGCCCGCGTGGTAGGCCATGGCGTAGCCGTCGCCGGCGTTGGTCGGGTTCTCGTACGTGCCGTACAGGTAGCCGGAGGCGGGCAGCCCCAGGCGCCCGCAGGCGCCGGTGGCGAGGATGACCGCGCCCGCGCGGACCGTGACGAACGCGCCCGTGCGCGTGTTGAAGCCGACCGCACCCACGGCCCGCCCGTCATCGGGAGCCGTCAGCACCCGCACCGGCATCACCCGGTTCTCGATGCGGATCCTCTCCCGCATCTCGCGTCGCCGCAGCTGCCGGTAGAGGACCTTCTTGACGTCCTTGCCCTCGGGCATCGGCAGGACGTAGGAGCCGGAGCGGTGGACCTGGCGGACCGCGTAGTCACCGTGTTCGTCCTTCTCGAACTTCACGCCGTACGACTCCAGGCGCTGCACCATGCCGAAGCCGCGGGTGGCGGTCTGGCGGATGGTGGACTGGTCGACGATGCCGTCGTTGGCGCGGGTGATCTCGGCGACGTAGTCGTCGGGTTCGGCGCGGCCGGGGATGACCGCGTTGTTGACTCCGTCCATGCCCATGGCGAGGGCACCGGAGTGCCGGACGTGGGCCTTCTCCAGCAACAGCACGTTCGCGCCGTGCTCGGCGGCGGTCAGGGCGGCCATGGTGCCGGCGGTGCCGCCGCCGACGACGAGGACGTCGCAGCGGATCTCCTCGGCGTCGGTGAGGGCGGGGATCTCCAGGGGCGTGGTCGAGGCGGAGGTGGTCACCGGGAGGCCTTTCAGGTACCGAGCGAGGAGAGGACGTCGCGCCGCAGGGCCAGGCGCGCGGGATCGTCGTGCGCCGACCGGTCGCGGGGGCGCGGGACGTCGCGTACGGCGGTGAGGCGGCCGCCGCCGAGGAGGGCGACGCGGTCGCCGAGGAAGAGGGCCTCGTCGACGTCGTGGGTGACGAAGACGACCGTGGCGCCGGTGCCCCGGAGCACCTCGACCAGCAGGTCCTGCATGCCGGCGCGGGTCTGGGCGTCGAGGGCGCCGAAGGGCTCGTCCATGAGGACGGCCCGGGGCGCTCCGGCGAGGGCGCGGGCCAGCTGGGCACGCTGGCGTTGCCCGCCGGAGACGCGGTGCGGCAGGTGCCCGGCGCGGTCGGCGAGTCCGACGCGGTCGAGCCAGGACTCGGCCTGGGCGCGGCGGTCGGCGCGGCGAAGGCCCTTGACGGCCAGCGGAAGTTCGACGTTGGCCCGCAGGGTGCGCCAGGGCAGCAGGGCGTCCTCCTGGAAGACGAGGGCGCGGTCGGCGCCGGGGCCGGTCAGGGGGCGGCCGTCCTGGGCGATCTCGCCCGCCGTCAGGGGGAGGAGGCCGGCCAGGGTGCGCAGCAGCGTCGACTTGCCGCAGCCGGAGGAGCCGACGACGGTGAGGATCTCGCCGGGGGCGATGTCGAGGCCGACGCCGGTGACCACGGGGGCGCCCGGGCGGCCGAGGGTGGCGTCGCGCAGGGTGAGACGGGTGCCGCGCGCGGCCTCGGGTGCCCTGACCGCCCTGGGAGTGGGCCTGCCGGTGGTCTCGGACTCGGACGAGGTGCGGGTGGTGTCAGACGAGGTGCTCATCGCGTGCCTCCTCGGTCTTCGGCGTGGCCGCGGGAGTGCCGGAGACCCCGGCGGTGACGGCGGCGCGGGCGCGCCGAGGCCGGACCCCGGTGTCGTACGACGCCCTCGGCAGCCAGCGCGTCAGGCGGCGCCCCAGGAGTTCCACGGCGGTGGAGGTGAGCCAGCCGAGGACGCCGATGGTGACCATGCCGACGAAGACGCCCGCGTAGTCGACGACGGTGTAGTCCTGCCAGGTGCGGTAGCCGACGCCGTACTGGCCGGAGATCATCTCGGCGGAGATCACACAGATCCAGGAGACGCCGATGCCGACGGACAAGCCGCCGAAGATGCCGGGCAGGGCGCCCGGCAGGACGACCGAGGCGAGGACCCGCCACCGGGCGCCGCCCATGGTCAGCACCGCCTCCTCCCAGACGGGGGTGAGCGCGCGGACCGCGTGCCGGGTGGAGACCAGGACGGGGAAGAAGGCTGCGGTGCAGGTGATGAAGACGATGCCCTGCTCGTTGGAGGGGAACAGGAGGATCGCGACCGGGACGAGGGCGATCGCGGGAACCGGCCGGATCACCTCCAGGACCGGTCCGAGCAGGTCCTCGGCGAGGCGGGAGCGGGCCACGAGCACGCCGGTGGCCACGCCGAGCACCGCGGCGAGGAGGAACCCGGTGAGGATGCGGGACAGGCTGTCGGTGAGGTCGGTCCAGTAGTCGGGGCCGGACAGCCGCTCGGCGAAGGCGCGGGCCACGTCGGCGACCGTGGGGAACTGCGAGAAACGCAGCCAGAGATCGACGTCCAGGCTGGTCAGCAGCTGCCACACGCCGAGGGCGGCCACGAGGGAGGCTGCCCTGAGCGCGTACCGGGCGGTTTTCGGCAGGGGACGGCTCAGGAACGGACGTCGGCCCGCGAGAGCAGGCCTGCCCCCGGCCCGACGCCGGCTGACCGACGGACGCCCGCTCACGACGCCTGCTCCAGCGCCCGGGCGTAGGTCACGGTCCGGGCTCCGGCGTGTGCGCCGACGTAGGCCCGCGCGGTTTCCGGGGCGACGAAGGGCAGCAGCCGGTCGCCGTCGGCCACCCAGACCGCCTTGTCGGCGAACCAGAGGGTGCCGGTGGTGGCGTCGGGGACGTAGGCGGCCCGGATGCCGTTCTGGTGCGCGGCCACGTAACCCAGTAGCTCGGCGGTGGACTTGAAGCCGACCGTCTTCTCGGAACCCTTCGGCCACACCTCGTTCGCCGCAGCGGGGGCAGGCGGCGTCGCCGCGAGGCGCCGGGCGTAGTCGGCGCCGAGGGCCTTCCTGACGTACTGGTCGTCGACGAAGGCGTCCACGTCGATGTCGCCGGTGAGCTTGGCCGCCTTCAGGACCGAGACGTCCTGCTTCAGCGCAGCGACCAGCTGGGGTTTGACGGCCGGGTCGAAGGTGGAGATGCCGTGGGCGCCGTTGTAGAGGTAGACGACCTCGGGGGGCAGGCCGGTGGCCTTGGCGACCGACTCGGCGGCGGCGACCGGGTGCTCGGTGAGGTAGTCGGTGGCCTCGGCCTGGGCCTTGAGGAACGCCTCCAGGACCGCGGGGCGCTGCTCGGCGAAGTCCTCGCGGGCGGTGACGCCGTGGAAGGTGGGCAGGTTCAGCTCGGCACCGTCGTACAGCGCCTTCGCCTTGCCCTGGAA
This sequence comes from Streptomyces sp. NRRL B-3229, assembly GCF_000719505.1. NCBI lineage: Bacteria > Bacillati > Actinomycetota > Actinomycetes > Kitasatosporales > Streptomycetaceae > Streptomyces > Streptomyces sp. NRRL B-3229. The sequence goes on along the minus strand of NZ_JOGP01000015.1, from coordinate 25,103 downwards.
GGTGAGGAGTCCGGGCCAGGCGACGAACTGGGAGAGCGCGTCCGTACTGCCGGCCGACAGGGCCGAAGCACCCACCGCGGGCTGCTGGTTGAGCTTCTCGATGCCCTTGTCGGGGTCGATGCCGGCCCGCTGGAGGGCGCGTACGAGGGTGCCGTCGGCGGCGGAGCCGACGCTGGTGGAGACCTTCCTGCCCTTGAGGTCGGCGAGGGAGGCGAGCTTCGAGTCCGGGGCGGTGACGATGGTGTTGAGGCCGCCGCGGAGGTTGTAGCCGGTGACGGAGACCAGGTGGGTCGGCTTGCCGAGCTGCTTGCCGCGGGCGGCGTTGATGAGCAGCGGGAAGTCGCCCATCGAGCCGATGTCGATCTTGCCCGCGGTCATCTGGGCGGTGATGGGTGCACCGGTGGCGTAGTCCTGCCAGTCGACCTTGTAGGTCTTGCCGTCGTGCAGCGCGTCGAGCTCCTTCTCGAAGTAGCCGAGGGAGCGCAGCAGGGTGCCTGCGGTGACGGTGTTGATGGTCCTGGACTGGTAGCCGACGGTGACGGTGACCGTGGAGCTGTCTCCGGCCTGGGCGCTGCCGCAGGCGGTCAGCGGCGCGAGCAGCAGGAGGCCGGCGACGACTGGCTTGGTCTTCATGGGAGTTCGGGACCTCTCACCGGAGCAGATAGGGCATGTTGACCGTGACGGCTCCGGTGGGACAGCGGGCCGCGCACGGGCCGCAGTACCAGCACTCGTCCACGTGCATGTAGGCCTTGCCGCTGCTGGTGTCGATGGCGAGGGAGTCCAGCGGGCACATGTCCACGCAGAGCGTGCAGCCGTCGATGCACTTCGACTCGTCGATGGTCACGGGCACGTCGGCCCGCTGGGGCGCCAAGGGCATGGCTGTCTCCAGGAAACGGCTCGGAAAGAGGTCAGAGGGAGCGGCGCAGTTGGCCGCTCATGGTGATGCGGTCGCCGCGGAAGCGGATGAACTCCAGGTCGACGGGGCGGCCGTCGGCGAGGTGGGTGAGGCGCTCCAGCATCAGGACGGCCGCGCCGCGCGGGGCCTCCAGCACGGCGGCGGAGTGGGCGTCCGCGTTGACGGCCTCCAGGGTGATCTCGGCGTGGCCGAGGCCCTGGCCGGTGATCGTCTCCAGGAGGCGGAAGACGTCGGTGTTCTCGAGGTCGGCGCCGAGCAGGGCGGTGCCGATGTCGAGGGGGATGTAGGTGAGGTCGAGGGACAGGGGCAGGCCGTTCAGCCGGCGCAGCCGCTCGATGCAGAGGACGTCGGTGCCGGGCGCGACCTTCAGGCGCTGGGCCACCGGGTGGGGGGCGGGGGCGGGGCCCATGGTGCGGACCTCGTTGGTGACCGTGCCGTGCTCGTGGAGGGTTTCCGCGAGGCCCATCAGACGGTCCAGGCCGTGCGGGTACTTCTGGCCGACGACGACGGTGCCGACGCCGGGGTGGCGGGCGACGAGTCCTTCCGCGCGGAGCAGGTCCAGGGCTTGGCGGACCGTGTTGCGGGAGGCGCGGTAGTCGGTGGCGAGGACGCTCTCGTGGGGGAGGGTGCCGCTGTCGAATCCCCCGGTGAGGATCTGGTGGCGCAGCAGATCGGCCAGCTGCCGCGCCTGGTCCGCACGCAGCCGGCGCCGGGCCCGGGCGGCGACGGTGGTCGCACCTTGGCCGGCGTGGTCCCGGATACGGTCGGTGGAGGGCATGGCTGGAACCATACCGAGCAGGTAGGAAAAGGAGTGTTGCCGCATTGTTGCGCCACCTGACGGTGCAACGGATCAGCGACTGACCTGCGGTTTCCTTCGCTGTGGGGTGAGATGTGCCACCTGAACAGGAAGGCGGGCCGGGGCTGGACCTCCCTAGGGGCGCGGGGAACTGCGCGACAAGCCCCCACCGGCCGGCGGCCGACGAGACAACCCTTACGCCAGCGCAGACAACCCAGGCCCGAACACAATCAGCAACGGCAACAACGGCACCAGCGCAGCCGTCGCAGACGTAAGCGCACGCTGCCGCCGCAACAACCTCGGCGGCGGCTCCAGCAACCGGTCCACCCGCTCACCCAGCAACCGATGACTGGACGCACACGACAGCACCCCCCGGTGCTGGTTCAGCGTGATCAGCGCGAGCGCCGTCGTCAGATGCCCGCACCGCCGCGACGCGGTGTCGTCCGCCGCCAGCTCCACCAACCGGTGCGTCTGGTCGCAGAAGTGGGCGAACAGCGGCACCCGCGGGAACCCCGTGGCCAGTGCCGTCGACAGATGCAGCAGCCAGTCGTGGCGGGCCCGCGCGTGCCCCCGCTCATGCGTGAGGACGGCGTCCAGCTGATGGTCGGTGAGCCGGTGCAGCGCCCCCGTGGTGACGATCAGCTGCGGCGGGCTCCCCGGCATCCACCACGCGTCCGGGTACTCGTCCTCCAGGACCAGCAGCGGCCCCCGCTCCAGCGTCCCGAGCCCCGGCGGCAGATCCGGTGCCCGCTCCCGCAGTTGCGCCCGCGCCGCGCCCCGGCGGCGCCGGGTCTCGACCAGCTCGCGGGCCAGCATCGCCGTCGTCCAGGCCGCCCCCGCCGTCAGCAGCAGGGTCGACACGACCGTCCAGACCGGCGCCGCCGAGAGGTCGTACGCCGCGGTCACGGCGGGCGGTGCCGGGGCGAACACATGGTCGCGGACCGTGTGGAAGACGGCCGCCGCCCCGAGGACCAGCGCGGCCAGGCAGCACAGCAGCACGGTGGCGACCAGGCACTGCCACACCCACAGGCCTACCACCGGTTCCCGTTCGGGCCAGGCGGCCCGGGTGAGCGCGCGCGGCACCGGCACGGCGGCCGCCAGGGCGACGGTGCTCAGCAGGAGCAGGCAGAGTGTCATGCCACGGGCTCCGGATCCTGATCGGAGACAGGGGAGGGTGGGGCTGGGTGACGAGGTGCTGCGGGGGCGGTCGCGACGCGTCCCACGCGGACCCCCCCCCGCCGCCAGTATGCCGTGAGGAGGCCTCCCGCGGCAGGACTCGGACAGTCCCGACCGCCCCGGACGCACCTTTCCGACACCCCCGGCACCCCGGCATCCCGGAGCCCAGGAACCTCAGCGCCCTCCCGCTCCGGCGCCCCCTCACCTCACTCCCCGCCCGGCACCACCCGCCCCACCACGTCCCCCAGACCCACCCGGGCCCCGCCCGGACCCGGCGCCCACGCCGACAGCGTCACCACGTCCCCGTCCTCCAGGAACGTCCGCTTGCCGTCCGGGAGTTCCAGCACGTCCCGGCCGTTCCAGGTCAGCTCCAGCAGGGAACCCCGCTCGTCCGCCGCGGGCCCGCTCACCGTCCCGGAGCCGTACAGGTCGCCGGTGCGCAGCGAGGCCCCGTTCACCGTCATGTGCGCCAGCTGCTGGGCGGCGGTCCAGTACATGGTGGAGAACGGCGGCCGGGACACCTCGTGCCCGTTGATCGCGACGGACATCCGCAGGTCGTAGCCGCCCGGCTCGACCTCGGGGACCGTGTCGTCCAGATAGGGCAGGAGCTCGTGCGTGCGCTCCGGCGGGGCCACCCGCGCCTCCTCCAGAGCGTCCAGTGGGGTGATCCACGCGGACACCGAGGTGGCGAAGGACTTGCCGAGGAACGGGCCGAGGGGGACGTACTCCCAGGCCTGGACGTCCCGCGCCGACCAGTCGTTGAGCAGGCACAGCCCGAAGACGTGCTCGCGGAAGTCGCCGAGCCCGACCGGCCGGCCCAGTGCGGACGGGACGCCGACCACGAAGCCGACCTCCGCCTCGATGTCGAGCCGCACCGACGGTCCGAAGACGGGAGCGGCGTCGGCGGGAGCCTTCCGCTGGCCCGAGGGCCGTACGACATCCGTGCCGGACACCACCACCGTGCCCGAGCGGCCGTGGTAACCGATCGGCAGGTGCTTCCAGTTGGGGGTCAGGGCCTCCCCGTCGGGGCGGAAGATCTGCCCGACGTTCCGGGCGTGGTTCTCGGAGGCGTAGAAGTCGACGTAGTCCGCGACCTCGAACGGCAGGTGCAGTTCGACCGAGGACAGCGGGCGCAGGAAGTCCGCGATCACCTCCTGGTGGGCCGGCACCGTCACCCACGCCGTCAGCGCCCGCCGTACGTCCGACCAGGCGGTGCGGCCGGCCGCGAGCAGCGGGCCCAGGGTGGGCCGGGCCAGCAGGTCGGCGTACGGGGAGCCGAGTGCGGCGGCAGCCGCGCCCGCGTCCAGGACGTGGTCGCCGAGCCGTACGCCGACGGTCCGTGGCGAGGACGGGGTGGAGAAGACGCCGTAGGGGAGGTTGTGGGGGCCGAAGGGGTCACCCTCGGGAACATCGAAGGGGGGCATGGGGTGCTGCCTCACTCTCGAACAGGCGGTGCCGGTGGTCGGGCCACACGTTACGGCCGAGCCACTGTTGGCGGGAGTGTCTGAAGGGTTGGCGATGTGGCCAAAGAGTTGGCAATGTCCCGTTAAGGGACGGTCGGAGGGGACCGTTCCGGCTTAGCGTCCTTTGCGAGACACGGACGGGATGGGTGGGGTCGCGTCCGTCGGGGGGACGCGTGGGGGGACCGTGGCCAGGAGTTCGAGCAGTGTGCCCTTCGAGGCCGACACCGAGGTACCGGCCTTGATCGTCAAGTTCGGCGACTACCCGCTGCACCACGGCGGGGTGGGCGCCATCCGCAGTCTGGGCCGTCTCGGCGTGCCCATGTACGCGATCACCGAGGACCGCTGGACACCCGCGGCCGCCTCCCGCTACCTCACCCGCGCCTTCGTCTGGCCGACGACCGGCACCGAGGACCCGGGGCGGCTGGTCGAGGGACTGATCCGGATCGGCCGCCGTATCGGCCGCCCCGCCGTCCTCGTGCCGACCGACGAGGAGGCCGCGGTCCTGATCGCCGAGCACCGCCGGGACCTTTACGGCCGCTTCCTCTTCCCGAGTGTGGAATCCGGCCTGCCGCGCCGCCTTGCCAGCAAACAGGGCCTGCACGAGCTGTGCGTGGAGCACGGCATCGCCAGTCCCGAGGCCGCCTTCCCGCAGTCGTACGACGACATCGTGGCCTTCGCCGAGAAGGCCCGCTTCCCCGTGGTGGCCAAGAACCGCGAGGCGTTCGTACGGCGCAGGCGGCCCGCGGTGGCCGGCACCACCCGCATCGCCACCCGTGAAGGGCTGCTCGCCCTCGCCCGTGACTGGGGCGAGCGGCCCGGGGTGATCCTCCAGGAGTACCTGCCCCGGGAGGACGCCGAGGACTGGATCGTGCACGCCTACTTCGACGCCAACTCCACCCCGCTGGCCCTCTTCACCGGCGTCAAGGTGCGTTCCTGGCCGCCGCACGCGGGCATGACGGCCAACGCCTACGTCGTCGACAACCCCGAACTCGCGGACCTCGCCGCGCGTTTCGTCAAGCAGCTCGGCTACACCGGCATCATCGACCTCGATCTGCGCTTCGACCGGCGCGACGGCCAGTACAAGCTCCTCGACTTCAACCCCCGCATGGGCGCCCAGTTCCGGCTCTTCGAGAGCGAGTCGGGGGTGGACGTCGTCCGCGCCATGCACCTGGACCTGACCGGGCGGGCCGTCCCCGAGGGCGAACAGCGGGCCGGGCACCGCTATGTCGTGGAGAACATCGACCTGCCCGCCCTGCTCGCCTACCGCCGCAGCGGCTATACGACCCCGCACGCGCCGAAGCGGCCCAGCGGGACCGAACTGGCCTGGCTCGCGGGTGACGACCCGCTGCCGTTCCTCACCATGCTCGGCCGCTTCGTACGGCCGGGCGCCAAGCACCTCTACCAGCTGTGGCGCACCAACCGCCGTGGCGGCCTCACCAGTTGACCAGCAGTACCACCACGAAGTGACGAAGTGAACGTCCTGGGGAGGGACTTCGTGATCCATCCGGTAGCAGTCATCGGCGCCGGGCCCTTCGGCCTGTCCACCGCGGCCCATCTGCGGGCGCGCGGCCTACCCGTGCGCGTCTTCGGCGAGCCCATGGTCAGCTGGCGCGACCACATGCCCGCGGGCATGCTCCTCAAGTCCACCCCGGCCGCCTCCAGCCTGGACGCGCCCCAGCCCGGACACACCCTCGCCCACTACTGCGACGCGGCGGGGATCCGGCGGCTGGTCACGGACGAGGACATCATCCCCGTGGAGACCTTCATCGCCTACGGCCAGTGGTTCCAGCAGCAGCTGGTACCCGAACTGGAGCAGGTGCGGGTGGTCTCCGTGGACCGCAGTGAGCCGGGCGGCTTCCAGCTCAAGCTCGACTCCGGGGAGTCCTTCACCGCACGGGCCGTCGTCGTCGCCACCGGCCTGTCGGGCCTGTCCCACCTGCCTCCGGAACTGGCCGCCGCGGCCCCCGACGGCCCGGCCCCCACCGCACCGCTCTCGCACAGCTCCCAGCACCACGACCTCACCCGGTACGCGGGCAGGGAGCTGATCGTCGTCGGCGCCGGCCAGTCCGCCCTGGAGACCGCCGCCCTCGCCGCGGAGGCCGGCGCGCAGGTCAGGGTGGTCGCCCGCGGACACGGCCGGGTGGCCTTCGGCGCACCCCCGTGGCGGCAGCCCAGGCTGCGCCCCGAGTCGCCGTTCGGCCGCGCCTGGTCGCTGTGGGCCCTGAGCTACTACCCGCACCCCTACCGCCTGCTCCCCGAGAGCACCCGCCACTACCTGGTGCGCCGGGTCCTCGGCCCGCTCGGCGCGTGGTGGCTGCGCGACCGGTTCGAGGGCAAGGTCCAGGTCACCGAGGTGGACCGGATCGTCACCGCGGACGGGACCGAGGGTCACCCGGTGCTGGAGGTCCTCGACCACTCCGGCCGCAAGGACCGCCTCTCGGCCGACCACGTCATCGCCGCCACCGGCTACCGCGTCGACATCGCCGCGATGGACTTCCTCGGCCACGAACTGCGCACCGAGCTGGCGGTCAGCCGCGGCACCCCCAGGCTCGGCGCCGGCTACGTCTCCTCCGTCCCGGGCCTGTACTTCACCGGCCTCCCGGCGGCGGCCTCCTACGGCCCGGTGATGCGCTTCGTCTGCGGCACCGAGTTCGCCTCTCCGCGGCTGGCCCGCCACCTGGCGGAGGCCCACGGCTAGTTTCGGCAGGCGTGGAGGTACTTCGGCCAGGGGACGCCCGGGGCGTACGGGGGTGCCGGCCCGGTACGCCCCGCGGTCGCCACGCACGTGAGACAGAGCCCCGGCGTCTCGCGGCCCGCCATCAGGACCGAAAAGGCGGCCCGCCATCAGGACCGAAAAGGGAGACCGCGGGACGAAAGGGCCGGCGGTGTCGGGGTACTCGGCGGCCGCCACACCCGCACACCGGAACGGAGAGCACGCCACGCCGCACGGCACGAGTGCCCGGGAGATCGTGAACGCACTGAAGGACGTGGACTTCCCGGCGACCAAGGACGAACTGGTGGAGGCCGCCCGCAGGACGGGAGGCGGCTCCGAGGAGATCGTCGCGGCGCTGCGCGCCATCCCGCCGGACGAGTACACGAACAAGGACGAGGTGGCGCGGTCGGTACGGGTGGACCCCGCATCCGGCCTCGGCCTGAGTCCCGCCCAGCGCGCCGAGCAGGCACGCAAGGGCGGCAGGCGCCAGTCCCAGCATCTGCGGGACGCGCCGAAACCGCCGGTCCAGGAGGAACTGGACGGCTGACACGAACGGGAGGAACGGCAGAGACGAGGACGGGAGAGCACGATGGTGCGCAAGAAGATGGAAGGCGACGAGGAGCAGCGCAGCACCGCGGCAAGCAGCAGTCGCGCCCCGGTGATCCGGCCGAGGAGCAGATCAAGGACCCGGCGGCGGTGGGCGCGGAGCGGACGTTCCGCGAGGGCGAGAGCCAGGAGTACACCCAGGAGCACGAGCGGGTGTTCCAGGCGGTGACGGCCGAGCAGGCGGCGCACGACGGTGATGCCGCCCTCCTGGACGACATCGCCCGGCGGCCTGACATACCGACGAACGAGACGCGGGCGCTGCTGCACGATCTGACGCAGGTGCACCGTCTGAAGCAGGTGCACCGCCTGACGCAGGTGCACCGCCCGGTGACGGAACTGGCGGGAGTCGACACCCCCGCCATGGGCCCCGCTGGGAGACCAAGCCCCGACTGTGACCTGCACCGTCACCCTGTCACGCACTGGCTCCGGACGCGCGAGCACCTGACGAGCCCCCGACCACTGGCCGCCCCGCTACGACCGATACCGCCCCAACGTCCCCAGCCCCGGCAGCTCGCGGTCCTCGAAGTCGAACAGGGCCAGGTTCTCCCACGCGTTGCCCGAGGCCGGGTTCGCCGGGTCCCAGCCGCTGCCCGCGCGGTAGGTCCACAGGCCCTCCCAGTAGCAGTAGCCGAGGCCCTGACCGTTCGGGACGCCCGCGGCGAGGTCGGCCACCGTGCGCAGCCACGCGGCCTGGCCGTCGGGAGTGGCGGGGAAACCGTCGGTCAGCTGCGAGGGGCTGTTCATGATGTCGTTGACGTCGTCCTCGCTCTCCAGCGTGAACGGGTACGCCGTCTCCGCGATCACGCACGGCTTGCCGTAACGCGCCGTGATGTCGGCCATGTTGGCGGCCGCGTCCGCGAGCGGGCCGTGCCAGAACGGGTAGTACGAGAGCCCGATGACGTCGAAGTCGACGCCGTACGACACGACGTTGTCGAACCACCAGCGGTACAGCCCGTTGTCGCCGCCGTTCGCCAGGTGCAGGATCGTGCGGACGCGCGGGGTGGTGTCGCGGGCTGCCCTCAGACCGGCCTTGAGGAAGGCGGTCATGGCGTCGAAGTGCTCCCAGTTGCCCTCCGGCCAGATGAGCCCGCCGTTCAACTCGTTGCCGATCTGCACGAGTTGGGCGGGCGTGCCCTGCCTGCGCAACGCACCCAGCACATCGGCCGTGTGGTCGTACACCGCCCTGGCCAGTCCCGGCACGTCCAGGCCCGCCCACGCGGCCGGCTTGGTCTGGTGCGCGGGGTCGGCCCAGCTGTCGGAGTAGTGGAAGTCGATCCAGATGCCGACGCCGGCCCGCTTCAACCGCCGTGCCAGCGCCAGGACGTGCGCCTTGTCGTTGTAGCCGTCGGCCGGGTTCACCCACACCTTGAGGCGGGCGTGGGTGACACCGGCCCGCGCGATCAGGCGGACCGGGTCCTCGCGGCGGCCCTCCGCGGTCCGGTACACGGCCCCGTGGTCCTCGTTCTTCGGCAGCGAGGAGATGTCCACACCCCGGATCTCCAGGCAGCCCCGCCGGCCTGACGCCGGTGCCGCGGTGGCCGGCGCGGCCCCCAGCACGGGAACGGCCAGCGCGGCGGCTCCGGCAGCGGTGAGAACACTGCGTCTGCGCATGTCAAAGAGTCCTTTCGCGGACGGCCACGGAGACACCGGTGATGCGGTGGCTTCGGTGGCCGGGGGAGAGCCGGGGAGACGTCGAGGGCGGCACGAGGAGGGTGACGAGGAGCGGGGCGACAAGGGTGACGAGGAGCGGGGCGAGGGGAGCCGGCGAACCGCCTGCCGATCACAGAAAACCCTCATTTTCTGTGATCGTGCACAGCTCCCCTCGCCCCAGTCGTGGGCGAGCAACAAGTAGGTAACCCCACACACTCGCCATTGACAAGGGCCCGAAACAATTCTCTACTGTGCACGATCACAGAGCCGCGCGGCCCTCGCGCACAGCCTCTCGGACACGTCCGCAGAACCTCCCCCCACGGCGGTTGCCGCGTACGCGGGATGTCCGGGAACGGCTGGTTCCAAGTCAGGGGAGATGAAGATGTCGATCAACCGCCGCCAGATCAGCAGGCGCAGCATCCTTGCCGGGGCCGCAGCCCTCGGCCTCACCGGCACCCTCGCCGCCTGCGGCGGTTCCGACGACGACTCCGGCGGCGACAGCGGACCCGTCAAGCTGACCTACTGGTCGTGGGCTCCGAACATGGAGAAGGTCGCCGCGATCTGGAACAAGAAGAACCCCGACATCACGGTCACCGTGTCCAAGCAGGCCAGCGGCGGCGAGATCGTCTCCAAGCTGATCACCGCGAAGAAGGCCGGCAACGCCCCCGACCTCATCCAGGTCGAGTACCAGTCGCTGCCCACCCTGGTCTCCAACGACGTGCTGGCCGACATCACCAAGTACGCCGGTGACACCAAGTCCCAGTTCGCCGAGGGCCTTTGGGGCATGGTCACGCTCGGCACGGACGCGCTCTACGCGATACCGCAGGACGCCGGGCCGCTGATGTTCTACTACCGCGAGGACCTCTTCAAGAAGCACGGCCTGACCGTGCCGAAGACGTGGACGGAGTTCGCCGAGACCGCGCGCGCCGCCAGGAAGGCCGTCCCGGACGCGTACCTGACCACCTTCTCCTCCAACGACCCCGGTCTCTTCGCGGGCCTCGCCCAGCAGGCCGGCGGCAAGTGGTGGACCGTCGGCTCCGGCGGCAAGTGGACGGTCGGCATCGACGACGCGGCCACGAAGCAGGTCGCCGGGTTCTGGGGCGGCCTGGTCCAGGAGGGCGTCATCGACAACCAGCCGATGTACACCCCGGCCTGGAACAACGCCCTCAACAAGGGCACCCACCTCGCCTGGGTCTCCGCCGTCTGGGCTCCCGGGGTGCTGGTCTCCTCCGCGCCCGACACCAAGGGCAAGTGGCGGATGGCCCCGCTGCCGCAGTGGAAGTCCGGCGAGAACGTCACCGGCAGCTGGGGCGGTTCCTCCACCGGTGTCTCCACCGACTCCCGGCACGCCGAGGCCGCCGCGAAGTTCGCCACCTGGCTGAACACCGACCCGGAGGCGCTGGCCGCCCTGGTCAAGGAGGTCGCGATCTACCCGGCCGCCACCAAGGGCCAGTCCGGGGACGTCCTGACCACGCCCGAGTTCTTCTCGAACCAGGCGGACTTCTACACCACGGCCGGTCAGATCGCCGCGACCACGGCCGCCGCGGCGTGGGGCCCCAACGTCAACACGGCCTACACCACCTTCCAGGACGCCTTCGGCAAGGCCACCAAGGCGAAGAAGGAGGCGCAGTTCGACTCCGCCCTCGCCACCGTGCAGGCGAAGACCTTCGCCGACATGAAGAAGCAGGGCTTCGAGGTGACCGAGGCATGACCAGCGCGCCGCTCAAGGGCGCCGACCTCGTCGAGGCCGGCCCCTTGGCGGACGGCACCGGCACCGCCGCCCAGTCCGTCCGCCCCAGCCGCCCCCGCCGCCGTGGCCGCAGCGCACCGTACTGGTTCCTGGTGCCCACCCTCACCCTCTTCGCCGCCTTCACCGCGGTGCCCATCGGGTACGCGATCTGGCTGAGCCTGCACAGGGTCCAGGTCAAGGGCATCGGCCTCGGCAGGGGCGCCCGGCAGCAGGTCTGGAACGGCATCGGCAACTACACCGACGTCCTGAAGGACTCCGAGTTCGGGCACAGCGTCCTGCGGGCCTTCGGCTACGGCCTCATCGTCATCCCGACCATGCTGGGCCTCGCGCTGCTGTTCGCGCTCATGCTCGACACCCCGAAGGCCCGCAGCGCGCCCTTCGCCCGGCTGGCGATCTTCCTGCCGTACGCGGTGCCCGGCATCATCGCCGCCCTGATGTGGGGCTTCCTCTACCTGCCGGACGTCAGCCCGTTCTACTACCTGCTCGACAAGCTCGGCCTCCCGCAGCCCGACCTGTTCGACGGCGGCAACCTCTACCTCTCCTTCGCCAACATCGCGGTCTGGGGCGGCACCGGCTTCAACATGATCGTCATCTACACCGCGCTCCGGGCCATCCCGCCGGACATCTACGAGGCGGCCCGGATCGACGGCGCGTCCGACCTGAAGATCGCCCTGCGGATCAAGATCCCGATCGTGCTGCCCTCCCTGGTGCTCACCTTCTTCTTCTCGGTGATCGCCACCCTCCAGGTCTTCACCGAGCCGATGGCCCTCAAGCCGCTCACCAACGGCCTGCCCAGCTCGTGGAGCCCCCTGATGGCCATCTACGACAAGGCCTTCCTCCAGTCCGACATCTACGGCGCCTCCGCCACCGCGGTCGTCCTGGCCCTGGCCACGTTCGTCCTCTCCTTCACCCTGCTGCGCATCTCCGACCGCTACACCCGGGAGGACCGGGCATGACCCCCCTCACCCTCACCGCCAGGCCCAAGGGCGGCCGCCGCACCGCCTGGGTGCCCACGATCGTGCTGATCCTCGGCGCGCTGTACTGCCTGATCCCCATCGCTTGGGTGGTCGTCGCGGCCACCAAGGACCGGTCGGAGCTCTTCTCCACCTTCACCTTCGCCCCCGGCACCGGCTTCCTCCAGAACCTGAGCGACCTGACCGCCTACCGGGACGGCATCTTCTGGCGGTGGATGGCCAACTCGGCCTTCTACGCCGGTCTCGGCGCCCTGCTCTCGGCCGCGGTCTCCGCCGCCGGCGGCTACGCGCTGGGCCGGTTCGTCTTCCGGGGCCGCGAGGCCGTTTTCAAGATGATCCTGGCCGGCGTCCTGGTGCCGTCCATCGTGCTCGCCGTACCGCAGTACCTGCTGCTGTCGAAGCTGGGCATGGCCGACTCGTACCTGGCGATGCTGCTGCCGTCGATCCTCTCGCCCTACGGCGTCTACCTGGTTCGCATCTACGCGGCCGCGTCGGTGCCCGCCGAGCTGATGGAGGCGGCCCGCATGGACGGCGCGAGCGAGTGGCGGATCTTCTCGCGGATCGCCGTACCGATGATGATGCCGGGCCTGATCACGGTGTTCCTCTTCCAGTTCGTCGGCATCTGGAACAACTTCCTGCTGCCGTACGTGATGCTCGCCGACGACGAGAAGTTCCCGATCACCCTCGGCCTCTACACGCTGCTCGCCCAGGGCGCCTCGCAGCCGGCCCTCTACACCCTGGTCATCACCGGCTGTCTGCTCGCGGTCCTGCCGCTGATCGGGCTCTTCCTGGTGATCCAGCGGTTCTGGTCCCTGGACCTGCTGAGCGGCTCGGTCAAGGCCTGAACACCCCTTCTCCCGCTGACGGACCCCACCTGACGAGGACCATGACCACGAGTGCGAACGGGCGCCGCAGGCCCCCCACCATCCACGACGTCGCCCGGGAGGCGGGCGTGTCGCGGGGCACCGTCTCCCGCTTCCTGAACGGCGGCCACTACGTCTCGCCCGCCGCCGGGCGGGCCGTGGAGTCCGCCATCAGGAAGACCGGGTACGTGGTCAACCGGCATGCCCGCAGCCTCAGTACGGGCCGCTCCGACTCGGTGGCGTTCCTGCTCACGGAACCGCAGGAGAAGTTCTTCGAGGACCCCAACTTCAACGTCCTGCTGCGGGGGTGCACCGAGCGACTCGCCCAGCACGACATCCCGCTGCTGCTCATGCTCGCCGAGAGCGACGACGACCGGCGGCGCCTGACCCGGTACATCACCTCCGGCCACGTCGACGGGGTGCTGCTGCTGTCCAACCACAGCGGTGACCCGGTCGCGGCCGAACTCCACGACGCCGGGATTCCGCTGGTGGTGTGCGGCAAGCCGATCGGGCGGGGGACCAAGGTGAGTTACGTGGCCGCCGCCGACCGGGAGGGCGCCCAGGAGATGGTCCGGCATCTCCTCGCGGGGGGCCGTCGGCGCGTCGGCATGGTCACCGGGCCGCTGGACATGCCGGGCGGCCCGGACCGGCTCGCCGGCTACCGGGACGTGCTCGCCGAGGCGGGCCTGCCCTACGACCCGGCGCTCGTGGTGGAGGGCGACTTCCGGCGCAGCGGCGGTGAGCGCGCGGCCCGGCGCCTGCTGTCCCAGGCCCCCGACATGGACGCCGTGTTCGTCGCCTCCGACCTCATGGCCCTGGGTGTGGTCAACGTCCTTCAGCAGTCGGGTCGTTCGGTCCCCGACGACATCGCTGTCGGCGGCTTCGACGACTCACCGGCGGCCACCGCCATCGCCCCCGCCCTCACCACCATGCGCCAGCCCTTCGACCGCATCAGCACCGAGATGGTCCGCATGCTCCTGGCCCAGATCGCCGGCGAGGACCCGGCGGGCGTCATCCTCCCGACGGAACTGGTGGTGCGCGACTCGGCGTAGCGCGGCGGCACGGAAACCGAGCGGCCGCCTGACACCCTCACGGCCACCACCGGGCAGACAGACGGGCGCGAGCGCCATCTTTCAGGAGGCGTCGGACGCCATCGCAGTCGGCGGCTTCGCCAAGTCGCCCGCGGGCATCGCAGGGCGACGTACGCCCTCGCGGTCGGAGGCCTTGGCGACTCGCTCCCGGTCACCGCCCCCGCCCCGCCCGCGGGCAGCGCCTCGCGGGACGCCGCCCCGATATGAACTTCCCCCCGCCCCGCAGGCGCCGTAGCGGCAGAGACGGGCCGGCAACGGGGGGGAGGCGTACGGGACATTGACGTGCATCCGCGGTCGGCGGCGGAACGGTGGACGGGGGCGCGCGTCCCGCCTCGCCGTGTTCCCGGAACCGGAACTGCCGTCAACAGATGTGAAAGCAGCAGCCGTCCGGTTCGCGTCGAGTCGGAGGGGCCAACCATCCGTATTCTCTGATCATGGCCGCCTCCCCCGCATATTCACTCATCGCCACCGACCTGGACGGCACGCTGCTCCGCGCCGACGACACCCTCTCCGACCGGTCGTTGGCCGTGCTCGCCAGGGTCGCGGAGGGCGGGGCCCAGCACCTCGTCGTGACGGGACGGCCGGCCCCCAGAGTGCGGCCCCTCCTCGACGACCTCGGCAGCACGGGGCTCGCGGTGTGCGGTCAGGGCGCGCAGGTGTACGACGCCGGCGCGGACCGTCTGCTCTGGTCGGTCACCCTCGACCGGGAGCTGGCCGAGACCGCGCTCGGGAAGATCGAGGCGGAGGTGGGGCAGGTGTACGCCGCGGTGGACCAGGACGGCGTCGACGGGCTCACGCTCATCGAGCCGGGCTATCTGATGCCCCACCCGACCCTGCCCGCCGTGCGGGTCGGCCGGCGCGACGACCTGTGGTGCGAGCCGATCAGCAAGGTCCTGCTGCGCCACCCGTACCTGTCCGACGACGAGTTGGCGGTCACGGCCCGCTCGGTGGTCGGTTCGCTGGCCACCGTCACCATGTCGGGGCCCGGTACCGTCGAACTCCAGCCATGCGGCATCACCAAGGCGACCGGGCTCGCGCTGGCCGCCGAACACCTGGGCCTGGGACCCGAGGTGACGATCGCCTTCGGGGACATGCCGAACGACATCCCCATGTTCGACTGGGCGGCCCACGGCGTCGCCATGGCCAACGCCCACCCCGAGCTCAAGGCCGTGGCCGACGAGGTGACCCTGTCGAACGAGGACGACGGCATCGCCGTCGTCCTCGAAAGACTGTTCAGCCAGGCGTAGTTCCCAGCGGGCGTAATTCCCAGCAGGCGCCGTTCCTAGTACGCGCCGAACACGTTGTCGATGGACCCGTACCGCGCCGCCGCGTAGTTGCAGGCCGCGGTGATGTTCGCCACCGGGTCGTACGGGTCCCACGAGGTGTTGGCCACGTGGTACGCGTTGAAAGTCGGGTCGATCACCTGGAGCAGGCCCTTGGACGGGGTGCCGGCGGCCGCGTTGGAGTCCCAGAGGTTGATGGCGTAGGGGTTGCCGGAGGACTCGCGGATGACGTTGCGGTAGATGCCGTCGTAGGAGCCGGGGATCCCGTGCTCGGCCATGACGGCGAGCGAGGCGCGGATCCAGCCGTCGAGGTTGTTGGCGTACCCGAGGGTGGTCGCGGTCTGCACGGTCGGGGTGGCCGCGGACGCGGTGGTCGCGCCGACGAGCGGGAGCGCGAGGACGGCGACCCCGGTTCCGGCGATCGCGAGCTTGCGGACGAGACGGTTGGTGCGGGAAGCGCGGTGCTGAGCGGCAGCGGGCATGGCGAAGTTCCTCTCCGTCGCCTGCGAGGTGAGCTGTCGGGTTCGGGCGGGGAGCTGCCCGGCCATGCCCGCAAAAGGCATGACTTCACTCCGAGCCGTACCGGTATGTCCGAAGACGCCCGGTCCGGCGACTTACCTGGGTCCCCCGCTCCTGCCGTGGTTTCTCGGTGGGTGTACGGGCGGTGGCAGGATTCGGCGTCCGCCCGACAGGCCGGGAACGTATGCGAGAGCACATGTCCGGAACAAGTGGCGAATTCACATGCAATGCCTATTGACCTTGGTCGGTGGCATTTGGGGCACTTGATCCTTTGCGGTCGCAAGCCTCAACTTGTGCGCCGGGAAAGGCGGATTGAGAGGTTCCGGATATCTGCCGGTCCGTCAGCCGGAGTGAGTCAAGTCACGCCCATGCGCAAGACGCCCAAAACGGGCAAGAGGCCCAACTGGGTTTCAACCGGCCGTTCGTGGGATGCGCTTCTCCCATGTCCGGTGGAAGACCACCTCGCCGCCCTCGGTGCAGATGACCTCGTTCGAGGTGTGGAAGTCGCCGCCGTCGCAGCTGATCTCCGAACGGGTGCGCACGGTGGTGTCCCAGGCGAGGTCCGGCCGGTGCAGCCGGATCGACCAGTCCGAGCGGGTGCGCGCCGACAGGGGGTCCTGCTCGACGATCGTGTACGTCTCCCGCACGTCCTCGGTGCACTCCAGCCCGTCGGGGTACACGCGCGTGCCGCCGTACCGGGGATCGATCTCCAGACGCCACTCGCCCTTGGCCACGTCCCGCACCACCAGGCGCTCGGGAGGGGGCTCGTCCAGGGTCACGGGACTCCACCCGTCGGCGGCCACGCCACGGTCCACCCCGAGCTGCGCGGCCTGCTCCGGCTTTTCGACCACGCCGTCCGAGGACGCGCCGTCCGAGGACGCGAGGTTCGCGGACGCGATGTCCGAGACCGCGATGTCCGAGACCGCGATGTCCGAGAACGCGAGGTCCGAGGGTGCGGGAGTCGAGGGCGCGGGATCCGGGAACGCGGGATCCGAGAACGCGAGGTCCGCCTCACGCCCCCGTACCGGCAGTTCGAGGACAGGGCGCCGTGGGCCGTCGCCGGGGGGTGGGAGTCGCTGACGTGGGCGCGCAGCACGGGCTCGCCCATCACGCCGGTGTCGATCCCCCTGAGGTGCTGGTCCCACCAGCGCAGGGTCTCCCGGAGAACGCCGGTCGCCGGGCCCGGTGGACCGTGGTCCGGGTACGGGTGGGGCCAGGAGCCGATGATCCCGCGGACCCGGTCGGCGGGCAGGTGCTCGACCAGCCGGAGGACGGTGTCGCGGTACGGGTCGTGCCATCCGCCCACCGCCAGGACGGCCGCGTCGATCGCGCCGTAGTCCTCCCGGACGCTGCCCCGGCGCCAGTACTCGTCGCGGGTCTGGTGGGCGAGCCAGGTGTTCAGGGGCGGCTCCACGGCCTCCAGGCGCCCGATCCACATGTCCCGCCAGGCGTCGCCGACGTGGAGCGGGTCCGGCGGCCGGCACGTGAGCGCGAGCGTGGCCGCCGCCCACGCGTGCGTGTCCACCGCGAGGACGGAACCGCCCAGGTAGTGCACGTCGCCGTCGTAGCGGTCGTCGGTGCCGCAGACCGTGACGACCGCCTTGAGCGGCCCCGGTGCGAGGGCCGCGATCCGCAGGGCGCCGTAGCCGCCCCCGGAGCTGCCGATCATGCCGACCCGCCCGTCGCACCAGGGCTGCGCGGCCAGCCAGTCGATCACCGCGACCCCGTCGGCGAGCTCGGCCGCCCCGTACGGCTCGCCCGGCACGCCCTCGCTGTCGCCGTGCCCGCGCGCGTCCACCCCCACGGAGGCGTAGCCGTGGGCCGCGTACCAAGGGTGGCGCCGGCCGTCGCGGGCCGCGGTCCGGTGGGTGAGGCGGTCCGGCGGGTATTCCAGGATCGCGGGTACCGGTTCGGGAGTGAGCGGCCGCCACACGCGCGCGTACAGCAGCGTCCCGTCCGGCATCGGGACACGGACGTCCTCGTGGACCGTCTCGTGTGTCAACGCACCGGGCACACGGTGCGGCGCAGCTGGGACACAGTCGGTTACTTCCCTACAAGTCGATGGATATCCGATCATTTCAGGTGATCAAAAACATACCGGTCGTGATCCGATACCGCCTGGCATGGACGGGGCGGGCGCTATCGGTGATCCAAAGGTGACCGGATACGCTGACTTGAGTGATGGCAGCGCCTTATCGACATTCCGTTTGACCGCCAGAAGACACCAGCAGACAGGAGACCCCTCGTGACCGTCGTCGGGCCGTTCGGGCTGAGCGTGCGGGACCAGGCTCTGGAAGCCGATGTCCAGGCCGGAATGACGGCTGTCGAGGAGGGACTGCTCGAAGCCACCAAGAGCGAGGTCCCCTTCATCACGGAGGCCGCCCAGCACCTGGTGCGCGCGGGCGGAAAGCGGTTCCGTCCGCTCCTCGTGATGCTCGCCGCCCAGTTCGGCGACCCGTACGCACCCGGCGTGGTGCCGTCCGCCGTGGTGGTGGAGCTGACGCACCTCGCCACGCTGTACCACGACGACGTGATGGACGAGGCCGCGGTGCGCCGCGGCGTCGACAGCGCCAACACCCGCTGGGGCAACTCGGTGGCCGTGCTGACCGGCGACTTCCTGTTCGCCCGGGCCTCGCACATCCTGGCCGACCTCGGTCCTGAGGCGGTCCGGGTGCAGGCCGAGGCGTTCGAACGCCTGGTCACCGGCCAGATCCTGGAGACCGCGGGGCCCATGGACGGCCGAGACCCGGTCGAGCACTACCTCGACGTGCTCGGCGGCAAGACCGGCTCGCTGGTCGCGGTCTCGTGCCGCTTCGGCGCGATGATGTCCGGTGCCGACGAGAGGGTCGTCGACGTCCTGACCCAGTACGGCGAGCGCCTCGGCGTCGCCTTCCAGCTCGCCGACGACGTCCTGGACATCGCCTCCGACTCCCACGAGTCCGGCAAGACCCCGGGCACCGACCTGCGCGAGGGCATCCCCACCATGCCGGTGCTGCGGCTGCGCGAGCGGGCCGCCCGCCTCGGGCTCGCCGAGGACATCGCCCTGTGCGAGCTCCTGGACTCCGATCTCACCGACGACGCCCGGCACGCCGAGGCGCTGGCCGCGCTGCGCGCCCACCCCGCCCTCGAACAGGCCCGCCGGGACACCGTGCAGTACGCCCAGGACGCGCGCGCGGCCCTGGCCCCGCTGCGGGAGTGCGACGCGAAGGCGGCCCTGATGGAGCTGTGCGACGCGGTGGTCCACCGCGCCGGCTAGCCGTGCCTGGAACGAACGCCCCCTACGGGTTCCGTAGGGGGCGTTCGCGCGTCGTGTCATACCCCAGGTGTACACGGAGTTGGCTCCGTGGTCTGACGCATGTTCATGGCCGATTTGGTCAGATGGACACCACGGAAAACACCACTCCTCACCGATTCGGGTGAGAATGGCGGCTACGGGTGGACGTACGGGAGTTGACAGCCGCCGCCGACGACGGAGGTAAGGCACACATGGCACCGAACGCATCCGACGACAGCGCTACCGCCGCGGACGCCGACGAACTGCGCGCGGCGCGCCGGCGCAAGGCCGCGCGCTACGTCGTCCCGGCCACGGTGGTGGGAGTCGCGGCGGCGACCATCGGGCTCGTCCCGGCGCTCGCCGACTCCGGCGACCCCGACCTGCCGAAGATCAGCGCACAGGAACTCGTCGAGAAGATCGCCGCGTCGGACGTCCAGCAGCTGTCCGGCACCGTGAAGATCACCACCGACCTCGGCCTGCCGGACCTCGGCGGCCTGGCCGACTCGCTGGGCCCCGCCGCCGGCCCCTCGGGCTCGGGCGACGGTTCGTCCGCCGACCCGGCGGGCAAGCTGACCGAGCTCGCCTCCGGCACCCACACCCTGCGCGTCGCGGCCGACGGCGAGAACAGGCAGAAGGTCTCGCTGCTCGAGGACGCGGCCGAGTACAGCCTCATTCACAACGGCAAGGACGTCTGGGGCTACGACAGCAAGTCCAACTCGGTCTTCCACACCACCGCCTCCGAGCGGGACAGGAAGCAGAAGGACGAGCTTCCGGCCACCCCCAAGGACCTTGCCGAGGACGCCCTCAAGGCCGCCGACAAGACCACCTCGATCACCGTCGAGGGCACCGCCCAGGTCGCGGGCCGGGACGCCTACCGCCTGGTCGTCAAGCCCAAGGACGAGGACACGACGGTCGGTCAGATCACTGTCGCGGTCGACTCGAAGACCGGCCTGCCCCTCAAGTTCACCCTCACCCCGGCGAGCGGCGGAGCGGCCGTCGTGGACGCGGGCTTCACCCAGGTCAGCTTCGCCAAGCCGGCCGCCTCCACCTTCGACTTCACCCCGCCCAAGGGCGCGAAGGTCGAGGAGGGCGACGCGTCGAAGGCGCCCGGGCACGCGGAGGACTTCGGCAAGGAGCAGCGCAAGCATCTGGACAAGGGTTCCGCCGAGCTCGGCAAGAACGGCCCCGAGGGCCTGAACGTCATCGGGGACGGCTGGGACTCCATCGCCACCTTCGACACCGGCGGCAAGGGCGTCCCGTCCGGCTCCGAGGTCGGCGGTGACGCGGGCAGCTTCCTGGACTCGCTCGGCGACAAGGTCTCCGGCGGCTTCGGCCAGGGCACCGTCTTCAAGACCCGCCTGATCAACGCCCTGATCACCGACGACGGCAAGGTCTACGTCGGCGCGGTCACCAAGGACGCCCTGGTGAAGGCGGCCGACGCGGGGAAGTAGTCCCCAGGAGCACGACGAATCGAGGAAGCCGATGGGCGAACGGTCCGCCACGGAGCCGGATCCGGAGGGACCGGACGACAGCGCTCCGCAGGGCGCCGGTGACGACGTCATCGTCACCCGCGCCCTCACCAAGCGCTACCGCGGCGGACAGCTCGCCGTGGACGGTCTCGACCTGACCGTCCCGGCGGGCAGCGTCTTCGGCTTCCTCGGCCCCAACGGCTCCGGCAAGACCACCACCATCCGCATGCTGATGGGCCTCATCGAACCGACCTCCGGCTCGGCCCGCGTCCTCGGCGGTCCCATGCCGCATGCCTCCCGGACCGTGCTGCCGCACGTGGGCGCCCTCATCGAGGGCCCGGCCCTCTACGGCTTCCTCTCCGGCCGCGACAACCTCGTCCGCTACGACGCCGCCGACCCCACCGCCGACCCGCGCACCCGGTCCACCCGGGTGGCGGCGGCACTGGACCGGGTGGGCCTCGCCGCCGCCGCGGGCAAGAAGGCGAAGGCGTACTCGCTGGGCATGAAACAGCGGCTGGGCCTGGCGGTGGCCCTCCTCCAGCCCCGCAGACTTCTGGTCCTCGACGAACCCACCAACGGCCTCGACCCCCAGGGCATGCGCGAAATCCGCACCCTCGTCAGGGAACTGGCCTCCGACGGCACGACGGTCTTCCTCTCCTCCCACCTCCTCGACGAGATCGAACAGGTCTGCACCCACGTGGCCGTGATGGCCCAGGGCCGCCTGATCACCCAGGGCCCGGTGGAGGAGCTGGCGGCGGGGGCGAGGGGGAGGCTGGTGGTGACGACTCCGGACCCGACGGAGGCGGCGCGGGTGCTGAAGGAACTGGGTGTCGCGGATGTGGTCGTCGAGGAGGACCGGGTGACCTCAGACCCTCCGGAGGGCGAACTGGCCGACCTCAACGCGGCGTTGGTGACGGCGGGAGTTCGGGTGCGGGGCTTCGCAGTGGAGCGGGCCTCCCTGGAGGACGCCTTCGTGGCTCTGACGGGAGAGGGCTTCGATGTCGCAGGCTGAAGAAATCTCCCTTAAGGGGCGCGGGGAACTGCGCGACCAGCCCCCACCGACCGTCAGTCGCCGTACAACCTTCTACGGCACCCTCTTCCGCAACGAACTCCGCACCACGTTCCGCCGCTGGCGCACCCTCGCCCTCCTGGCGGTACTCGCCGCGGTCCCGATCCTCGTAGGCATCGCGGTAAAGATCGAGACAGGGGGCGACTCCGCGTCCGGCCCCAGTGGCAACGGCCCCGCCTTCATCTCCCAGATCACCAACAACGGCCTGTTCCTGGTCTTCACCGCCCTCGCCGCGACCCTCCCCTTCTTCCTCCCCATGGCCATCGGCGTCATCGCCGGCGACGCGATCGCGGGCGAGGCCAACGCCGGCACCCTCCGCTACCTCCTGGTCGCCCCGGCGGGCCGCACCCGCCTGCTGCTGACCAAGTACGCGACGGTGATGACGTTCTGCCTGGTCGCCACCCTCGTGGTCGCGGTCTCGGCGCTCGCGACGGGCGCCCTCCTGTTCCCACTGGGCGACCTCACCACGATCTCCGGCACCCGGATCACCTTCGCGGAAGGACTCGGAAGGGCCCTGCTGATCGCCCTGGTGGTGGCCGCCTCACTGGTCGGCGTGGCGGCCCTGGGGCTGTTCGTCTCGACGCTCACGAACAGCGGCATCGCGGCGATGGCCACGACCGTCGGTCTGCTGATCACGGTCCAGATCCTCGACCAGATCCCGCAGCTCCACGCCCTCCAGCCGTACTTCTTCTCCCACTACTGGCTGTCCTTCGCCGACCTCATGCGGGAACCGGTCTACTGGGACGACCTGGTGAAGAACCTGAGCCTTCAGGCGCTGTACGCGGCGGTGTTCGGCTCGGCCGCGTGGGCGAGGTTCACGGCGAAGGACATCACGGCGTGAGCCGCTCGTAGGAGTACCGCGCGAGCGGGGCCTCCTGCTCGAAGAACGTCTTCGCGCGGGTGAGGGCCTCGGTGTCCTTCAGGACGTCACCGGGCTTGCTGCCGTTGCCGAGCAGCACCCCTCCGAAGCGCATCCCCATGTACGCGGCCGAGTTGTTCAGGGTGCCGACCAACGGGTCGGCGACCTCGAACTCCTCGTGGGCCAGTGCGGTGACACCCCACAGCGTGCGCCCGGCCATGGTCGCCTTGAAGTCGATCCCCGGAGTGCGCAGCCAGCCCGACCAGTGGTCGAGGTAGCGCTTGACGTGCGCGGAGACCGAGTACCAGTACAGCGGGGAGGCGATCACGATGTCCGTCGCCGCGAGCGTCGCGTCGAAGAGCAGTGCCGTGTGGCCGATCGTCGGACGCACATGGTCCGTGTCGTGCCGGAGGTCCTCGAAGTCGGGCAGCGGATGCGTGGCGAGGTCGATCCACTGCTGCTCGACGTCCGGGGGCAGTTGCTCGGCGGCCCGGCGGGCCAGCAGCTCGGTGTTGCCCTCGCTGCGGCTGCTGCCGAGCACGAACAGGAAGCGGCGCGTCATGAAGATCTCCCGGAGGGGCGGCGTACGAAGTAATCGCACGTGCATTATATGTGCGTGCATCGACTTGTC
Organism: Streptomyces sp. NRRL B-3229; assembly: GCF_000719505.1. NCBI lineage: Bacteria > Bacillati > Actinomycetota > Actinomycetes > Kitasatosporales > Streptomycetaceae > Streptomyces > Streptomyces sp. NRRL B-3229. The sequence continues at coordinate 2,001 of NZ_JOGP01000015.1, read as the reverse complement.
CAGGGCGAGCCACGAGGAGCCACGGCTGCGCGGAGTGGGGAGGCGAGGTGGGGCCGGGGTCGTCAGGGGGTGGCGGACCGGACGAGCCGGATCAGGGACTCGGTGCCGCGGGGCGGCTTGCCGCTCAGGTCGCCGAGACGCCAGTCGGACACCCAGGGCACCCGGTACACGTCGACCGCCGACTCCATCTCCTTGATCCGGCCGGCGAGGGGGCGAGGGAGGCGTCCGGGGGCGTCCGCGACGAGCACGACGGCGTCGAGGTCGAGGCCCGGCGGATGCTCTCCGTGCCGGAAGCCCTCCAGGGCGCGGTGGGCGGCGAGCAGGCCGGCGGCGTGGGTCCGGGCGACGAGCAGCACGGAGGTCGGGGCGCCGGGGCCCGGCCAGGCGCGTCCGCTGTCATGACCGCCGTAGACGGTGGCCAGGGTGGAGACACCGGCGCCACCATGGGTACCCACCCACGAGAACCGCCTCCCGGCCGGGGTCACAGGTCCGCGGATCCAGATCTCCGGTCCCTGGTGCTGCACGTTCTCCGCCTTTCGCCGTTCTCCGGTGCGCATGCCCACGCCCCGACCCTGTCATCCCACCCGCCACCGGCTCCTGGAACAGGCCTGTGACATCACGGTGACGTGAGAACCGGGGGCGAGCGGAGAGACTCGACAGTACGTGCACGACCGTGAGGGATGAGATGTCTCGACTCAGCCGCGACAAGAAGCGGGACCAGCAGTGGGGGACGACCCCGATCGACGTCCGCGTCCCGCTGACGGGGGAGTGCGCGACGGTGGCCGGAAGGACGGTCACCGCACCGCCGGGCGAGGAACTCCACCAGGCCGTCCTGACCCACCTCCACCACCTCGCCCTCTCCACGGGCCACCCCGTCCACGCCACGGTCCACGACGCCCGCATCGGTTATGTGGTCCCCCTGGAGATCACCACGGACGGCTCCAGCCGCTTCACCGGGGAGCCGATCCGCATGTCCCCGCCCGAGGAACCGGCCCCCGAAACGCCGAAGCCCTTCGAGGCACCGTCCGGCCCGATCCTCCTCCCGACGACACCCCGGCCCGAACCGCGACCAGGACCCGGACCGTCCTCCGCCGCCCTGACACCGGAGCCTTCCGCCGCACCTGGCCGGCATGACGGTGCGGCCGGGAATGCGGGTGCGCCCGCTTCGTACGACCGCGAGCCCGCCCCTTTCGCCACCCCCGCTGCGTACGACCGCGAGCCCGCCCCTTCCGCCACCCCCGCTGCGTACGACCGCGAGCCCGCCCCTTCCGCCGCACCTGACCCCTACGACCGGGTGTCCGGGGATGCCGCCGCACCCGCTTCGTACGCCCCCGCGGCCGAGCCCCCCGCCGCACCCGCTGCGTACGACCGCGAGCCCGAGCCCTCAGCCGCACCTGACCCCTACGACCGGGTGTCCGGGGATGCCGGTACGCCCGCTTCGTACGCCCCCGCGGCCGAGCCCGCCGCCGCACCCGCTGCGTACGACCGCGAGCCCTCCACGGCACCTGCCCGGCCCGCGCGGCAGTTCGACGAGCCCGGGCAGGAGTCCGACGCCACCTTCCGGATGCGCAAGCTCTCCGTGCCCCAGCCGTCGGACGCCGAACCGGCCCCCACGCAGGCCCTGCGGCAAGTCCAGGACACGCGGCCGTCCAGCGCGGCGAACGCCTCGGATTCCGCCTCGCCCCCAGCCCAGTCCTCGCCCTCCAGCCAGCCCTCTCCGCTCCAGGCCCCACCTCCGGCCCCCGGCACCGCCGTACCCCCCACCGGCGCGTTCGGCCCGCCCCCCGTCATGGACGCGCGCCCTGCATCCGCCGCCGAACCCCTCGCCACCCCCCACTCCGCTTACACCCCGACGCCCCTTCCCCCGGCGCCTCTTCCCTCGGCGACCCCGGCCCCACCTCCCACCGACACCCGACCCACCCCCCTCCCCCCGGCCGACCTCACCGCCGCCCCCCTTCCCTCGGCCGGCTCCACCCCCCGTCCCGCCCGCGGCGGAGCCAC
>NZ_JOGP01000014.1:0-182696 GCF_000719505.1 Streptomyces sp. NRRL B-3229 | reverse complement strand
GTGGGGGGGGGGGAGGGGGCGGTCAGGGGTGTGGGCGTGGGCACAGGAATGGGCAGGGTCGTGGGCGTTGGCATGGGCGTATGCATGGGCATGGGCATGGGCATGGGCATGGGCATGGGCATGGGGCATCACCTTTGGGGCGTGAGAAGAGAGGAGGGCGGGTGCGTCGGGGCGATCGGGTCGGAGTCCGCCGACCCGGGTGCGTTCAGCGCGGGGTCGCGCGGCGTGGACGGGTGCGGGGATCGCGGGGGCGGCGGCCGTTCGGGCGCGGGCGGTACCAGGCGGGGCCCGGTCCCGTCAGGCCCGTTCGGAACAGGCCGTAGGTGATCCGCTGCCGCGCGGCCGCCTCCAGCGCGTCCCGGAGCGGACCGGGACGCAGCAGCGCCTCGGGCCCGAGCAGCCCTTCCACCACGGCCAGGGCACCGGCGAGGTCCCCGTGCGCGAGACGTTCGCGCACGCCGTCGAGACAGTGCGGGCGGCGGTGCGCCTCGTCGATGGCCTGGAGGCAGGGGAGCGGCGTGCCGGTGAGCGCGACCAGCAGCTCCTCACGGCGGATCTCGTCCGCGTCGTGGTCCAGCGGGGCCAGTACCCCGTCGACCAGGCCGATCCGGTGGCGGGCACCCCGGCACTCGACGGTGTGCGGTCGCCCCGGCCGGTCGGGAACCGGCGGCGGACCGGTGGCCGCGTGTCCCGGGGCGAGGGCCCCCGCGACCAGGGGGTGCAGCCGACCGGCTTCGACCGCACCGGTGCGGAGCAGTTCGAGGTCGGGGAGGACCCAGGTCGCCGCGTCGGGCAGGACGGGGAGGAGGGGGAGGGGACCGTCGCACGGCACCGGAACCGCTCGGTGCGGACCCACCTCCCACACCAGCCGCTGCCGTCGCCCGCACCGCACCAACACCCGCCCGGCGGACCGCCCTTCGGCACCGAGCAGAATCCGGGCCTCGGCGGCCCAGCGGTCCACGGCACAGCCGTCGGGCAGCGGGGCGAGCAACGCGGCACCGGATGGAGAGGCTCGACCGCCGTCGAACCACCCACAGGACGGCTCTCCGGAACCGGGCCGCTGCTGTGGATCGCCGGGCGAGGCGCCCCGCCGGAACTCCCCGGCGGGGGACTGCCGCGGCGGATCCCCGAGTGCGGGCCACTGTCGCAGCTCACCGGTCCGGGCGCCCTGCGGGGACTCCCTGGCTGCGGACGGCCGCGGCGGATCCCCGGGTGCGGGCCACCGTCGTGGCTCACCAGGCGCGGACCACCGTCGTGGCTCGCCAGGCGCGGCCCGCTCCAGCGGCTCTCCGGCAGGGGGCAGCCCCGGAAACTCCCCACCCCCCGACCGCTCCAGCAGTGCCCCCGCCCCCGACCGCTCCCACAACTCCCCGACCCGGCCCGCATCCCACAGATGCCGGTGCAGATCCAGGCGGAAGCGTCGGTTCGGCCGGGGATGCGGGTGGCCTACGGCGTCGTCCGCGGAGCGGGACCACAGCGCGAGGCTGATCCGCTGACCGGAATCCGCCCACGCGGGCGCGGTCCTGGCCACGAGGTGTACGGGGCCGTCGGCGGCCTCGTACCGCGCCAGCGTCAGGGTCAGCCCGGGCCTCAGCAGCCCGTCCGGGGCGATCCTCGGCATGTGCCAGCGCAGCAGGTCGGGAGCCAGGGCCCGCAGATCGGCGCGGAGCCGGGACATGAGGTCCCGGCCGTGATCGCGGGCCACGGCACGGAGGGTGAGGTCGATGTCGAAGCCCGCGGCGGCACACGCCCCCGCCCAGTCGCCGGCGAGGCGCCGGGCGGTCGCGGTCTCGATCATGGAGGCCGGCACGGCGAACTCACGCACGCGCGGCCAGAAAGACGTACGGGAGGAGTCCTCGTTCGCGGTCCAAGGGAGCATCAGCACTCACCTTGCGCGGACGGGACCTCCGATCTCTGAGAGGTGTGAGTCGTCATCGCCGGGGAGCGTAACCCCGCGCGGCCGCTCCCCGCCAGGCATTTACCGCCCGGCCGTGGACGGGCGGGCGCCGATGCCCGGTTGCTAGCCTCGACAGCGTGATCGCATTCCCCCTCGGCGCCACGACCACGCCGGCCGAACTCGCCCGGGACCCGCACCCGCGCCTGGCCGAACTGCGGGCGCACGAACCGGTGTCCTGGCTGCCCGCGCTCAACGGCTGGCTGGTGACCCGCCGCGATCTCGCCCTCGACGTCATGCGGGACGCCGAGACCTTCACCGTCGACGACCCCCGCTTCACCACCGCGCAGGTCGTCGGACCGAGCATGCTCTCCCTCGACGGCGCCGAGCACACCCGCCACCGCGAGCCCTTCGCCGCGCCCTTCCGCCCGCGCGAAGTACGGGAAGGATTCGCGGAGTTCATCGAGGAGGAGACCGACCGCCTCCTCACCGCCCTCGAACCCCGCCGCGCCGCCGACCTCCGCAGGGACTTCGCCGGCCCGCTCGCCGTGACCGTGGTGACCAAGGCGCTCGGACTGGTGGGCGCCGACACCGGCACGGTTCTCTCCTGGTACGACGCCATCGTGCGGGCCGTGTCGGACCTTACGGCGGGCCACGCTGCGAACCCCGCGGGCCCCGAGGCGTACGCGCGCCTCCGGGCCGCGGTCGAGACCACCGTCGCGGAAGGCACCGAGGCGGAAGCGGAAGGCGCCGAGGCGGAAGCGGAAGGCGCCGCCGTCGCGGAAGCGCAAGGCACCGCCCTCGCACAAGCGGCCACCGACACGGAAGCGGACGTGCCCACCCCCTCGCTCCTCACCGCCGCCGCCGACCGCCTGACCCTGCCCGAAGTGGCCTCCAACGCCGCGGTGTTGATGTTCGGCGGCATAGAGACCACCGAGGCGATGATCACCAACGCCCTGCTGCACCTGCTCCAGCACCCTGACCAACTCGCCCTGGTCCGCGCCGACTCCGCCCTCCTGGACGGCGCGATCGAGGAGTCCCTGCGCCTGGAGCCCGGCGCGGCCGTCGTCGACCGCTATGCCACCCGCGACACCACCCTCGGCCGGGCGGCGATCCGCAAGGGCGACCTCGTCACCGTCTCCCTGGCCGGCGCCAACCGTGACCCCGCGGTCTTCCCGGACCCCGACCGCTTCGACGTGCGCCGCGACAACTCCCGTCTCCAGCTGGCCTTCGCGCACGGCCCGCACTACTGCCTCGCCGCCCATCTGGCCCGCCTGGAGACGCGGATCGCCCTACGGCACCTGCTCGACCGTTTCCCGGCTCTCCGCCTCGACCCGGACCGCCCCACCGCCCCGCAGGGCCTGGTCTTCCGCAAACCACCTGCCCTGCACGTGCGTTGGGGCTGAACCGCGTCTGCCAGGCGTCTCACCCGGCCCGCTTCACCTCCAGGGACAGGTCGTTGTCGACCGTGTAGTACGGCCGCACGACCGCGTCCCCGACCGTGACACCCGGGTAGACGAAGACCTCCTTGCGGTCCGCCACGTCGTCCAGCAGCCGGGCGAGCCGGATCGGCGCAGCCTCGGGAGCGGGCCGCAGGAACATGTCCCAGATGCCCGGGTCCAGGTCCAGCTTGTCGTCGACGGTGTGGGAGAAGGCGCGCCCGTCCGCCCGGACCAGGGGCTCCAGCGTGCGTGAGACGCCCTTGTCCCGGCGCAGCCGCAGCTCCACGCGGGCGCCCTCGGTGAGCGGGGAGCCGTGCAGCCGGGCAGCGATCGTCAGCGTCCGGTCCGTGACGTCGACGCGGCCGACCTCCGCGTGCGCGGGCCGCAGCCAGGTCCGCACCGCGAGGAAGCCGTCCTTGGTGGCATAGGGCACCCGCACGGCCAACGGCCCCTGCCGCTCCCGCAGTTGCCCGTCCACCAGGGCGCGCAGATCGCGCGGTCCCGGACGCAGCCGTGTCCGCTCGGAGCCCTGGAGCAGATACACGTCCCAGCGCCCCTCCGCAAGCACCGGATCGGCATCCAGCACGGCCTGCGCGCGCCCCTCGTCGGACGGGTCCACCTCCAGGTCGAGGACGTGCAGGCTCTCCTCCGGCTGCCCCTTCTTCGGACGCAGCCGCAACAGCAGCCGCAGGCCCCCGGCCCGGGACACCTCGAAGGTGATCCTGCCGTCCGCGTCGACCGCGCACCCCGCGCGTGGTGTGGTCATGACCGTCCCTTCCGTACGAGGCGCAGCGCGCCGCTCGCCGCGACCAGCGCGGTGTCCCTGGCGGCGGAGCCCCGGGCGGACAGGGCCGCGCCCTGGCCACCCCGCACCACCGGCCGTCCCGCCCGGCGTGCCGCGACCGCCTCCGCGATGAGCCCCTCGGCCTGCTCCACGACGGGCTCCGGAGCGAACCGCCGCGCGTTCTCCAGCGCGGCCCTGCTCATACGGCCGCGCAGCTCGTCGTCCCCGACCAGTTCCAGCAGGGCCGCGGCCAGCGCGTCCCGGTCCCCGACCGGCACCAGCCGCCCGTCGACGCCGTCCGCGATGATCTCGGCCGGCCCGTGGGGGCAGTCGGTGCTCACCACGGGCAGCCCGCAGCGCATCGCCTCGACGATGGTCATGCCGAAGGGCTCGAAGTCGGAGGTGGCCGCCCCGATCGAGCCCTTGACCCATTCGGCCTCCATGGGGGCCGCGGGCCCCATCAGGAAGACGTTGTTCCACAGCCTCAGGTCGGTGATCAGCCGACGCAGCCGGTCCTGTTCCTCTCCCTTGCCGTAGATGCGCAGCTGCCAGTCCGGATGCTTCGCGGCGACCGCGGCGAAGGCCTCCACGAGCAGGTCGTACCGCTTCAGCCCGACCAGTCGCCCGGCCGCGACGACCACCTTCGCGGAACCGTCCGCGGGCGGCAGCACCGGATCCGGCACGCTGTTCGGCAGCGCCTCCACCCGTACGCCGGGCAGCCGCATCCGGCGCCGGTAGGAGGCCGCGTCCGCCTCGGTCACCGTGGTGAGCACGTCGAGCCCGCGATAGGCCCGGCGCAGCGCGGTGCGCAGCCGGGGCGAGTGCTTGTCCAGGGTGAGGTGCTCCTGTCCCACCCGGGCGACATGGCCGGGCGCCTCGCGCGCGAGATGCACGTTGAGTCCGGGCCGGGTGCCGATCACCGCGTCCGCGTCGGTCGTGGCCAGGGCCTCGGCTATGCGCTGGTCCGTCAACTCGCTGTACTGGCCGTACCGGTACTCGGAGCGCGGGAACACCCGCGCCGGTCTCAGGTGCGAGGGGTGCTCCTTGTCCTCTCTGAGATCGACCAGGGGCCGCAGCGAAACCCGGGGATCCAGCATGAAGGTGGGGAGCTCCCGGTGCCGGAGCACCGAGATGATCTCCACGTCGTGCCGTCGGGCCAGGGTCTGGGCCAGATTGAACGTGGTGGTGATCGTGCCCCCGATCCCATAGGCGTTGTGCAGCAGGAAAGAGATCTTCATGCCGGGCTAGACCACGTCACATTGCCTCTGGTTGACCTTCGTTACCCTTTCGTGGTGCCCTCGCCGCCTGGGCGTCACGCCGTGTACTGGTATGCGGGATAAGTGAGATAGCCGTTGTCGCCGCCCTCGAAGTACGTGGCCTCGTCCGCGGGGGCGATCGGCAGCCCGGTGCGCAGCCGCTCGACCAGGTCCGGGTTGGCGATGAACGCCCGGCCGAAGCTGATGAGATCGGCGCCGAGCCCGAGCCAGTGGTCGGCCTCGCTGCGGCCGGTCTGCTTGGCGCCCAGCGGCAGCACCGGGTTCATGACGAGCGCCCCCGGCCACGCCCGGCGCAGGGCGGCGAGTGTCTCCTCGGGGGCCGTGGCCTCCAAGTGGACGTAGGCCAGTTCGAGTTGGGCCAGCTCCGACAGAAGCGCGGTGTACAGCTCAGGGACGTCCGTCTCCTCGACTCCCCAGAAGGTGCCGCCGGGTGAGAGCCGGATGCCGGTCCGGTGCGCGCCCACGGCGGCCACGGTCGCGGCGGCCGCCTCCATCGCGAACCGGATCCGTCCCGTCACCGAACCGCCGTAGCGGTCGGTGCGCAGATTGGCGTTGGTGGAGAGGAACTGCGAGATCAAGTAGCCGTTGGCGCCGTGCAGTTCCACTCCGTCGAACCCGGCGTCCACGGCACGGCGGGCGGCCTCGGCGTACGACTCGGCGTGCTCGGGCACCTCGTCCGTGCGCAGCTCCCGCGGCACCGGCGGGGTCTGTCGTCCCGTGGGGGTGAACAGCTCTCCGGTGGCCGGGACGGCCGAGGGGCCGACGGGCCGCAGTCCGGTGGTGTCCGGGTGCGAGACCCGCCCGCCGTGCATGATCTGGGCGAAGATCCGGCCCCCGTTGGTGTGCACGGCCTCCGTCACCTGCCGCCACGAGGCGACCTGCTCGTCGGTGTGCAGCCCCGGAGTGCCCGGATTGGACTGCCCGATCAGGCTCGGCTGCACGCCCTCGCTGACGATCAGGCCGGCGGACGCCCGCTGGGCGTAGTAGCGCGCCATGGAAGGCGTCGCCAGACCGCCCTCGGCGGCCCGCACCCGCGACATCGGGGCCATGACCACCCGGTTGGGCAGCCGCAGACCGCCGAGCTCGAATCCGGTGAAAAGCGTCGTCACGTCATGTCTCCTTCATGATCCGTCGTCCCCGTGTCCGGGCACGCGGTTACGCTAAAACCTGACGTCGACGTGAGGGTCAAGTCCTTCCTGGAGGAACGCATGCGCATCGGGGAGTTGGCGGCGCGGGCCGGGGTCAGTGTCCGGGCCCTGCGCTACTACGAGGAGCAGGGACTGCTCGCCAGCACGCGCAGCACGAGCGGGCAACGGCACTACACGGAGCACGCGGTCGAGCGTGTCTTCTTCCTCCAGCGCATGTACGCCGCCGGACTGTCCAGCCGCACGATCATGGAACTGCTGCCGTGCGTCGACTCGCCCAGCGAGGAGACGTCCGACGCGGCGCTGGAGCGGATGGCCGAGGAACGCGACCGCCTCACCGAGCACATAGCCGAACTGATCCGCACCCGCGACGCCCTGGACACCCTGATGGCCACGAACAGGGCCCACCGGGAGAGGCTGCGGGCGGGGTGACGGGCGTGAGACCAGGCCCGTCGCGGAGGGCGTGACAAGCTGAGATCACCGTGAGTCACCACGGATGCACGACACGCTGAGACCACTCCGGGTCCCCGAGGATGCGAGACACACGGAGACCATCATGCGTCGACCCGGACGCGTGACACGCTGGGAGTGACGGAACCGGTCGGATCAAGGAGCCCACGTGACGTACGACATCGCCGCCCTCCGCTCCCACTTCCCGGCCCTGGCCGCCGGGACCGCCCACTTCGACGGCCCCGGCGGCACCCAGACCCCGACGCCCGTCATCCGGGCCATCGCGGACGCGCTGGCGCAGCCCCTGTCGAACCGGGGGCGCATCACGCTGGGGGAGCGCAACGCCGAGGCCATCGTCACCGGGGCCCGGCGGGCCATGGCGGACCTCCTCGGCGCGGACCCGTCGGGGATCGTCTTCGGCCGCAGTGCCACCCAGCTGACCTACGAGTTCTCGCGCACCCTCGCCAAGACGTGGTCGCCCGGCGACGAGGTCGTCGTCACCCGGCTCGACCACGACGCCAACATCCGGCCGTGGACACAGTCGGGTGCCGCCGTCCGCTGGGCCGAATTCGACCCCGAGACCGGGGAGTTGACGGTCGACGCGATCCGGGCCGTACTGTCCGGTCGCACCCGGCTCGTCGCCGTCACCGCAGCCTCCAACCTGATCGGCACGCGCCCCGACATCCCCGCCATCGCACAGGCGGTGCACGAGGCAGGCGCACTCCTCTTCGTCGACGGCGTCCACCACACCGCCCACTCTCTCGTGGACCTGGAGGAGTCGGGCGCCGACTTCCACGTCTGCTCCCCGTACAAGTTCCTCGGCCCCCACCACGGAGTCCTCGCCGCCCGCCCGGAGTTGCTGGAGACCCTGCGCCCGGACAAGCTGCTGCCCTCCACCGACGCCGTCCCCGAGCGCTTCGAACTGGGCACGCTGCCCTATGAGTTCCTCGCCGGGACGACAGCCGCGGTCGACTTCCTCGCCGACCGGCTGGACCCGGACGCCACCGGCACCCGCCGCGAGCGGCTGGCCGCCGGGTACGCGGCACTCGAAGCCCACGAACACGTCCTGCGCACCCGGATCGACAAGGGGCTGGCCGCGCTCGACGGGATCACCGTCCACTCCAGGGCCGCCGACCGCACCCCCACCCTGCTCCTGACCTTCGACCACCACGACACGGCCGACGCCTACGGCTTCCTCGCCGAGCGCGGTGTCCAGGCCCCCGTCGGCTCGTTCTACGCCGTCGAGGCCTCCCGTCACCTCGGCCTCGGCGACACCGGCGGCCTGCGCGTCGGCCTCGCCCCCTACAACGACACGGAGGACGTCGACCGGCTCCTGACCGGGCTGACCGACTTCCTGAAGAGGTGAAGGGAGAACCACCCATGACCACCTTCCCCACGGCACGCAACGTACGGACCACACCGGAAGGCCTGCTCTGGGAGCCCAGCGAGCGCTGGGTGCGCGGCCGCAAGGGGGACGTCACGGTCGTCGACAGCCGGCGTCCCGTCCTCGTCTGGGAACCCGACGTCCCCGTCCCGCTGTACGCCTTCCCGCGCGCCGACGTCCGAGAGGACCTGCTGCGGCCCGCGAAGAACCCGCGGACCGGGAGCCACACCGGATCACAGCTCTTCTACGACCTCGAAGTCGAAGGCGAGATCGTGGAGAACGCCGCCTGGACCTTCCCCGCCGCCGACCTCGCCGACCACATCGCCTTCGCCTGGTTCCGCCGCTGGGGGACCGGCCTCGACCACTGGTACGAGGAGGAGGAAGAGATCTTCGTCCACCCCCGTGACCCGCACAAACGCGTCGACGCCATGCCCAGCAGCCGCCATGTCCGGGTGGAGATCGACGGCACGGTCGTCGCCGACACCCGCCGGCCCGTGCTCCTCTTCGAGACCGGCCTGCCCACGCGCTACTACATCCCGCGCGAGGACGTCCGCCTCGAACTGCTCGAAGCCACCGACCACCACAGCCGGTGCCCCTACAAGGGCACCGCCGAGTACTGGTCCACCGGCGGCCACGCCGACATCGTCTGGAGCTACCCGGACCCGCTCCCCGCCGTCGGAGTGATCAAGGGACTGCTCGCCTTCTACAACGAGGCCGTCGACATCACCGTGGACGGGGAGCGCCAGGAGCGGCCGGTGACCCCCTTCACCGGCACCGTGAAGTGACCGCGACCCGGTGAGCCGCTGCCGTGCGGCCCGGCCGTACCTGCGCGGATCCTCCCCAAACACCCCGCGACACGTGACCTGACTCTCATGGCCACCGGCGGTCTTTGCCGACACCATGGGGGCGTCACCGGCAGGCCGAAGGGATCGGGAATGCTCCGCAAGGTACTGGTCGCCAACCGTGGTGAGATCGCGATCCGCGCGTTCCGCGCGGGTTACGAGGTGGGTGCGAGGACGGTCGCCGTCTTCCCCCACGAGGACCGCAACTCACTGCACCGACTCAAAGCCGACGAGGCCTACGAGATCGGCGAACCGGGCCATCCCGTGCGGGCCTACCTCTCGGTCGAGGAGATCATCCGCGCCGCCCGCCAGGCCGGAGCCGACGCCGTCTACCCCGGCTACGGCTTCCTCTCCGAGAACCCCGAGCTCGCGCGGGCCTGCGAGGAGGCCGGCATCACCTTCGTCGGCCCCAGCGCCGACATCCTCGAACTGACCGGCAACAAGGCCCGCGCGGTCGCCGCCGCCCGCGCCGCGGGGGTGCCGGTCCTGGGCTCCTCGGCGCCCTCGGACGACGTGGACGAGCTGGTCCGGGCCGCCGACGACATCGGCTTCCCCGTCTTCGTGAAGGCCGTCGCGGGCGGTGGCGGACGCGGTATGCGCCGCGTCGAGGACCCCGCCCAGCTGCGGGAGTCCATCGAGGCGGCCGCCCGCGAGGCCGCGTCCGCCTTCGGCGACTCGACCGTCTTCCTGGAGAAGGCCGTCGTCGAGCCCCGCCACATCGAGGTGCAGATCCTCGCCGACGGCCAGGGCAACGTCATCCACCTCTACGAGCGCGACTGCTCGGTCCAGCGCCGCCACCAGAAGGTCATCGAGCTGGCCCCCGCGCCCAACCTCGACCCGGATCTGCGCGACCGCATCTGCGCCGACGCCGTCCGCTTCGCCCGCGAGATCGGCTACCGCAACGCGGGCACCGTCGAGTTCCTCCTCGACCGCGACGGCAACCACGTCTTCATCGAGATGAACCCGCGCATCCAGGTCGAGCACACGGTCACCGAGGAGGTCACCGACGTCGACCTCGTCCAGGCCCAGCTCCGGATCGCGGCCGGCGCCACCCTCGCCGATCTCGGCCTCTCCCAGGAGACGGTCCGGCTGCACGGCGCCGCCCTCCAGTGCCGTATCACCACCGAGGACCCCGCCAACGGCTTCCGCCCCGACACCGGCCGGATCAGCGCCTACCGCTCGCCCGGCGGCTCCGGCATCCGGCTCGACGGCGGAACGACCCACGCCGGTACGGAGATCAGCGCCCACTTCGACTCCATGCTGGTCAAACTCTCCTGCCGGGGCCGCGACTTCACCACCGCGGTCAACCGGGCCCGGCGTGCCGTCGCCGAGTTCCGCATCCGCGGGGTGGCCACCAACATCCCCTTCCTGCAAGCGGTGCTGGACGACCCCGACTTCCAGGCGGGCAACGTCACCACGTCGTTCATCGAGCAGCGCCCGCACCTGCTGACGGCCCGTCACTCCGCCGACCGCGGCACCAAGTTGCTCACCTACCTCGCCGACGTGACGGTCAACAAGCCGCACGGCGAGCGGCCCGAGCTGATCGACCCCGTCTCCAAGCTGCCCAGGACCCCGGACATCGAGCCGCCCGCGGGCTCCAAGCAGAAGCTCACCGAACTCGGCCCCGAGGGCTTCGCCCGCTGGCTGCGCGAGTCCCCGACCATCGGCGTCACCGACACCACCTTCCGCGACGCCCACCAGTCCCTGCTCGCCACCCGCGTGCGCACCAAGGACATGCTCGCCGTCGCCCCGGCCGTCGCCCGCACCCTGCCCCAGCTGCTCTCCCTGGAATGCTGGGGCGGCGCCACCTACGACGTGGCGCTGCGCTTCCTCGCCGAGGACCCCTGGGAGCGGCTCGCGGCCCTGCGCGAGGCCGTTCCCAACATCTGCCTCCAGATGCTGCTGCGCGGCCGCAACACCGTCGGCTACACCCCGTACCCGACCGAGGTGACCGACGCCTTCGTGCAGGAGGCCGCCGAGACCGGCATCGACATCTTCCGCATCTTCGACGCCCTCAACGACGTCAGCCAGATGCGTCCCGCCATCGAGGCCGTCCGCGCCACCGGCACCTCGATCGCCGAGGTCGCCCTCTGCTACACCTCGGACCTGTCCGACCCGAACGAGCGCCTCTACACCCTCGACTACTACCTGCGCCTCGCCGAGCAGATCGTCGACGCGGGCGCCCACGTCCTGGCCGTCAAGGACATGGCAGGCCTGCTGCGCGCCCCCGCCGCGGCGAAGCTGGTGTCGGCGCTGCGCCGCGAGTTCGACCTGCCGGTGCACATCCACACCCACGACACCGCGGGCGGCCAGCTCGCCACCTACCTGGCCGCGGTCCAGGCGGGCGCCGACGCCGTGGACGGGGCCGTCGCCTCCATGGCCGGCACCACCTCGCAGCCCTCCCTGTCGGCCATCGTGGCCGCGACCGACCACTCCGACCGGCCCACCGGCCTGGACCTGCGCGCGGTCGGCGACATGGAGCCGTACTGGGAGAGCGTCCGCCGCGTCTACGCCCCCTTCGAGGCGGGCCTTGCCTCCCCGACCGGGCGCGTCTACGACCACGAGATCCCCGGCGGCCAGCTCTCCAACCTGCGCACCCAGGCCGTCGCCCTCGGCCTCGGCGACCGCTTCGAGGACATCGAGGCGATGTACGCGGCCGCGGACCGGCTCCTGGGCCACCTGGTGAAGGTCACCCCGTCCTCCAAGGTGGTCGGCGACCTCGCCCTGCACCTCGTCGGCGCCGGGGTCGACCCCAAGGAGTTCGAGGAGACCCCGGACCGCTTCGACATCCCCGACTCCGTCATCGGCTTCCTGCGCGGCGAGCTCGGCACCCCGCCCGGCGGCTGGCCCGAGCCCTTCCGCACCAAGGCCCTCCAGGGCCGCGCCGACGCCAAGCCCGTCCAGGAACTGACCGCCGAGGACCGCGAGGGCCTGGAGAAGGACCGCCGCTCGACCCTCAACCGGCTCCTGTTCCCCGCCCCGACCCGCGAGTTCGAGACCCACCGCCAGTCCTACGGCGACACCAGCCTCCTGGAGAGCAAGGACTTCTTCTACGGCCTGCGCCCGGGCAAGGAGTACGCCGTCGACCTCGAGCCCGGCGTCCGCCTCCTCATCGCCCTGGAGGCCGTCGGCGAGGCCGACGAGCGGGGCATGCGCACGGTGATGTCCACGCTCAACGGCCAGCTGCGGCCCATCCAGATCCGTGACGTCGCCGCCTCCTCGGACATCCCGACCACCGAGAAGGCCGACCGCTCCAACGCCGGCCATGTCGCCGCCCCCTTCGCCGGCGTGGTCACCCTCGTGGTCTCCGAGGGCGACGAGGTGGCGGCCGGGGCGACCGTGGCCACCATCGAGGCCATGAAGATGGAGGCCACGATCACCGCGTCGAAGGCCGGACGCGTGTCCCGGCTCGCGATCAACAAGGTGCAGCAGGTGGAAGGCGGTGACCTGCTGGTCGAGATCGGCTGACACCGTCGGCCGGAACGGTGACACCCGCTTCCGTACAGCTCACCACCATTGCGGTCCGCTCCTTCGGGGCCAAGTCTGGTCACATGTCCCGGGCGGCGAGAGGACCGGCGGATGACGAACGGAAGCGGCACACCGGACGCCGAGCGTCGGCGACTTTCCGAGGCGGACACGGGCACCGTCCCCTGGCGACGCTGGGGGCCCTACCTGAGCGAACGACAGTGGGGCACCGTCCGCGAGGACTACAGCGCGGGCGGCGACGCCTGGTCGTACTTCACCCACGACCAGGCCCGCTCCCGCGCCTACCGCTGGGGCGAGGACGGCATCGCCGGGGTCAGCGACGACAAACAGCGGCTGTGCTTCGCGCTCGCCCTGTGGAACGGCCGCGACCCCCTCCTCAAGGAGCGGATGTTCGGCCTGACCAACGCGGAGGGCAACCACGGCGAGGACGTCAAGGAGTACTGGTTCCACCTCGACAACACACCCACCCACTCGTCGATGAAGTACCTGTACAAGTACCCGCAGGGCGAGTTCCCCTACGGCGACCTCGTCACCGGCAACCGGGCGCGCGGCCGCGAGGACGCCGAGTACGAACTCCTCGACACCGGGGTCTTCGACGAGAACCGCTACTTCGACGTCTTCGTCGAGTACGCCAAAGCCGGACCGGACGACCTCCTGATCGAGATCACCGCCCACAACAGGGGCCCCGACGAGGCCGTGCTGCACCTCCTGCCGACCCTGTGGTTCCGGCACACCTGGTCCTGGGCGGGCGGCACGGCGGTGCCGGGACTGAGCGCCGTCGAGGGGGCGATCCGCGCCGACCACGAGGAACTCGGGGTGCGATGGCTGTACCACCAGGGCGGCGAGACGCTCTTCACCGACAACGAGACCGACAACGAGCGCGTCTTCGGCAGCCCGAACACCACCCCGTACGTGAAGAACGGCATCGACCGGTACGTCGTCCACGGCGCGACGGACGCCGTCAACCCCGCCCGCACCGGCACCAAGGCCACCGTCCACCACGTGCTGACGATCCCCGCCGGAGACAGCGCCCGGATCCGCCTGCGCCTGACGGACACCGAACTCCCGGACCCCTGGGGCGGTTTCGACGACGTCCTCGGCCTGCGTCGCACCGAGGCCGACACCTTCTACGCCGGCGTCATCCCGCCCGCCACGGGGGAGGAGGAGCGGCGGCTCGTCCGCCAGGCCCTCGCCGGGATGCTGTGGAGCAAGCAGTACTACTACCTCGACGTCGAGCGCTGGCTCGCCGAGCACGGCGTGGACCCGCTCGCCGCCGACCCGCGGATCCGCAACAGCTCCTGGTACCACATGGTCAACGACGAGATCATGTCGATGCCGGACACCTGGGAGTACCCCTGGTTCGCCGCCTGGGACCTCGCCTTCCACACCCTCGCCCTGTCCATGGTCGACATCGGCTTCGCCAAGTCCCAGCTCGACCTGCTGCTGCGCCGCCTCTACCTCCACCCCAACGGCCAGATCCCCGCGTACGAATGGAACTTCGGAGACGTCAACCCGCCCGTGCACGCCTGGGCGGTCCTGTTCGTCTACGAACTGGAGAAGCACCGCACCGGCCACGGCGACCGCGCCTTCCTGGAGAACGCCTTCCAGAAGCTGACGAAGAACTTCACCTGGTGGCTCAACCGCAAGGACCCCGACGGCAACAACGTCTTCCAGGGCGGCTTCCTCGGCCTCGACAACATCGGCGTCTTCGACCGCAGCGCGCCGCTGCCCACCGGCGGCCGCCTCGACCAGGCCGACGGCACCGCGTGGATGGCCCTGTACTGCCAGAACCTCCTCGACATCGCCGTCGAACTCGCCGTGGACAACCCGGTCTACGTCGAGCAGGCACAGATGCTCTTCGAGCACTTCGCGTGGATCGCCGTCGCCCTGAACCGCATCGGCCAGGACAACACCAGCCTGTGGGACGAGGAGGACGGCTTCTTCTACGACGTCCTGCGGCTGCCTGACGGCAGTGCCACCCGTCTGAAGGTGCGGTCCCTGGTCGGCCTGATCCCGCTCGCGGCGACCAGCCTCGTCGGCGGCCGGGCAAACCGGGCGTTCCCCGAACTCGTCGAGGGAGCACAGGACTTCATCCGACGACACCCGGCCGTCGAGGCCTTCGTCGCCCAGCAGGCAGCCGACCACCCCGACACCGACGGCCGCTACCTCTTCGCGCTGTTCGGCGAGGACCGGCTGCGCCGCGTCCTGGCCCGCATGCTCGACGAGGACGAGTTCCTCGGCCCGCACGGCATCCGGTCCCTGTCCAGGTACCACGCGAAACACCCGTACACCTTCGACGTGCACGGGCAGACCTACGGCGTCGGCTATCTGCCCGCCGAGTCCGACTCCGGGATGTTCGGCGGCAATTCCAACTGGCGCGGCCCGGTGTGGTTCCCGATGAACATCCTCCTCATCCGGGCACTGCTGAACCTCCACGCCCACCACGGCCCCGGCTTCACCGTGGAGTGCCCGACCGGCTCCGGACGGCGGCTCAACCTGTACGAGGTCGCCCGCGAGATCTCCGACCGGCTCACCGCCACCTTCCTGCCCGACACCGACGGCCACCGGCCGGTGCACGGCGGTCGGCCGGTGTTCGCCGAGGACCCGCACTGGAAGGACCTGGTCCTCTTCTACGAGTACTTCCACGGCGACAACGGCACGGGCCTCGGCGCCAGTCACCAGACGGGCTGGACGGGCCTGGTGGCGGCCACCGCGACCCTCTTCCACGCCATCAGCGAGGAGGACTGGCAACGGGGCGGACGGGAGTCGCTGTCATGACGGTCGTCCTAGAGATCAACACCCTGGTGTGGCTCGGCGAGTTGAGCCGCCGGTACGGGCGTGACATCACGCTCGGGGAGGTACCGGAGGAGGTCTGGGACTCCCTGGTGCTTCCCGGTGCCGACACGGTGTGGCTGATGGGCGTGTGGGAGCGCAGCCCGGCGGGACTGCGGATCGCGTTGCAGGACGAGGGGCTGACGGCCTCCTTCCGCGACGCCCTCCCCGATGTCACCGAGGCGGACATCGCCGGATCGCCGTACTGCGTACGGAACTACGTCGTCGATCCGGTGCTGGGCGGCCCCGAGGGCCTCGCCGCCGCCCGTGCGCAACTGGCCACCCGTGGAATGGGGTTGCTCCTCGACTACGTGCCCAACCACATCGCTCCCGACCATCCCTGGCTCACCGAACGCCCCGACTGCCTGATCCGGGGCAGCGCGGAGGATCTCGCCCGCGACCCGGGAGCTTTCATCGAGACCGGCGGCGGGATCTGTGCCCGCGGTCGCGACCCCTACTTCCCGCCGTGGCCGGACGTGGTCCAACTGAACGCCTTCGGCGAGGAGTTGCGGACAGCGACCGTCGAGACCCTGGCGTCCATCGCCGACCAGGCCGACGGCGTGCGCTGCGACATGGCGATGCTGCTGATGAACGACGTCTTCGCCAGGACCTGGGGCGACCGCGCGGGCACGCCACCGGCCGAGGACTTCTGGCCGTACGTCATCCCCCGGGTACGAGAGCGCCACCCCCGGTTCCTGTTCGTGGCCGAGGCCTACTGGGACCTCGAAGGGACCCTCCAGCAGCAGGGCTTCGACCACTGCTACGACAAGCGCCTCTACGACCGCCTCCTGCACCAGGACGCCGACTCCGTCCGGGCCCACCTCGACGCCGACCTCACCTATCAGCGCGGTCTCGTCCGCTTCCTGGAGAACCACGACGAACCACGGGTCGCCGCGGTGGTCCCAGGGGACCGGGAACGCGCGGCCGCCGTGGCCGTCGCCACGCTGCCCGGCGCCACGCTCTGGCACGAGGGCCAGTTCGAGGGCCGCAAGGTGCGGCCACCGGTGTTCCTGAGCCGCAGACCGCAGGAAACCGTCGACGAACCCCTGCGCGCGTTCTACGGCCGTCTGCTGACCGCCGCCGCCGCCGTGCGCCGGGGCGAGTGGCGGCTCGTGACCCCCGTGGGCTGGCCCGACAACGACACCCACGGCCGGCTCCTCGCCTGGACCTGGACCCACACCGACGCCCGCCACCTGGTCGTGGTCAACGACTCCGACGGACCCGCCCAGGCCCGGCTGCCCCTTCCGTGGGACGACCTGCGCGGACGGGCACACCGCCTGACCGACCTGCTCGACGGGGTGGTGTACGACCGTGACGGAGACGAACTGAACGACTCCGGACTGTTCGTGTCGTTGCCGGCCTGGGGGTGCCACGTCCTC
The DNA here is from genome assembly GCF_000719505.1 of Streptomyces sp. NRRL B-3229. Lineage (NCBI taxonomy): Bacteria > Bacillati > Actinomycetota > Actinomycetes > Kitasatosporales > Streptomycetaceae > Streptomyces > Streptomyces sp. NRRL B-3229. Next base: position 165,781 of record NZ_JOGP01000014.1, on the reverse strand, counting down.
GAGTGGTGAGGGCCACAGCACGGGCGTACGGTCGTACGGAGACCATGAGCAGCGACCCGCAGGCCAGTTCTGCACCACGGACCACCCCACCGGACTCCGGCGGCGGTGGCAACGTCATTGCGCTGCTGGTCATCGCGTCCTGCCAGCTGATGGTGGTCCTCGACATCACCATCGTGAACATCGCGCTCCCGGACATCCAGCGCTCCCTGGACTTCTCCACGACGAGCCTGGCCTGGGTGGTCAACGCGTACACCCTCACCTTCGGCGGACTGCTGCTGCTCGGCGGCCGGGCCGGCGACATCCTCGGCAGACGGCGGGTGTTCATCTTCGGCGTGCTGCTGTTCGTGCTCGCCTCCCTGCTCGGCGGACTCGCCCAGAACGAGGGCCAACTCCTCTCCGCACGTGCCCTCCAGGGCGTCGGCGGCGCCATCGCCTCCCCGACCTCGCTCGCGCTGATCAGCACGACCTTCCGTGAAGGCCCCGAGCGCAACCGGGCGTTCGGCGTCTTCGCCGCGGTCTCCGCGGGCGGCGGCGCGATCGGACTGCTGGCCGGAGGGGTCCTCGTCGAGTGGCTGAACTGGCGGTGGGTGCTCTTCGTCAACGTGCCCATCGGACTGCTCATCGCGCTCGCCACGCCCCGCTGGATCCGCGAGTCCGAACGCCACCCCGGCAACTTCGACATCATCGGCGCGCTCACCGCCACCGCCGGGATGGTGCTGCTGGTGTACGGCTTCATCCGGGCCGCGCAGGAAGGCTGGCGGGACACCCTCACCCTGTGCTCGTTCGCCGCGGCGGTCGTCCTGCTCGTCGCGTTCGTGATGATCGAGAAGCGTTCCCGGCAGCCCATCACCCCGCTGCACATGTTCGCCGACCGCAACCGCGCGGGCACCTACGGCATCATGCTGTGCCTCGCGGCGGCGATCTTCGGCATGTTCTTCTTCCTGACGCTGTTCGTGCAGAACGTCCTCGACTTCAGCCCGCTGGCCACGGGGTTCGCGTTCCTGCCGGTCAGCGCGGTCATCGCGGTCGGCGCCGGACTGGCCTCCCGGTTCCTCCCCATCTACGGTCCCAAGCCGTTCATGGTGGGCGGAGCCATCCTGGCCGCGATCGGGCTCGGCTGGCTGACCCTCACCGACGTCCACTCCACCTACGCGGGGAGCGTCCTCGGACCGATGCTCGTCTTCAGCCTCGGCATGGGCATGGAGTTCGTCTCGCTGACCCTGATGGCACTCTCCAACGTCCCCACCGAGGAGACCGGCGCGGCCTCCGGACTCCTCAACGCCACCCAGCAGGTGGGCGGTTCACTGGGTCTGTCCATCCTGGTCACGATGTTCGGCACGGCCAGCACCAACGAGGCGGAGAAGCAGATCCCCCGCTTCCTCTCCCAGGCCACCCCGGCCGAGCACCGGATCTTCGAACGCACCGGGCAACTACCGGGATCGTGGGGCGACGAGGTCCTCACCGCGGGCGCCTCGGCCGCCTTCGTCATGGCCGCCATCTTCACCGTGCTCGCCGCGCTCATCGCGATCGTGGTCATCCAGGTCCGCCCCTCCGACCTGGAACGCCTCAAGGGCGGGCCGCCGCTGCCGCAGGGATGAGCCCCAGCCGCTGCGCGTGCAGGACCGTGCTGACGCGGTCGTGGGTGCCGAGCTTGCGGTAGATGTTCGCGATGTGCTTGTGGACCGTACGCTCCGATATCCCGAGCCTGCGGCCTATCGACAGGGCGGTCAGCGCGTCGCCGAGCAGGACCAGCACGGTCGACTCCCGGGGTGTGAGCGCCAGGTCCGCGGCCTGCCCGGACGACGCGTCGAGCCGCCGCAGGAGCTGCCGCTGCTGCTCGACGGCGGCGAGCAGCGGCTGCAACTGCTCGGCCAGCCGCAGCTCGTCGTCGCTGAAGTCCCGGCCCGAGCGGTAGACCAGGCACCCGGTGATCGGGGTGGTCGAGCCGGGCAGAGGGATCCCCAGCACGTGGTCCACGTCGAGGAGATCGTCCAGCAGACGCGCGGTCGGGCTCCCCGGCCAGGCACGGCCGGCCACCCGGCCTGCGGTCACCGGGGCCCGGTCCGCCCGGCTCGCGTAGTGCGCCGCCAGGGGGTAGCCCGCGCGCAGCAGGACCGTCTCCTCGTCCCCGATCACGGTGAACTCTGCGGTGGCGGCGGGGGACAGACCGAGGGTGCCCTCGCTCTCGTTCCAGTCGTCCAGCTTGTAGATCAGGGCGTCGCCACCGCACAGGGCCGGCAGATCCGCGGCCAGCAGCGGCCAGAGCTGCTCCGGGTCGCGTTCGTGGAGCGCGGCCACGGCGACCGACAGCACCCGCTCATACGCAGTTGTACCCATACCGGCCCCGTACCTCGCTGACCCACACTTCATCCCGACAACATCGATGTTGTCGGCATGACTCCAGCACATCGACGCTACGGCGCCGCAGCGGGGGAGACCGGGCACGGGTGGGGATGCCTGAGTCTCTCCTTTTTCGTGCGGGCCGCCGGCACGGGGGACCGGCGGCCCGCGCCACGCCTCACGACCAGGGGCGGGTCAGGCGGGGCGGATCGCGCTCCGGATGATCGACTCGCCGGTCGGGTAGATCGACTCCTCGCGGATCGAGGCCCCGGGGCCGGGCGCGTGGATCATCATGCCGTTGCCGGTGCACAGGCCCACGTGGCTGAAGTCGTCGTGGAAGAAGACCAGGTCACCGGGTTGCATCGCGTACAGCGGGACCGCCGTGCCGGTGCTCGCCTGACCGAGGGAGGTACGCGGGAGGGAGACACCCGCGACCCTCCAGGCGGCCTGCGTGAGACCGGCGTTGTCGTACGACCCCGGGCCCGCCGCACCCCAGACGCAGGGCTTGCCGATCTGGGACCGGGCGAAGGCGAGCACCTGGATGACCTTCGAGTCGTAACCGGGGTCCGCGGTGGGGAGCGAGGCGGGGGCGGCGCTCTGCGGCGGGGCCTGCCACTGCGGTTCGGGGGAGCGGGGGGAGGGGATACCGGGAGCCGGGGCGACCCCGGCGAGCGAGGTGCCGAGGTCGGTGGAGTAGTCGGCGAGCGGGGTGGGCTGGGGGGTGTAGCCGGGCAGCGGGACGGCGAACTGGCCGCTGCCGTTCGGGAGGGCGGTGCTGAACTGGCCGGTGCTGTCGGGGAGCGGGGCGGCGAACTGGCCGCTGCTGAACTGGCCGGTGCTGTCGGGGAGCGGGACGGTGAACTGGCCGCTGCCGTTCGGGAGGGCGGTGCTGAACTGGCCGGTGTCACCGGGGAGCGCGGTGCTGAACTGGCCCGTGGGCTCCGGGATTGCGGTGGCGGATGGCTGCGCCGGGTACTCCGGCAGGCCCGTGGTGAGTTGCCCGGTGTACTCGGGGAGCACGGTGCCGATCTGCCCTGTGTACTCGGGCAGACCCGTGGCGACCTGGGTGGCGTACTCCGGTGTCCCGGTGGGGAGTTGACCGCCGCCCTGCGTCCCGTACCCCGGGAGGCCCTGGCCGGTCTGCGTGCTGTACTCCGGGAACCCGGTCTCGAGCTGCGGGACGCTCACGGCAGGTATCTCACCGGTGCCGGTGAGCGGCTGGGGCGCCGGGTCCGGTGTCCACACGGGGGGCTGTTCCGGCGCGGGCGGAAGGGCGAGCATCGGCTTGGCGGTCAGCTCGGGCACGGGCTGTTCGACCGGCTTCGGCGCGCGTGCCGCGGGAGCCTCCGCGGGACGCTGACGACGCGTCTCGGCGGCGGGGGCGGGCAGCCGGTCGCCCGGCAGGGTCGCCTCGACGAACGGACCCAGCTTCGCGCGGCCCACGCCGTACCACTGCTTGGCGAGGGCTTCGAGAGCGGGCTCGCCCCCGGACCTGCGGCTGCCGCCGCTGGTCGAAGGGGTACGGCCGCGGGTGCTCGACGCCCTGGTCGCAGCCGCGCGGGTGGCGTTGTACGTGCCGGAGTCCGTCTCCGCGCGGTCGTAGAGGTTGGTGATCCGCCGGTCCACCTCGTCGCGGCTCGGCGCCTCGTCGGCCGCGGCGTTCCCGGTCTGGGAGAGAAGGGCCGCGGAGGCCATCGCGGCCGTCGCGAGTGCGGAGTTGCGCTTGGCCGGGAGGCTGAACCCTCCATTGCGCGAAGTTCGATCCGGCGCCATGAAAGATGTGCCCCTTCCGTCGTGCTGTTCGACGTAAACCTAACCAACTTGTGAGGCTCACGTGAAGATTGAAGTGTGAAAAGGGTGAGATGTAACTGTGACCTTCGTCGCGTGCGCCCGTTCCCGCAGGTGAGGGAGTCAGCGTCGGACGCGCTGTCGGCGCCAGGCATCGTAATGGTCGAGAACCGTCTCCTCCACCGGCCGGTAGACAAGGCCGAGTTCGGTCACGCTGCGGCTGTTGTCCACCTCGAAGCGGATGCCGAGATGCTTGCGGATGTAGTCCTGGGTGAGCCCGAACGCGGGGCCCAGGACCCGCACCGGCCAGTGCGGGAGCGCGGTCCGCGGAAGCCGCCGGTCGCGGGGGTACCGGGCGCGGATGACACGGGACATCTCGTGGAACGACGTCATGGTCCGGGCGGCCAGGATGTAACGGCCCTTCGCGTCGGGCTTCTCGGCGGCCGCGATGTGCGCGTCGGCCACGTCACGGACGTCGACCGTGGTGAAGCTGAAGTCCGGGGCGCCGTAGAAGAAGTAGCCCTTGAACAGCTCCTCCAGGAGGAAGAGGCTGCCGGACTCGGAGGCGGGGGTGAGGGAGGGGCCCAGGATCAGACCTGGGTTGACCGAGACCATCCGCCAGCGGCTCTGCGCGGCCTCCGCGTCCCACGCGGCGCGCTCGGCAACGGTCTTGGCGTAGTGGTACGGGTTGTTCTCCACCGTGCTGCTGGTGTTGAAGTACCGCTCCGACAGGATCCGCCCCTCCATGTCCCGTACGTCGGAGTAGTCGCCGAAGATCGCGCCGACCGTGGAGGTGAAAACCAGCCGTTCCACGGACGGCGTCCGCTCGATGCCGGCCAGGACGTTGCGCGTGCCGATCAGGGCCGGGTCGACCATGTCCTTGCGGCCGTCCTTGATCTTCTCCGGCATGAAGAAGGGTGAGGCGACGTGGAAGACCACCCGGCAGCCGGCCATGGCCGCGTCGAAGGAGCCCTCTTCGAGGAGGTCGGCCTCGAACAGGCTGAGTGCGCCGGGGAATTCGTCCTGCATGTCCCGCAACGGCCGCACCTTCGCCGGGTTCGCGAGGCTGCGCACGGTGGCGTGCACCTCGTAGCCGCGCTCCAGCAGCCGCCGCACCAGATGACTGCCGACGAACCCGCTGCCGCCGGTCACCAGGACCCTGCCCGACTCCGCACCCATGTCGCCGCTCCTCCGCCCGGGGATGACATTGAAGCACCGGGGGATCTTCCGCGGCAGGCGGTCCGTCACACCACCCGCAGGGCCACGGGTGTCCTCAGCGGTCGCCGTTCAGAACGCGGTCCGCGTTCGCCGTCCGGGTGCGGATGGCGTCCTTGGCGTGGGCGAGTTCCGGCCCCTTCGAGGCCATCATCCGCCGCTGGTAGGCGGTGTCCACGGTGAACCAGACGCCGATCACGTTGGTCTGCCGCTTGCACGCCACGTCCGCCTCGGCCAGGGCGATCTCCTGCCGGGTCGGCGCCGGGCCGGTGAACCGGGGGTCCTTGCCGGGAGCGTCGGTGGGGGCCGCGTAGGAGTATCCCCGCTTCCGCATACAGGCAGACCATGCGCGGAAGACCGCCCTGACGCGGGGGTCGGCGCGCGACTTCTGGTAGCTGACGATGTTGATCTCGTCGGCCAGCGGGTCGTTGCCGAGCGGACGGCCACCGGTCAGCCGGGCGGTCGCCCGTCCCTGACAGCCTCCCTCCGGTACCGCCCGGCCGTGATAACGGCTCGGGGCCGGTGTGCCGTCGGCGGTGCGTCCCGTCAGTACGGCCAGCGCGTCGGCGTCCGGTTGAGCGGCGGAGGACTCCTCGGTGGGCTGGGCGGCGGAGGACTCCTCGGTGGTCCGCTGCCGGGCGTCAGGAGCGAAGTGGTACCCGAGGCGGGCCGCGAGCGCGGGGTCCGTGATGCCATAGCGGCGATCCATGTTGGCCGCGTTCTTCATGCCGGGGGGCATGCCCCCGCTGTCGCCCGAGCCCGGACCGGGGTCGGGCCACGCGAAGCCGAACCGGCGCATGCAGGGGGCCACCAACTCCTGGCGGGCGCGCAGGATGGCGGACATCTGGCGGTTGGTGACCAGGTAGGGCTCGATCGGCAGCACCAGGGCCTTCACCCCGAGGATCACCGGGATGCCTGCCACCGGCGGAAACTCCTCGCCGACGTCGGTGCCCTGGTGTGTCGTGCCGTGCGCGGACTCGCGGGGCCGCGGGCTCGCGGCCCCGTCCGAGCAACCGGTGACGGCGACGAGACCGGCCAGGACGCCGAGGGTCGCAGCGGCGCGAACTCTCCTGCTGGCGACGGCTGTTGATGGTGCGCGCATGGACGTGCCCCTCCTTCGGGCGGGCAGACGGGAGTGGTGGGTCCGACGAGGACGGCCGGCCGCGGCGGGCCGGGGAGAGGTCTCCCCAGCCCGCCGCGGCGTGCACCGGGTCAGCCCACCAGCGTCCAGCTCAGCGAGGCGTTGTCGTTGCGCACCCCGACCTTCAACTGGCGTGCCTCGCCCGGGGAGAAGGTGTCCACAGCGCCCTGGTAGTTCTCGTTGTACCAAATGTGCGCGGCCCAGCGCTGGTCGTTGTTCCACGCCCGGTTGACGTTGTTCTTCACGCGCTGGCCGTAGCCGTCGACACCGCTGTTGAAGGTGTCCGCGGCGAAGTCCGGGGTGCCGCTGTAGTAGGCCCTCCAGGCGCTGTTGGCCGCGGTGCTGTAGTAGAGGTAGATGTTTCCGTCCCAGGCCGCCCTGGCGGGAGCGGCCGCGGCCTTGGCCGTGGCGGGCGCGGAGGTCTTGCGGAGCTGGTCCGACTTGGTCGGCGCGGCCGTGGCCGAGCCGACGCCGGTCAGCAGGAGCGCGGCGGTGGCCGACCCCGCCACAACGGCCGAAAGAGTACGCGTCCTCATGGTTCCCTCCCTGGAAGATCCTGTTCAGGAGCCGGCTCGGTGGCCGACCCGGGTTCCGAGCTTTCGGCCCAGGTCGTGGGCATGTCGAGATGTTTCCCGACGACCACCGTCAACGGGAAACAGGGAAACACCCGCCTCTGATCGCTGCCCGGGCCCCAACTGGCCCGCCTGTAGCGTGGAGTTGGGGCGGCGGTGCGAGACGTGACCGACGGGGGGACACGGGCCGCCGCGGGGGAGGTGGCGTGGTCGAGAACCCGCACACGACCGGGGACAGGACGGCGGACGGTGCGACCGGAGAAGGGGGTGGCGGTGGTGCGCCGCCTGACTTTCCCTCCGAGCTGAGACGGCTGCGACAGGAAAGAGGGCTGTCGCTCACCGCGCTCGCTCAGCGGGTGCACTACAGCAAGGGGTATCTCAGCAAGATCGAGAACGGTGCCAAGCCGGCCACGGCGGACGTCGGGCGCCGGTGCGACGAGGCGCTGCACGCGGGCGGCGCTCTCCTGCGGCTGCTGCCACAGGCCCCCGCCGGGGAGAGGTCAGGCCGGTCCGAGGGGCCGGAGCGGGAGTGCCCCTACCGTGGCCTGGCCGCCTTCACCGCACGGGACGCCCGCTGGTTCTTCGGGCGCGAACGGACGACCGCCGCACTGGTCGACCGGCTCTTCGAACGCGTGGGCCACGGACCGCTGTTGCTCGTGGCGCCCTCGGGAGCGGGCAAGTCCTCGCTGCTCAACGCCGGACTCGTGCCCGCCCTGCGGAACGGCGCGCTGCCGATGGCCGGGTCACGCGACTGGCCGGTCGTGGCCCTCACCCCGACGGCCCGCCCGCTCGACGAACTCCTGTCCCGCACCTCCGCGACACTGGGGCTGGACCTGGCTGTCACGGCCGCCGAACTCCGCGAGGACCCGTCCCGGCTCTCCACGGCGTTGGCGCGGGCACGGCACCGAGCCGCAGGTGAGGACCTGGCCCCGGCCGACCGTGAACCGCCGCCCAGCCGACTGGTGTTGCTGGTGGACCAGTTCGAGGAGGTCTTCACACTCTGCCCGGACGAGGGCGAACGGCGTGCCTTCATAAGGGCGTTGTGCGCCCTGTCGACGTCGGTTCAGAGGAAGGTCGCCGAGCCGGGCGTGGCTTCGTCCGCCGTGGTCATCGGCATGCGGGCCGACTTCACCGGTCGCTGCCTCGACCATCCCGAACTGGCCGCGGAGTTCGCCGCCGGGCTCTTCGTGCTGCGGCCGATGACCGTACGCGAACTGCGCGAGTCGATCACCCTCCCCGCCCGGCAGGCCGGCCTCGAACTCGCGCCCGGCCTCGTCCCCCTGCTGCTGCGGGACGTGGGACTGCGCTCGGATCCGACCGCCGCGCCACACCCATCGCACGCACCGCACGCACCGCACTCACCGCGGCCGGCGGACGGACCGCCCGACCACGACGAGTCCGCACCCGCCCCGCCCGGCGCCCTCCCCCTGCTCTCCCACGCGCTGCTGGCCACCTGGCAGCGCGGGGACGGGCGGACCCTGACCATCACGGACTACGAACTGAGCGGCGGTATCCAGGGTGCTGTCGCGAGGACCGCGGAGACCGGCTTCGCCCGCCTCTACCCCGCCGAACAGACCATGATCCGCCAGGCCCTTGTGCGACTGGTCCAGCTCGGTGACGGCAGCGAGGAGACCCGCCGCAGACTCGACCGCGCGGTGCTGCTGGACCAGCTCCCCGACCCCGCGGCCGCGGCCGCGGCCCTCGACGCCTTCGTCCGGGCCCGGCTGATCACCGTGGACCGGGACACCGTCGAGATCACCCACGAAGCGCTGCTGCACGTCTGGCCCAGACTGCGCGGCTGGATCCACGCGGACCGGGCCGGACTGCTCATCCGGCAGCAACTCGCCGACGCGGCGGCCGAATGGGAGCGCGAAGGGCGCGACCCCGCCCTGCTCTACCGGGGGCCCCGGCTCGCCACGGTCGCGGAGTGGTCACGGGAGGTCGCGGACCGGGCCGAACTCGGGCCGAGAGAGGCGGAGTTCTACGAGGCGAGCCGGTCCGAGGAACTCCGGAGGCAGCACGCCGACCGGCGCCAGGCGCGTCGGCAACGCCGCCTGCTGGCCGTGCTCGCGGCTCTGCTGGGCCTGGCCGTCACCGCCGGGGGACTCGCCTACCAGCAGCGGTCCGAGGCGCTGCGGCAGAGCCGGGTCACGCTCTCGCAGTCACTGGCCGTACGGTCCACCGCGATGGCGAGCGCCCAGCCGGAGGCCGCCCTGCTGCTCGCCGCCGAGGCCTACGCCACCGAACCGACCATGGAGGCCCGCGGCGCCCTGCTCAGCACCCAGGCGCAGTACTTCGCAGGCCGGTTGACCGGGCACGCGGGGCCCGTCAACGCCGTCGCCTTCGCTCCCGGCGGCGGTCTGCTGGCGAGCGGCAGCAGCGACGGGACGGTCAGGCTCTGGCGGACCGCCGAACGCCGGCAGACCGCGGTCCTGACCGCGCCCGGCAAAGTGCGCTCGGTGGCCTTCAGCCCCGACGGGCGCACGCTGGCCGCGGGGGTCGTGGGAGCGGCGGGCGGAACCGTGCGGGTGTGGGACGTTCCCGCGCGCCGGGTCGTCGCCACCCTCACCACCGACACCCCGGTGCGGGCCGTCGCCTACGCCCCCGACGGGCGGACCCTGGCCTCGGCGGACTCCGACGGCACGATCACCCTGTGGCGGGCCGGTGGTGCCCATGACCGGGTCGCCGTCTTCAGGGGGCACCGGGACGCCGTCAACGCCCTGGCCTACAGCCCCGACGGACGCACCCTCGCCTCGGGCGGCTCCGACCACACCGTGCGGCTGTGGGACACCGTCCGGCACCGGCCGCTGGCCGTTCTCGCCGGGCACTCGGCCGAGGTCCTGGGCGTGGCGTTCGCTCCCGACGGCCGCACGCTCGCCTCGGGCGGCGCCGATCGGGTCGTACGGCTGTGGGACCGCGCACGGCTGCGGAGCACCGCCGCGCTGACGGGTGCCAGCGACGATGTGAACGCGGTCGCCTTCACCCCTGACTCGACCACGGTGATCGGCGCGGCCGGGGACGGCGCGGTGCGCCTGTGGGACGTCCGCGGGCAGCGGATCACGACCGTCCTGTCGGGGCACACCGACTACGTCCTCGGGGTGGCGGCGGGGACCGGCGGCACGCTGCTGGCCACGGCCGGGTTCGACGAGTCCGTAGTGCTGTGGGACCTGAGCCGTTCGGCGCTGACGGCCCGGCCGTTCACGGAGGTCTGGCACGCCGCGTTCAGCCCGGACGGGCGGACCCTGGCCACCGCCGACGCGGATCACACGGTGCGCTTGTGGGACGTGGCCGGGCGTCGGGAGCTGGCGGTGCTGCGGGGGCATGCGGGCGCGGTGTTCTCGGTGGCCTTCGCCCCCGACGGACGCACCCTGGCCTCGGCCGGCTCCGGAGGCGCCGTCCGGTTGTGGGACGTGGCCGGGCGTCGGGAGCTGGCGGTGCTGCGGGGGCATGCGGGCGCGGTGTTCTCGGTGGCCTTCGCCCCCGACGGACGCACCCTCGCGTCCGCCGGCCTCGACGGCACGGTCCGCCTCTGGGACGTGGCCCGGGGCAAGCCGCTCGCCACCCTTCTCGGACACACCGACTTCGTGAACGCGGTGGCGTTCAGCCCCGACGGCCGTACCCTCGCGAGCGCGAGCGACGACCTGACCGTACGGCTGTGGGACGTGCCCCGCCGGCAGCCGCTCGCCACGCTCCGCGGACACACGGGCGCCGTACGCGCCGTGGCGTTCGCCCCGGACGGGCGCACGCTGGCCAGCAGCGGCAACGACGGCACCGTGCGGCTGTGGGACCCCGCGGGGCGCCGGGCCCTGGCCACGCTCACCGGGCACACCGGCTCGGTCCGCGGACTCGCCTTCGCCCCGGACGGGCGGACACTGGCCAGCAGCGGTCATGACGGCACCGTGCGCCTGTGGGACACACGGGCGCGAGAGCCGGTGGCCACGCTGACCGGTCATACCAACGCGGTGTGGGGCGTGGCCTTCGCCCCCGACGGCCGGACGCTCGCCAGCAGCGGTGTCGACGGCACGGTACGGCTGTGGAACCCCGACGTCCGCGACCGGGCCGCAGCGGTGTGCAGACTGACGCGCGCCCAGGAAGGCCCCCGCTGGCAGCAACTCGTCACGGACCTGCCCGTGGACCGCTGCCGGAAGGAGAACTGACCGGGAGAGGGGCGCCCGGAGCCACCCGGGCGCCCTTCCCACGGGGGCGACTCACCAGCGGGGCAGCCGGAGTTCGTAGTCGGGCCGGAAGCGGCGCATGTATCCGGTGTCGTCCCGGCTGCGCATCCCGGAGCCGACGTACAGGCGGTGCAGCCGCTCCAGGACCTCGTGGTCGAGCTCCACGCCGAGGCCGGGGCCGGTCGGGACCGTGACCTCGCCGTCGCGGAACTCCAGGACGCCCGGGCGGATCACGTCGTCGGCGTGGTTCCACGGGTAGTGCGTGTCGCAGGAGTGGTCGAGGTTCGGGATCGCCGCCGCCACATGGGTCATGGCGGCGAGGCTGATGCCGAGGTGCGAGTTGGAGTGCATCGACAGGGCCAGGCCGAACGCCTCGCAGACGGCGGCCAGTTCACGGGTGCGGCGCAGCCCGCCCCAGTAGTGGTGGTCCGTCAGCAGCACCTGGATGGCGTTCTGTTCGACCGCCGGCCTCAGATGCTCCCAGGCGACCACGCACATGTTGGTGCCCAACGGCATCGGCGCGTCCTTCGCCACCGCCGCCATCCCCTCGATGCCCTTGGTCGGGTCCTCCAAGTACTCCAGGACACCGTCGAGTTCACGCGCCACGTACCTCGACGTCTCCACCGTCCACGCCACGTTCGGGTCCAGCCGCAGCGGCTGTCCGGGGAACGCCTCCGCGAGCGCCCGGATCGCGGCGATCTCCTCGTCCGGAGGGAACACCCCGCCCTTCAGCTTGAAGGACCTGAAGCCGTACCGCTCCTGCATGAGCCGGGCCTGCTCGACGATGCCCGCCGGGTCCAGGGCCTCGCCCCACTCGTCCGCCACGGCGGCGCGGCCGTCGAGAGCGGGGTGCTCGGCCCACTTGTAGAAGAGGTACGCGGCGAACGGCACCGAGTCCCGGACCCGGCCGCCCAGCAGATCGCTGACCGGGCGGCCGAGCAGCTTGCCCTGCGCGTCGAGACAGGCCACCTCCACGGCCGAGGTGGTCCAGCCGCGCTCGTGCGAGGAGGGCACGGTCGGCAGCAGCGCGGCGTCGATCGCGGCCGAGACGGCAGTCGAGTCGAAGACGTCCATGCCCACGACGACCTTCGCCGCCGCCTCGAGCCGTTCCAGGCGGGCCACCCCGCCCGGGGACTCGCCCAGGCCCACCGTGCCGTCCTCCAGGACGAGTTGGAGGATGATCCGCAGGGCGAGCGGTTCGTGCACGCCGTTGGAGTTGAGCAGGGGCGGGTCCCGGAAGGCGATGGGAGTGACGATCAGTTCCTTGATGCGGGTCGGGTCGCTCATGCGCCGACCACCTCCAGTCCACGGTCGATGAGCTTCGCCAGCCGCGCGAGGTGCTCGGGGCCCGGATCGACGAGGGGTGCCCGTACGCCCCCCACGTCCAGGCCACGCAGGGCCACTCCCGACTTGACCAACGCCACGGCGTACCCCGGTACTTCGTCGCGGAGCCGGACGAAGGGGCCGTAGAACTCGTCGAGGAGCATGTCCACGAGCGGTCGGTCGCCCGCGGCGAGCGCCCGGTGGAAGGCGAGGGCGATCTCGGGCGCGAAGGCGAACACGGCGGAGGAGTACAGGGGGACGCCGATGCCCCGGTAGGCGGGCGCCGTCGTCTCCGCCGTCGGCAGGCCGTTGAAGAACTGGAAGTCCTCCGTGCCCGGCACGGCCCGCACCGCGCGCACGACGCGGTGCATGTGCTCGATGTCGCCGAGGCCGTCCTTGATGCCGGCCACCTTGGGCAGCGCGGCGATCTCGGCGGCAGTCTCCGCGCTGAGGCGGGCGGTGCCGCGCTGGTAGAAGATCACCGGGAGGTCGCTCGCGGCGGTGACCTCCTCGACGTAGCGCACCAGGCCCTGCTGCGGGGCCCTCACCAGGTACGGCGGGAGCAGCAGGACGCCGTCGGCGCCCGCGCGCGCCACGCGGGCGGCCTGGTCGCGGGCGACCGGTGCCGGGCCGCCCGCGGCGGCGAGTACCGGTACCCGGCCCGCGGTCGTCTCCACCGCGACCCGGGTCGCCCGCTCCACCTCGTCCGAGGTCAGGGCGTGGAACTCACCGGTGCCGCAGGCGACGAACACACCGCCCGCACCGGCCGCGACGCCGTTCTCGATGTGCCGGGCGAGGCGTTCCTCGTCCAGCGAGCCGTCCGCGGCGAACGGTGTCACCGGGAAGAACAGCACTCCTTGGAACTTCATGTCTCCCTCGTCATCACGGTGGTCTCAGCCCTTGGTGGCACCGGCGGCGATGCCGGTGACCAGCGAGCGCTGGAGGAGCAGATAGACGATCAGGCTGGGGATCAGGGCGATGACCGCACCGGCCAGCACCACACCCGAGCCGACCACGGGGTCGGTGCGCAGGGTGGCCAGGGCGACGGTGACCGTGTAGTCGGTGGGGTCCTTGGCGGCGATCAGGGGCAGCAGGTACTGGTCCCAGATCATGATGAAGCCGAGCACGCCGGCCACGCCCAGCGCGGGCCTGCACAGCGGCAGGACGATCTGCCACAGCATCCGCAGCTCGCCGACGCCGTCCAGGCGGGCCGCCTCCTCGATCTCGTCGGGGATGTCCCGCATGAACTCGGTCATCATCATCACCGAGAAGCCCCAGGCGCCCAGCGGCAGGATCACGCCCCACACCGTGCCCTTGAGGTCCAGATGCAGCACCGGCACGTCACCGAGGACCAGCGACAGCGGGATCGCGATGACCTCCTCGGGCAGCATCAGCGTCATCATGAACAACATCATGATCAGTGCCTGACCGCGGAACCTGTGCCGCGCCAGCGCGTACGCCGCCAGGGTGCACACGACGAGCTGGAGCAGCAGTCCGCCGCCCGCGATGACCAGCGAGTTGCCGAGGTAGTCCCACATGCCCTGGGCGGCCGCCACCTTGAAGTTCGACAGGGTCGTGCCGTGCGGCAGGAACGACAGCGAGGAGCCGCTGGGGTGGGTGGTGAAGGCGCCGGAGAAGATCGTCAGGAAGGGCGCCGCGAACACCGCGAGGGCGATCACACAGAGCAGGACGCGCAGGCCCCAGGCGAGCCCGGGCCGGTCGTCCCAGCCGAGCGCGGTGTCGAAGCGGGCCGGGGTGCTCCGGTGGCCCCGGGTGCCCCGGCCGGCCGGGGTGTCGGCGGCCGTGGGCCGGACGGAGTCGATGACGGGAGCGCTCATCGCGCTGCTCCCCTCTTGCGGAGGCGGTTGACCATGACGGTGAGCAGGAGCGTCACGCACAGCAGCACGACCGAGGCCGCCGAGGCGCCGCCGATGTCGTTGCGGGTGAAGCCCAGGGTGTAGGCCCGGGTCATCCACACCTCGGTCGACCCGGCGGGGCCGCCGCCGGTGAGGACGTAGACCTCGGTGAAGACACGCAGACCGCGGATGGTGGCGAGGGTGAGCACGATCATCAGCGCGGGACGGATCGCGGGGAGCGTCACGTACCGCAGCCGCTGCCACAGCGAGACGCCGTCCATCGCCGCCGCCTCGTACAGCGAGCGGTCCACGCCCGCTAGACCGGCCAGGAAGATCACCATGTTGTACGGGGCCCAGATCCAGATGCCCATCGCCATCGTCGAGTACAGCGCGATGTTCGGGTTGTCGAGGAACTGCACGGTGCCGAGCCCGAGGAAGTGCAGCCCGCTGTTGATCAGGCCGTCCGAGGTCGGGTAGTACATCAGCCGCCACAGCTCACCGACGACGGCGGTCGCGGTGACCGCGGGCAGGAACACGGCGGTCCGCAGGATCCTCAGCGAGCGGGCCTGACCCTCCAGCAGCAGCGCGAGGGCGAAGCCGGCCACGATCGCGCCGACCGACTGCCCGATCCCCAGGACCAGGGTGTGCCCGATGGCCTCCTGGAAGCGGTGGTCGGTGAGGACCCGGGTGTAATTGTCGAGGCCGATCCACCGGTCGCCGAGGAAGGGCCGCACGTCGAAGAAGCTGAGCCAGATGCCCTTGGCCATCGGCCAGAACTTGAAGACGAGCGCGAGCAGCAGACCCGGGGCCAGGAACAGCCAGGGGACGACGGCCTTCTTGCTGAGGGCCCTGCGCGCTGTGAGGGCGGGTACGGTCGCTGTCATTTCAGCAGGTCCTGGTCCTTGAGGTCACCGGCGAGGGTGTCGTTCAGTTCCTTGAGCTGGGAGCGGACGTCACCGCCGCAGTACGTGAAGATCGAGTTGAGGGCGTCGGCGGTGTCCTGCTTGATGGGCGCGAAGTCCGGCGCGTTCGGGAACTGCTCGGAGGCGGTCTCGTAGGCCTTCTGCACGACGCTCCAGCGGGGGTCGTGCCGCACCTCGGCCGCGTCCAGGGTCGAGTTGACCGGGATGCGGACGACCGGCTGGTGGCCGTCGACGCTGGTCATGGCGATCCGCTGGCCCTCCGGCGAGACCAGGAACGCGGCCAGTGCCAGCTCCTGCCGGTCCTTGCCGGTCCTCGCGCCGAGGT
This sequence comes from Streptomyces sp. NRRL B-3229, assembly GCF_000719505.1. Taxonomy (NCBI): domain Bacteria; kingdom Bacillati; phylum Actinomycetota; class Actinomycetes; order Kitasatosporales; family Streptomycetaceae; genus Streptomyces; species Streptomyces sp. NRRL B-3229. The sequence goes on along the minus strand of NZ_JOGP01000014.1, from coordinate 150,123 downwards.
AGACGTTCTCGCCGTCGGCCAGCACATCGCCGCCGGCCGGGCCCGCGGGGGCGGGGACGACCTCGTACGTCTTCCTGCCGGGCGTGGTGTCGTAGGTGGTGATGTTGTACGGCCCGGTCAGGTACATCCCGGCGTTGCCGTCCTGGAAGTTGGTGGCGGTGCCCGTGACGGCGGTGATCGCGCCGGGCTGGACGATCCCCTTGGCGCCGCAGAAGAGGTTGTCCTTCATCCACGTCACGGTGTCGACGGCGGCGGCCGAGTCCATGGCGGGGGAGTACTTGCCCTTGCCGTCCGGCTTGATGATCTGCGCGCCGCCCTGCCACAGGAAACTCGAACCCCACATGGCCGCGTAGCCGTTCTGGGCGCTGGCCGGGGCGACGATGCCGTAGGTGTCGGCCCTGCCGTCGCCGTCGGGGTCCTCGGTGGCGAAGGCCTTCGCGACCGAGAGCATCTCCTGCCAGGTCGTGGGCGCCTTGAGCCCCAGCTTCTTCAGCCAGTCCTTGCGGATCATGAGGGTCTGGGCCTGACGGGAGTACGGGATGCCGTAGTGCTTCCCGTCGACGCCCACCGTGGAGGACCAGGACTTGGCGGTGATCTGGTCGCCACCCGCGAGCGCGTGCGGATCGATCGGCTTGAGCAGCCCCTGGCTCTGGTAACTGCCCATCAGGGCCGTGTCGTTGATCATCACGTCCGGCAGGTCCTTGGTGGACGCCCGGCTCTGGAGCTGCTGGTCGAAGGTGATGACCGGCTGGTAGTCGATCCTGATGCCGGTCTTCTTCGTGAAGGCGGCGAAGACCCGGTCGTAGGTGGCGGCGTCGTCCGGATTGCTCCGGGTCCACACTTCCAATGTGTTCGGATCGCTGCTGCCCGCGGCGTCGGAGCCGGAGCCACAGGCGGCCGTTCCGAACATCAGTCCCGCGACGGTGGCAGCCGCGGCCAGGCGGCGTCGTCGTCGGCGATCGCCCATGGACACTCTCCGCTCAGTTCATATCCGTGAACGTCCTTCACGGATCTAAATGATCGGCCAAGCTACGGATCCCTCTTTCCGTATGTCAAGACATGGCCGGGAGTCTTCACAGAGGCTGTGCAGGAGCCCCTCGGGCACCATGGGGGCTGTGCTGACGAGGGAGGTCCAGGTGTACGACGACGATGACGGCCCGGGTGCGGCGGCGGCGCGGCTCACCGGCCGGACGGCGACCGGGGAGCGCCCGGTGTCCGGCGCGCTGACCGAAGTCACCCTCGACGACGGCCGGCCGGTGATGGTCAAGCGGGGCGAGGCGCCCGGCGAAGTGGCGGCCGAAGCGGCGGGTCTGCGCTGGCTGGGAGGGGCGGGGACCGGGGGCGTGGGGGTACGGGTGCCCCTCGTGCACGGCCATGACGACCGGTGGCTGGTCACGGATCTGGTGCCCCGGGGCCGGCCGGGCCGGGACGCGGCGGCCGGCCTGGGACACGCGCTGGCCGCCCTGCACGCCGCCGGTGCCCCCGCCTTCGGTTCGGCGCCGCCCGGCGGCCCGCGGGAGGCGTACATCGGGCGGGCGCCGATGCCGAACGTCGAGGGCGCCGACTGGCCCGAGTGGTACGCCGGGCACCGGGTGCTGCCGTATCTGCGGAGCGCCGTGGACGACGGCACCATCGCCTCGGGGGAGGCACTGGTGATCGAGCGGCTCTGCGAACGGCTGCCGGACCTGGCGGGCCCCGCCGAACCGCCCGCCCGGCTGCACGGCGACCTCTGGAACGGCAACGTCCTCTGGGGCGCCGACGGTCACGCCTGGCTGATCGACCCGGCCGCGCACGGCGGCCACCGCGAGACCGACCTCGCGATGCTTCACCTGTTCGGCTGCCCGCACCTGGACGAGGTGCTGCGCGGCTACGAGCGGGCCGCACCGCTCGCCGACGGATGGCGGGACCGCATCGGACTGCACCAGCTCTTCCCGCTGCTGGTGCACGCCGTGCTGTTCGGGCGCGGATACGCGGAGCAGGCGCTCAGCACGGCGAAGGCGGCCCTGGAACGGTGAGACACCGTCCGGGACCGCCTGGGCTCGTGACGTCGCGGTGAGGAGAGCGAAGGAACTGGGGCCGTTGCAAGGCCGGTTTTCGAGACCGGTGAGAAGGAAGCCCCTTCATGGCCTCACCACGAGCGTCACATCGAGGACGAGGAAAGCGGAAGGACTGAAATCCGAGCCCCATGGGGTCTCATCGCAAGTGAGAAGGAAGCCCTTCCATGGCCTCGCCATCCGTAACGCTAACAGTCACTCGGGGATCAAGTCGCGCAGATTTTCCGCGGTGATCACCACCGAGTCCGGGTGTAGACCCTCGGGCCGCTCCAGACCGACGTAGGTCACCGGCTCGTCCGGTACCGCCGCGGCGTCCCACGTCGACACGTCCGTACCGCCGTTCGCCATCAGCCCGGTCAGGTAACCGACCGTGAGCTGCTCGCCCTCGACGACGGAGCGCAGCAGGTTCGCCACCGACACCTGGTTGCCCTCGACGCGGTTGTACGCCGGATGCCCCTTCAGGTACAGGTGCAGCCACTTGGCGTGCCAACTCCCGTCCTCCGCACGCCGGAACGCCAGCGGCAGCGCCACCCGGCCCGGACCGCGCAGCTCCGACTTCATGCGCACGGTACGGGGCTCGAAGGGCCGCCCCTTCTGCTCGCCCTCGCGCAGCATGAACCCGAAGAACGACTCCTCGGCCTCCTCGAACTGCTCCCCGGCGAAGATGTTGACCTGCGGGACGACATACGTGCCGCGCACGTTCCCGAGCCTCAGGTCGATGAACTCCGAGGCGCCGTCGGGGGCGTTGGTGATGTCACCGGAGTGCTCGCCCTCCACCGCGCGGAGATTGGTGTACGACAGCCACGACACCGTGTCGTACTCCGCGTCCAGCAGCAGCGCCGACAGGTCGTAGTCGGTGACGCGCTGCTTCTGCTTCCAGTACACGAAGAACCGCAGCAGCTCCCCGTCGACCCGCGAGACGGACCCCCGCGGCAGCACGCCGAGCCCGGCCGCGGTCGCCCGCCCGCTGAGCGGAAGCGCCACCCCGAGCACCTCGGGATCCACCAACAGCCGCTCAGGAGACGGGAGTCGGCGGGCCGTCTCCGCGTCGAGCACCGCGATCAGACGCTTGCGCTCGTCCTCCGGTACGGCCCGACGCGCGTCGTCGGTGACATGGGCGCGCCCGCCCCGGTTGATGAAAACCCGCTTGCGGCCCGTCTCCTCGGCCCGGTTGTGCAGGTACTCACGCACCGACAGCACGACCCGCCCGGAGACCTCCGGTGCGACCTCCTCGACGGCGGCCACCACGGCGTCCCGCTCCTCCTGGCCGGCGGCGGAACGCAGCAGCCGGTCCAGCCCGCGGAACAGCTTGCCCGGCGCGGACTTGAGCAGCTCCGCGGCCCCGGTCACGTCACCGGCCTCGAACAGCGCCTCCACCCGGCCGTCGAAGGAGTACGCCTTCTTCTCGCCCCGGGCGACGGCGAACACCTCGGCGGCATGCGGCCACCGCGGGTACTCGTGCGGGTGCAGACGCTCGCCGAGCCGCTTGAAGGCCTCGCGGTGCGCGAGGACGTCGGCGAGCTTGGCGGGAGCCCCGGCGACGACCTCGTCCAGTCCCGCGAGCAGGGCGCGGCGCACAGGCCGGGACATCGTGCGGAACCGGGTCGGCTGCTGAAGGCTCACGTCCCCGTCCGACACCGCGCAGGCCAGCCGCAGCACATCGGTCACGGTGTCCAGCAGCGGAGCCGAGCCCACCTTCAGCCGGGCCGCGTTGACCACGGCACGGTTCTCCCGGACCGGGATCGTCTCCGGCTGGGGGCCGTCCGCGCAGTGCCCGGCGAGCACCCCGAGGTCGGCCAGAGGCTCCTCGCCCAGCGGGGTGCTGCTGCCGGCCAGCGCCAGATACAGGGCGGTGACCTCGGCTTCCAGAGGCTCGCCCAGGTGCAGGACGGTCAGCCGGTCGCCCGCCGCCGCGAGCAGCTCGTCGTGCGCGGCCAGCATCTCCTCGTAGGTGTGCTGGTAGGTGCCGTACGACGGCAGCGTGAGCAAGTTGATCACACCGGTGCGGAGCTGGGCGATGATGCCGGGTCGGGCCTTGCGGTCCTCCAGCGCCTCGGTCACGCAGCGCGTCCAGAACTCGAAGGTGTCCGGGACGTTCGCCGGGAAGTCGACGAAGTAGACGTTGTGCCGCACATGGTCGCCGACCAGCTCGCGGACGGTGGCCAGGGTGCGGACGGCGGTGTCGACGACCGTGCCCTCGGACAGCCCCGACAGCGTCCTCAGCGCGTCGGCCGACAGCTTGAAGCCGACGGACGTCAACGCGGCGTCGAACTGCCGCGCGGCGACGTCACCCGCCCCGGCGGGACCCGCGGGGGCGGGGATGCGCAGGGTGTGCCGGATGACCAGGCGTTCCAGACGGTGGATCATGCCGGAATGGTCGCAGAGGTGTTCGACCGGGCGCATCGGAGTTTTCCGGGGCCCGCGGAGGGTGCTCGCTCATGAGGGGCACGGGCAGGGGCTAGTCCTCCTGCTGGGCCTTCTTCTCCTTCAGGCGGGCAGTCTCCTTGCGGACCTCCGCCTGCGTGGCGCGCTCCTTCTCCAGCCACTCGGGGCCGGCCTCGCGCAGCGCCTCGATCTGCTCGGTGGTGAGCGCCTCCGTGATCCCGCCGCGGGCGAGTCCGGCGATGGAGACACCCAGCCGGGCCGCGACGACGGGACGGGGGTGCGGGCCGTTGCGTCGCAGGTCCTGGAGCCACTGGGGCGGGTTCGTCTGGAGCTCGTTCAGCTCGGCGCGCGAGACGACACCCTCCTGGAACTCGGCAGGGGTGGCGGGGAGGTACACACCCAGCTTCTTCGCCGCGGTCGCGGGCTTCATCGTCTGGGTGTTCTGGTGCGACGTCATGGCACCAAGACTATCGGCCGCGCACGAGACGTCCGACCACAGTGGGTAACCTTGCCGCGTGACAGACTCGCCAGCATCCCCGTCCTTCCGGCTCGCGTACGTCCCTGGGGTGACGCCCGCCAAGTGGGTGCGGATCTGGCAGGAGCGTCTGCCGGACATCCCCCTGGAGCTCCTCCAGGTGACGGCTTCCGAGGCCTCCGACGTGTTGCGCGATGGCCGCGCGGACGCCGGGCTCGTGCGACTCCCGGTCGACCGTACGGTGTTCAGCGCGATCCCCCTCTACACCGAGACCACGGTCGTCGTCGTCCCCAAGGACCACGTGGTGACCGCCGCCGAGGAGATCACCTTGGACGACCTCGCCGACGAGGTCGTCGTCCATCCCCTCGACGACGTCATCGGCTGGGAGCGACCGCCCGGCGAACCGGCCTTCGAACGTCCGGCCACCACGGCCGACGCGATCGAGCTCGTGGCGGCGAACATCGGCGTCCTCGTCGTCCCGCAGTCCCTGGCCCGCCTCCACCACCGCCGTGACCTCACCTACCGCCCCGTCACCGACGCCCCGGAGTCCGCCGTCGCCCTCGCCTGGCCCGAGGACGCCACGACGGACCTGGTCGAGGACTTCATCGGCATCGTCAGGGGCCGGACCGTGAACAGCTCACGGGGACGGACACAGTCGAAGCCGGAGCCGGAATCAAAGAAGGGACCAGCCGGAAAGGGCGGCAAGCCGGGAGGGGGCGCCGGGAAGGGCGCGGCGCGTGGAGCCTCCGGCGGGGCCAGGGCCGCCAGGGGAGGCTCCGGGAGGTCCGGCGGAACCGGCGGCGGGTCCGGCAGGGCCGGCGGCGCCAAGGGCGGCGCGGCTGGTCGACGGGGCAAGCCCAAGCGCAGGGGGTAGGCGCCCTGGCCGTTACGGCTGCGACGGCGGCCACGGCTGGGATCGCCGCCACGGCCTCCCGCCTTCCCGCCCCTCGAGCCGCCCCCTCAGGCGCCGTCACCCCCGAACACCCCGTCCGCCCCGAACACCGCCCCCGCGAACCGTTCCCCTATGAGCCGGTGCGTCGCCGCGTCCGGGTGGAGGTCGTCCGGGAGCGGGAGGTCGGCCGCGTCGGGCTCTCCGTACAGCTCACGGCCGTCCAGGTAGTGCAGGTGCGGATCCTCGGCGGCCCGCTGCTTGACGATCCGGGCCAGTTCCTCGCGGATCACCTGGAGGGTCAGCTTCCCGGTGGCGCGCTCCGCCGGGTCGCCCATCGTCCTGAACCGGAACCGCCCCTCCTCGATCTCGCTGAAGTCCGGGAAGCAGGGCCCCGGCGTCTCCTCGTGGATCGGGCACAGGATCGGCGAGACGACCAGCAGGGGTGTGTCCGGGTGGCCCTCGCGGACCGTGTCGAGGAAACCGTGGACCGCCGGGCCGAAGGCCCGCAGCCGCATCAGGTCATGGTTGACGATGTTGATGCCGATCTTGAGGCTGATCACGTCGGCGGGGGTGTCCCGCACCGCCCGGGCGGTGAACGGGTCGAGCAGTGCGCTGCCCGCGAGGCCCAGGTTGATCAGCTCCACCCCGCCCAGCGTCGCGGCGACCGCAGGCCAGGTCCGTGAGGGGCTCGCCGCGTCGGAGCCGTGGCTGATGGAGCTGCCGTGGTGGAGCCACACCCGGCGGTCGGTGGGAGGTGCCGGTTCGACGGGTGCGTCGGTGCGCAGGGCGATCAGCTCGGTGGTCTCGTTGTGCGGCAGCCATATCTCGACGTCCTTGACCTCGCCTGACAACCCGTCGAACCGCACGGTCCCGGGCGGGCCCGGCCGTGTCTCGGAGGTCCCCTCGGTCATGTCGACGGTGATGACGTTGCCGCCGAGCACGCTGCCCTGACCGGCCGGTCGCCCGTCGACCACCAGGTCGTACAGGCCGTGCGGCCGCGGTGGCGCACCCACGTAGGTCCGCTTGGTCGGCAGGCTCTCCAGCTCCACCACGGTGGCCCGGGTGCGGAAGACCAGCCGTACCCCCGCGGGCTGGGACTCGGCCATGGCCAGCTGTTCGTCGGTGTTCTGGGCGCGGGCCCGCGCGGGCAGCCGGTGCGGCAGCACACCGAGCTCGGTCCGCTCCACGTCGAGGGCGCCGCGCAGCAGGTCGGCGGTGACGGGTGTGGTGATCCAGTCGGGCATGTCCTCAGCCTGTCGGTCAGCGGGTGGGCCAGTTGCGCAACAGCGTGTCGAGGGCGTCCAGGATGCGTCTCCAGGACTCCTCGGAGTCGGGGGAGCTGTGGCTGAACCCGCCTGCCCCCTCCAGGCTGGCGTATCCGTGAAAGGTGCTGCCCAGCAGCCGTACGGCATCGGTCTGGGCGGGTTCGGGCAGGTCGTATCCGCGCAGGATCGCCCGCATCATCTGCGAGTGCCGTACGCCCGCACTGAGAGCCGCAGTCTCGGGGTCGAGCCTCGTCCGGGCAGCCTCGGCGCGGCCGGGATGTGCGTGGGCGTAGTCGCGGTAGACGTCGGCGTACGCGATCAGGGCGTCCTTGCCGGCCCGCCCGGCCACCGCGTCGGCGGAGAGGTCGGCGAGCTCCGCCAGGGCGAACAGGCAGATCCGGGTCCTGAGGTCCTGCGAGTTCTTGACGTGCGAGTACAGGCTCGCGACCTTCACGTCGAAGCGCCGGGCCAGCTCCGAGACGGTCACGTGCTCGAAGCCCACCTCGTCGGCCAGCTCCGCGCCCGCCCGGACCAGTCGTTCCGTCGTCAGCCCTGCCCGTGCCATGCATGTCCTCTCGTCCGCCTGAACCGATTATGTGTTTGCCTAAAGCTTTTAGGCAAACTAGCGTGAAGTTATGGAACCGCTGACCGAGCAAGAGATCCGCGCCGCCTTCGTGAACTGCACCAAGGGTGAGGCGAAGCGCCTGTCCGTCCCGCGCGACCTGGCCGAGCGGCCGTGGGAGGACCTCGACTACCTCGGCTGGCGCGATCCGCAGGCCCCCGACCGCGCCTACCTCGTGACCGTGCTGGAAGGACGCCCGAGGGCCCTCCAGCTACGGGCCGGTGCGCGCGGTTTCTCGCAGACGCGCAAGAGCATGTGCTCGATGTGCCTGACCACCCACACCGGCGGCGTCTCGCTGATGGTCGCCCCGAAGGCGGGCAAGGCCGGGCAGCAGGGCAACTCGGTCGGCGCCTACATATGCGAGGACCTCGCGTGTTCGCTGTACGTGCGGGGCAAGCGGGACGCGGGGGCTGGCGCGCGCCTGCACGAGACGCTCACGCTGGAGGAGAAGGTCCAGCGGACGGTCACGAACCTGGCGGCGTTCGTCGCCAAGGTGCTGGGGTCGTGACGATGCCGCGTTCCGGAGGTATCCCGAGTGGCCCGGAGGACTTCAGGCCGCCCCCGTCACCCACGCGAACGCCGCCCGCGCCGTGAACTCCGCCTGGCCTCCCCGCAGCAGCAGGCCGGCGTGGGCGAAGTCCGGTGCGTCGGCCTGGGCGGGGACGTACGGGATCGCGACGCAGCGCATTCCGGCCGCGTGTGCGGCGGCCGCGCCCGGGGCCGCGTCCTCCAGGACCACACAGTCGGACGGAGCCGCACCCAGCCGGCGGGCCGCCTCCAGGAAGATGTCCGGCGCGGGCTTGCCGTGGGCGACCTCGTCGGCCGAGACGACCGTCCGCAGATACGCGTCCAGGCCCGTCCCGGCCAGGATCGCCTCGATGGCCTCCCGCGACGACCCAGAGGCCACGGCCATCGGCACCCCCTCGGCCGCGAGCAGCTCCACGAACCTCCGCATCTCGGGGTACACGCGCGTGGCGGCCCGGGCCAGCTCCAGATAGCGCCGGTTCTTGTCCGCGAGCAGCTCCGCCACGGACGCCCGCAGTCCGTACAGCGACTTCCACCGCGCGACCGTCTCGCGCGTGCTGATCCCCACGTACCGCTCGTGGTCGGCCCAGCCGAAGTCCGGGACACCGTGCTCGGCGAGGAGCTGCCGGCCCGCCTCGTAGTAGTTCGGCTCGCTGTCCACGAGCGTTCCGTCGAGATCGAAGACGACCGATGTGCCGCTGAGCCTGCTCATGGCACCAGGATGACAAGGATCAACTCCGGGCCGCGCGCCCCACCGACTCCACGAGCGGCAGCAGCCGGTGCGCGACCCGCTCCCGCAGCGCCACCTCCGTACGCGTCCGCACCACCCCCGGTAGGCTGATCACCGTCTGGATGACGTCCTCCAGATGCGCGTTGTCCCTGGCCACGACCCGCGTCAGCAGATCCCCGCCGCCCGCGATCGAGAACGCCTCCACGATCTCCGGCACCGCAGCCAGCGCGTCCCCCACGTCGTCCAGCCGCCCCTGCGTCACTTCGATGTGCACGAACGCCAGCACCGGATGCCCCAGCGCGGCGGCCGACAGCGAGGGTCCCGTCCCGGTGATCACCCCGTCCCGCTCCAGGCGGTCCAGCCGGGCCTGAAGTGTCCCGCGGGCCACGCCCAGAATCCGGGCGTACTCCCGCACGCTCGTCCGCGGCTGCTCCAGCAGCAGTCGCAGGATCCGGGTGTCGAGTTCGTCCACGGCCATGCCGTACGACCTCCCGCGCTCACTTGGTCCGATGGTCCGCCGATGGACGCCTCGGGACCGCTCTTCCTGTACCAATGGCCCAGCATATCCGGGCTCGCTTGAGCCGACAGTGGTGAGGATGCTGCAATGAGCCCGTCGATGGCGCTGCGGATCCCCGCGGCGCCTTTTCCATGCCGGTGTCCGGTGAGTTCCAGGGGGCGGTACGTGCTGAAGAGGGTGTTCATGGCTCCGGACCCGGGGCGGGTCCGGCTGCGCTTCGCCGCGCGAGCGGTGCTCGGCATCGGTGGCGCGGTCGTCGTGTGCGGCCTCGCGGGGCACTCCCTCACGGGTGCCGTCGCCGGTGGCCTGGCCGCACTGCTCGCCCTGTTCACCGTCACGGACGCCACCGTGCGGGGCCAGGCGGTCACCACCGCGCTGCTGCCCGTCGTCGGCCTGCCGGTGCTCACCGCGGCGGCCGGGCTGCACGACCACCCCGTCGCCCGTGACCTCACCTTCCTCGCCGTGGTCGGCGTCGGCGTCTACGCCCGCCGCTGGGGCCCGCGCGGGCACAGCCTCGGGGTCTTCGCGTTCATGACCTTCTTCGTGGCGCAGTTCCTGCACGCAGGCACCGGGCACCTGCCCGAGCTGTACGCCGCCGTCCTGCTGTCCGTCCTCACCGCGGCCGCGGTCCGCTTCGGACTGTGGTGCTACGAGCGTCGGCTGCCCCCGGCACCCGCGCCCGCCCCGCCCGCCGGCACCGGCCTTGCCCGCGCGACCACCCGCCAGGCGGTCCAGGCCACGGCCGGCGCGGGCTTCGCCCTCGTCGTCGGACAGTTGATCTCGGGACAGCGCTGGTACTGGGCCGTCGGCGCCACCTGGTGGATCTTCGTGAACACCACCTCGCGCGGCGAGACCCTGGTGCGCGGCTTCCGCCGTGTCCTCGGCACGCTGATCGGCATCGGACTCGGTCTCCTCGTCGCCGTACCACTGCACGGGGCCCCGGCCCCGACGGCCGTACTCGTCGCCGTCTGCGTCTTCGGCATCTTCTACACGGCCGCCGTGTCGTACACCTGGATGATGCTCTGGGTCACCCTGCTCGCCGAGCTCCTCTACGGCCTTCTCGGCGTCCTGGAGCCCGGTCTGCTGGTCCTGCGCCTCGCGGAGACCGGCGTCGGTGCGGTCGGTGCCGTCCTCGCGGTGCTCTTCGTGCTGCCGATCACCACCCATGCCGTCACCGACGCCTGGATCCAGCGCGCCCTGCGCTGTGTGCACGTCTGCACGGCCGAGGCGGCGGCCCGGCTCGCCGGCGTGCCGGACGCCGACCCGGCCGGCCGGGTGGCCGAACTGGAGCAGCTGCTCGGCAGGGTCCGTCTCTCGGTGGCCCCGCTGGTACACCCCCTCACCCCCATGTCGGCCCGCAAGCGACGCGCCCGCCGGGTGCTCGCCCTCCTCGACGACTGCGCCCGGGAGATCCGCGGCCTGGTCGCCGTCGCCGCCGACCCGGAGGCCTCGCACGACGCCCGGCTGGCCGCCGCGTGCTGGCGGGTGGAGGCCGCGGTGGAGGCGCTCACCGGCGGCAGGGACCTCCCGGTGACGGACCGCCCGCTCGCGGAGGAGCCCGCGCTGGCCCATCTCCACGGCCTGGAAAGGGCGCTCGCGGAACTGGCCACGCCCCTGCGGGCGCCGTCGGGCTCACGGCTGGTCGGAGCCTGACGCCGGCTCCCCGGACGCCCGCTCGTCCGCTGCGCCTGTGAAGGTGGCCGCTGCTGGTCTCGACTTGTGAATCTCGACTTGTGAAGATGACCGGTGCTGGTCTAGACCGGTCGTGATCGACTGCTACCGTCGCCCCGAACGGCACAGGACCGAGAGGGGACCACGGTGGCAGAAGGCGGCGGGCGGCGACGGGCCTACATCGGGTCGTTCACGGCGGCCGGGGGCCCCGGCATCGTGACGGCGACCGTGTTCCCGGACACCGGGGCGCTGAAGGCCCTGGGGGCCCTGAAGGGCGTGCCCGATCCGTCGTACCTGGCCCTGTCGGCCGACCGCGAGGTGCTGTACGCGGTCAGCGAGACGGCCGAGGGTGCGGTGGCCGCGTACCGGGTGACCGGCGAGCGGCCCGAGCCGGCGGGCCCGCCGGTGCAGGTGGACGGGGACAGCCCGACCCATCTCGCGGTGCACGGCGGGCACGTCCTCACCGCCAACTACGGCTCCGGCAGCGTCACCGCCGTGCCCCTGCGCGCGGACGGCGCCCTCGAGGCCGCCCCCTCCGCCGTGCTCCGGCACACCGGGTCGGGGCCCCACACACCCCGCCAGCAGGGCCCGCACGCCCACCAGGTGCAGCCCGACCCCAGCGGCCGGTGGATCGTCACCGTCGACCTCGGCACCGACTCGGTACGGGTGTGCACGCTGACGGACGGCACCCTCGCCGTCCACCGCGAGATCGCCCTGCGACCCGGCTCCGGCCCCCGTCACCTGGCCTTCCATCCCGGCGGCCGCCACGCGTACGTCCTCAACGAGCTGACACCGACCCTGACCGTCTGCCGCTGGGACGCCGAGGAAGGGCTCCTGAGGCCCCTGGGCGAGACACGGGTGCTGGCCGGCCCCCCGGCGGGCAACGCCTACCCCTCGGGCGTGGTCGTCTCTCCCGACGGCCGGTTCGTGTGGACCGCCACCCGTGGCGAGGACGTCCTGTCGACGTTCGCCGTCGAGGGCGACGAACTGCGGCTGGTCGGCACGGTCTTCTGCGGCGGCGACTGGCCCCGGGCGCTCGCCGAGTCCGGCGGATACCTGTACGTGGCCAACGAGCGCTCCGGCGAGGTGACCTGGTTCGCCGTGGACCCGGACACGGGCCTTCCCCGCTACGAGGGCTCGATCGACGTACCGGCCGCGTCCTGCGTCGTCTTCGGCTGACATCGCGCCCGCTCGCCCCACGGCCGCCCGCTGTGCCCGGGGGCCGGACCGCCGTACACATGCCGAAGGGGCCACCGCACACATGCCGAAGGGACCGCTCCGACAGCTGGAGTGGTCCCTTTCGGCACAAGCGGCGTTCAGGCGCGGTCAGCGCACCGGCGCGCCCTGCGCCTGCTGCGGGGCGATGCCCAGCGCGGTCGTGTACTTGGCGAGGGCGAGCTTGCCGATCGCCGGGTAGGGGCCGAGCGGATCGGCGGCGGAGCAGCCGGCCTCCTTGGCGGCCTCCTCGATCACGGCGGGGTCGATCTCCGGCCCTATCAGGTAGGGCGCCAGCGCCAGCTGCTGCGAACCGGAGGACCGCAGCTGGTCCGCGATGGACGCGATCGAGCCCTCCTGGTCGAGCGCCGCCGCCATCACCGGCACCGCGAGGCGCGCGGCGAGCAGCATGCCCGTGATCCCGGCCGCCTGCACGGCCTCCTCGCCGCCCACGGCCGCCAGGACGATGCCGTCCGCGGCCGTGGCCACGGTGAACAGCCTGGCCCGGTCCGCGCGGGCCAGCCCGGCCTCGGACAGCCGCACGTGCAGCGCCTCGGCGAGCAGCGGGTGCGGGCCCAGCACATCGGTGAGGTCGGCGGAGATCCGGCTGTCCATCACGGCCTGGCGGATCCGGCGCAGCAGCGCGTTGTCCGGGCCGGCGAGCAGCGGCACGACGACGGCGACGGGACCCTCGGGCTCCCTGACGTCCACCCCGGCGGCCTTGGCCTGCTCGTAACGGGCCGTGCGCTCCTCGGCGGCGTGCACCAGGACGCCCTGGAGCGTGGGGAACTCCGAGTCGTCGCCGTCGAGGTAGCCGATCCGGGCGTCGAGGCCGGGCAGCTCGGAGCGCGCGATGCTCACGACCTCCTCGGCGAGACCGCGCGTGGCAGCACCGGGCGTGCCCGGGACCGCGAGGACGAGCGCGGGCGCGCCCTCGGGAGCCGCCAGGGGCTCGGGTCGGCGGTGCCGCCCGGGCTGGCGAGGTCGCGGCATTCGTACTGGCAGGCCGGACGCGGGCCCAGTGGGGGAGCTCATGGCGACGCATGTTACTGGTTTCCTGGGCTTCCCTGTTCGGGGAGGGTGCAGGTGAGCGGTATCCGTCCGGTTTTGTCTGATGAGTTACGTCCCCTTCAGCCCCTCTTTGGGGTCACCAGGTGCACCATCGACTCGTCACTCGGCAGGGCGAACGAACCCTGCGCCAGTTCTGTGGCGATCTGTACCGATCCTTCCAACGGCCCGCCCGCCGCGGGGACGTTCCGGGCGTGCGGCAGCAGCCGCCTCAGCTCTTCCTCCAGCGGGACGACGAGTGCGGCACCCGTCCGGAACAAGCCACCGGTGAGACAGACACGCGGTTCGCCCTCCGTCGGGCAGACCGCGGCCGCCGATCCGGCCATGTGCCGGGCCGCCTCGCGCAGGATGCCGCTCGCGACCGGGTCGAGGTCGGCGCAGGCGGCCACTTGGGGCGCGAAGGAGGCGAGCACGGCGGCCCGGTCCGGCCTCGGGTAGAGCTTCCCGGGCAGCTCCCGCAACGGCCCGAACATCTCTTCGGCCAGCGCCAGCAGGGCCGCGGAGCCGCCGGGCCGCCCGTCGTGGGCGCGCAGCGCGGCCTCCAGCCCGGCCCGCCCGATCCACGCCCCGCCGCCGCAGTCGCCCAGCAGATGGCCCCAACCGTCCGCGCGGCGCCATTCCTTGAGGTCGGTGCCGATCGCGATCAGACCGGTGCCGGCCGCGATCACCGCGCCGGGGCGCGGGCCGAGGGCGCCGGTGTAGGCGGTCACCGCGTCCGCGACGAGCGCGACGGTCCGGACCCCGAACTCCCGGGCCAGCGCGGCGGGCAGCTCGGCCCGCAGGGCGTCGCCCAGGGTCGCCATACCGGCCGCTCCGACGACGGCCGTGCCCAGCGCGGTCACTCCCGCCTCGGGCAGCAGGGACCGGACCATGGGCACGAGCTGTTCCATCAGATGCGCCGGATCGATCCCGCGCGGGCCCGTCCGCACGGGCACCCCGGACTCCCGCGGGGCCGTGGCCTCCCGCCCCGGGACACCCACGACCGCCCGCAGACCGGACCCGCCGGAGTCGACGGCCAGGAATCCTTCCGCCACGAACTCGCCCCTTTCCCGGCCGTCGGCCCCGTGAGCCGGCGGCCGCGTGAGCCGCCAGCGCTTTGAGCTGTCGGCCCCGTGAGCCGGCGGCCGCGTGAGTGGAGGAAGAGTAGCGGCCCGGGGGGCCTGGCTTCCCTGCGTACACGGGGTGTCGGTGCGGGCCAGTAGGGTGACGCGCTGTGGCACCACGACCTTTGCATGAACTAGTTGAAGCGGGCTGGGCGAAGGCCCTGGAACCCGTGGCCGAACGCATCGCCGCGATGGGGGACTTCCTGCGGGCCGAGATAGCGGCCGGCCGGACTTACCTGCCGGCCGGACAGAACGTGCTGCGAGCCTTCCAGCAGCCCTTCGACGACGTACGCGTCCTGATCGTGGGTCAGGACCCGTACCCCACGCCGGGGATGGCCATCGGGCTGAGCTTCGCGGTGGCGCCGGAGGTGCGCTCGCTGCCGGGGAGCCTGGAGAACATCTTCCGCGAGATGCACTCCGACCTCGGGCTGCCCAGACCGTCGAACGGCGACCTGACGCCGTGGACCCGGCAGGGCGTGCTGCTGCTCAACAGGGCGCTGACGACGGCCCCGCGCAAGCCCGGAGCGCACCGCGGCCAGGGCTGGGAGGAGGTCACCGAGCAGGCGATCCGCGCTCTCGCGGCGCGGGGCAAGCCGCTCGTGTCGATCCTGTGGGGCCGTGACGCGCGCAATCTGCGCCCGCTGCTGGGGGAGTTGCCCGCGATCGAGTCCGCGCATCCGTCCCCGATGTCGGCGGACCGGGGCTTCTTCGGCTCCCGCCCGTTCAGCCGGGCGAACGACCTTCTCGTCGGGCAGGGTGTGCAGCCGGTGGACTGGCGGCTTCCCTGAGGCGTCGGTCCGGGCCGGTCGAGCGGACGACGCGCCGCTCGACCAGCCCTACGCGGCACTCAGGGGCAGATCAGCAACCCGTGGCGTTGTAATTCCAGAACGCGGCCCTGGTCTGCGGACCGGCGATCCCGTCGGGGGTTCCGGCGTTCTCGCCGACATTGTTCAGGAACTTCTGGAGCGCCGTGATCGTATTGCTGCCGACGATTCCGTCGACGGTACCGGCGTTGTAACCCCAGGCGTTCAGCATGCGCTGCGCCGCTTTCCAGCTGTTGGTGCCCAGCTGCCCGTCCTCGGTACCGGCGTTGAAGCCCCACGCGTTCAGGCAGCTCTGCCAGTTCTTGGCCCGGGCGGTGTCCAGGCCGAGGTTGTTGACCGCGAGGGGTGCGAGCCGCGAGCTGCTGACCGCGGCCGTGGCGGCGTGCTGCGGGGCCGCCACGCTCGCACCCGCTCCCGCGAGGCCTCCCAGGGCGATGCCGACGACGGCGCTGGTGGTGACGAGTGTCCTGGCCAGATAAGTTCGCACTGCTTTCTCTTTCCTGTCGACTGCGACGGATATGACGCGACCGCCGGTGCCTGCGGTCGCGTCGACCACAGCGTGCCAGGGGAAATGCGCTCGAATCCCGTGCTCATGCGAGCTTCTTTTTCGTATGACTGAATACGGGCCAAATTCTGCGAATGCGCCGCAGGGGATCTGCTTCAGGAATCCGCGAACTGTGGCCGATAAGCCACTTGTTCGTCGGACGTGGTGGTGAGGGGCCTCGGCACGGTGGTCAAGCACCGCAGGCCGACC
Organism: Streptomyces sp. NRRL B-3229; assembly: GCF_000719505.1. Classification (NCBI taxonomy): domain Bacteria; kingdom Bacillati; phylum Actinomycetota; class Actinomycetes; order Kitasatosporales; family Streptomycetaceae; genus Streptomyces; species Streptomyces sp. NRRL B-3229. The sequence continues at coordinate 134,023 of NZ_JOGP01000014.1, read as the reverse complement.
GGGGGCTCGCCGAAATCCGGCTGCGTGCTCCCCTCCGCGCCGCCTACCGTGCCCTTGTGGAGGATCGCGAAGTGCTGAGCGGCGGAATCAACGAGGTCGTGCGCGAAGGGGACCGCGTCAGACGCCCGGCGGCTCCATGGAGCGCGACCGTGCAGCGGTTCCTCGCCCATCTCGCGGCGGCGGGGTTCACCGGGGCACCGCGGCCGTACGGGGTGAGTGAGGACGGCCAGGAGGAGATCGTCGAGTTCCTGCCCGGAGAGGTCGGGCACGACTTCGACGCGCCCCAGGTGCGCAGCGACGCGTCGCTGATCGCCGCGGCCCGGCTTCTGCGGGACTTCCACGATGCTTCGGCGAGCTTCCTGCGACTTCCCGACGACGTATGGCAGTTCGCACCGCGCGAGCCCGCGGAGGTCGTCTGTCACGGCGACGCGGCCACCTACAACACCGTCTTCCGGGACCGGCTCCCGGTCGCGTTCATCGACTTCGACACCGCCCACCCGGCCCCGCGCCTGTGGGACGTGGCGTACACCGCCTACCGCTTTGTGCCGCTGTACGCCCCGGACGCGGCCGAACCCTCGCTGCCCATCCCCGAGGGAAGGCGCCGCCTGAGTCTCTTCGCCCACGCCTACCGCCTGTCCGAAGCGGAGCGAGCGACACTTCCCACTGTCGCGGGGGCACGGCTGCGGGCGCTGGTGGAGTGGATGCACGCCGAAGCGGCGGCGGGTCGCACGGCCGTACAGCGGCACGTCGCCGAGGGACACGACCAGCGGTACCTCACGGACGCCCGGTGGATCGAGGAGACCTACGGGCCGGACACGGACGGGCGCCCGTAGTCCCCGCAGGCTGCTTTCACGCCGGATACGCGTGGGTCTGCGTCGCCTTCACCGTGGCCCATACGCCGGCCCCGGGGCGCAGGTCGAGTTCCGCGGCGGCGATGGTCGTGAGGTCGGCGGCGAGGGGGAGCGGGCCGGTGAGCGCGGCGCGGATCTGGTCGCCGTGGGTCTCCAGTCCGGCGACCTCGCAGCGCCAGAGGTTGCGGGCGCTGGAGCCGGTGGGCCGGTCCCGGTGCAGGGTGACCGCACTGGGCGGGAAGGCGACGAAGACGGGACCGGTGAGGTCCTCCGTGGTGGTGACCTCCGCCCCGCCCGCCACCCGGACGGTGTGCCCCTCCGCCTCGCCCCGGTAGAGGTTGAGGCCGACCAGGTGGGCGATGTAGTCGGTGCGGGGATGCCGGGCGATGTGCGCCGGGGTGCCCTCCTGGACGATCCGGCCGTCCTCGACGACGACGAGGCGGTCGGCCAGCACCATGGCGTCCAGCGGATCGTGCGTGACGAGGACGGCGACCGCCTCGAACTCGGCCAGATGGTGCCGGAGCTGAGCCCGGACCTCGAGTCGGGTGCGGGCGTCGAGGGCGGCGAGGGGTTCGTCGAGCAGGAGCAGTCGCGGGTGCGTGGCCAACGCGCGGGCGAGCGCCACCCGTTGGGCCTGGCCGCCCGACAGGCGCCGGGGCTTGGCGGACGCGTGCGCGGTGAGGTCCAGACGTTCCAGCCATACGGCGGCCTGCGCGCGGGCCGCCGCCCTGCTCGCCCCGTGACATCGCGGGCCGAAGGCCACGTTGTCCAGTGCGCTCAGGTGCGGGAAGAGCAGATAGTCCTGGAAGACGACACCGACCGGGCGGGACTCCGGCGGTGTGCCGTCCAACTCGGCTCCGTCCAGCCGCAGATGACCGGCGGACAGCGGTACGAGACCGGCGAGCGCGCGCAGCGCCGTGGTCTTGCCGGCGCCGTTCGGGCCGAGGAGCGCGACCACGTCACCGGGGGCCGCCGCGAGGGTGACGTCGAGGTGGAAGGAGCCGCGCTCGACCACGAGACGGACGTCCAGGCCCGCAGCGGCGCCGGTTTTGCCTGTCTCGGTCATTGGGGGCTCATCCAGCGGTCGCGCAGTCCGGCCAGGACCGCGACGGAGACGGCGAGCAGGACCAGGCTGAGGGCGATCGCGGACTCCGGGTCGTTCTGGAGGGCGAGGTAGACGGCCAGCGGCATGGTCTGGGTACGGCCCGGGAAGTTGCCCGCGAAGGTGATCGTCGCGCCGAACTCGCCCAGCGCACGCGCCCAGGCCAGGACCGCGCCGGCCGCGACGCCGGGGGCGATGAGCGGGAGGGTGACGCGGCGGAACGCGGTGAAGGGGGACGCGCCGAGCGTGGTGGCGGCCTCCTCGTAGCGGGGGTCGGCGGCGCGCAGGGTGCCCTCGACGCTGATGACGAGGAACGGCATCGCCACGAACGCTTCGGCGATCACCACCCCGGTGGTGGTGAAGGGCAGCGTGACGCCGAACCAGGAGTCCAGCCACTTGCCGACGACCCCGTTGCGGCCCAGCGCCATGAGCAGGGCGACACCGCCGACCACCGGTGGCAGCACCAGCGGCAGGGTGACCAGGGCCCGTACGAGTCCGCGGCCGGGGAAGTCCACGCGGGCCAGCAGCCAGGCCAGCGGCACCCCGATCACCAGACACACCGCTGTCGCCGCCGTCGCGCACACCAGGGAGAGCCGGAGCGCCTGCCAGACCTCGGGGCTGGTGAGCAGGTCGGGCATGCTGCGCCAGGGAGCCCTGATCAGCAGAGCGACGAGCGGCAGGGTCAGGAAGGCCAGGCCGATCAGGGCGGGCACGAGCAGCGGCAGCGGAGCACCGCCGCGAGCCCGCCGACTCCCACGCAACCCGGAGGCACGGCGTCGCCGCGGGCCACCGGTGACGGTGTCCGCGGCGTCGGTGCGGCGGGGGGAGCTGAGCGTCATGGCTGGAGGAACCCGGCCGCGGTCAGGACCTTCTGGCCCTCGGCGGACCGCACCAGCGCGATGAACGCCTTGGCGGTCTCGGTGTTCTTCGACTCCTTGAGCAGGGTGATCGGGTAGGCGTTGATGGCGTCTGCGGACTCGGGGAACTCCACACCCTCCACCTTGTCACCTGCCGCCCTCACATCGGTCCGGTACACGACGGCCGCGTCGGCCTCCTTCAACACCACCTTGTTGAGAGCCGACTTGACGTCCTCCTCGTAGGACACCGGGGTGAGCTTCAGCCTGCTCGCCGTGAGCGCCTTCTTGGCGGCGGCGCCACAGGGGACCGTCCTGTCGCAGAGGACCACCTTCAGGCTCTTGTCGGTGAGGTCCTTCAGCGAGGCGACCTTGGCGGGGTTGCCGGGCAGGGTGGCGATCTCCAGCTGGTTGCGCACGAAGGTGGCGGGCGCGCCGGCGTTGTCCTTGGCGTCCGTGACGGCCTTCATCGTCTTGGGGCTGGCGGAGGCGAACACGTCCGCCGGTGCCCCGCCGGTGATGGAGGCGGCGAGTGAGTCGCTGCCGCCGAAGCTGAAGGTGACCTTCGTGCCGGGGTGCGCCATCTCGAAGTCCTTGCCCAGCGTCGTGAAGCTCTCCTTCAGCGAGGCCGCGGCGAAGACGGTGATGTCGCCGGAGACCTTCGTCCCGGACCCCGACTGCGCGGAGCCCGACTTCGCAGAGCCCAAGTCGTCGGAGGAGGAGCAGGCGCTCAGGGCCAGCAGCGCGGCGGTGCCCAGGGCGGCCGCCTGTACGGGCCGACGGCTGCGGGCGTGCACGGAACGGGTCATCACGGGTCCACTCCTCAAGGTCCTCACGGACCCCACTACGGCCTCGCGGCCTGGCCAACGGTCGCTCGACGTCACGCTCGGCGGTGCGACTCCCACGGTCGATCATAGTGCCGCAGATGCGAGGCCAGAGTCTCCTGTGTCATCGCATGAGCCGGAACCTTGATCCATCAGGTTGGCATGTGCGTTTGTACGGACGACATGCTGGAGGCCGTCGGGGAGACACCGCCCACCGGGATACTTGATCCATGGGGAGTGTGGCGGCGTTGTACCGCTATCCGGTGAAGTCGATGCTGGGCGAGGCCGTGAGCGCGGTGGCGGTCACGGAGCGCGGGTTCCGCGGGGACCGGACACATGCCGTGCTCGACGGGACCGGCGCGGTCGCCAGTGCCAAACACCCGCGCAAGTGGGGTGCCTTGCTGCGCCTGCCGCAGCCGGTGGGACGACCGCGGCAGCGTACGGATCGTCCTGCCCGACGGGACCGCACTGCCGGTCGAGGACCCTGAGCTGCACGTACGGCTGTCCGAGGTGCTGGGCCGCAAGGTCTTCCTGTCGGCTGGCGCGCCCGACCACAGCAGACTCGAACGTGCCGTGCCCGAGTACGAGGGCGGGGTCCCGGACGTGGTGCGGGAGTCGGCGTCCGTCGATGCCACCGGGACGAGCATCACGACGGGCAGCGTCGCCCCGGGCACCTTCTACGACTTCGGCCGGGTCCATGTCCTCACCACGGCCTCCCTCGCCCGGATGCGCGAGGTCCATCCCGCCGGGGACTTCGACGCCCGGCGTTTCCGGCCGAACATGGTCGTCGACACCGGCGGGGAACCGGGTTTTCCCGAGGACACCTGGCCGGGCGCCCGGCTGCGGGCCGGCGAGGCGCTGTTCCGGGTGGTGGTGCCCACGCCCCGCTGCGTGATCCCGACCCTCGGCCACGACGAGCTCCTGCCGGACCCGGGCATCATGCGCGCGGTCGCCCGCGAGCACCGGATCCCCGTCCTCGACCTGGGCCGGCTCTCCTGTCTCGGCGTCTACCTGGACGTCCTCGAGGCGGGCACGGTCCGGGTGGGCGACACGGTCACCCTCTGCTGAGGCCGCCCCTGGCACCTCAGGGTCACCTCCTGCCGGCATAAGCCACGGAGGTCCGGATCAGCCGATCACCGCCGCCCGTACACACAGCACGTCCGGCAGATGGGAGGCCAGCTGCCGCCAGCTGTCGCCGTCGTCGGCCGAGGCGTACACCTCGCCGTTGCGGTTTCCGAAGTAGACGCCGGCCGGGTCCGCGTCGTCCGTGCACATCGCGTCCCGCAGCACCGTGCCGTAGTGGTCCTCCTGCGGCAGCCCCGCGGTCAGGGGTTCCCAGCTCCTGCCGGCGTCCGCCGTGCGGAACACCCGGCACCGGTGGTCGGCCGGGACCCGGTCCGCGTCGGCGTTGATCGGGAAGACGTACGCCGTCCCGCCACGGTGCGGGTGCGCGGCCGTGGCGAAGCCGAAGGTGGACGGCAGTCCCTCGCCGATGTCCGTCCAGTGGGCGCCCGCGTCGTCGCTTCTGTACACACCCCAGTGGTTCTGGAGATACAGGCGGTCCGGGTCGGCCGCGTCCCGCGCGACCTTGTGCACGCACTGGCCGAACTCCGGGTTCGGGTCCGGCAGGAACACCGCGGAGACACCGGAGTTGGACGGCTCCCAGCTCGCCCCGCCGTCCTTCGTACGGAACACCCCGGCCGTGGAGACGGCCACCGTGACCGCACGCGGGTCCCGCCGGTCGGTCAGGACGGTGTGCAGGCCCTCACCGCCGCCGCCCGGCACCCACTTCGAGCGCGTCGGGTGCTCCCACAGGGGCCGGACCAGCTCGAAGCTCTCCCCACGGTCCTCGGAGCGGTACAGCGCGGCCGGTTCCGTGCCCGCGTACACCACGTCCGGCTCGGCGGCCGCCGGGTGCAGCTGCCAGACCCGCTCCAGCGAGGCCCCGGTGTCCTTCGGGAACTTCACCGCCGGCTGGGCGGGCTCGGTCCAGGTGCGGCCCAGGTCGTCGGAGTGGAACACGGACGGCCCCCAGTGCGCGCTGTCCCCTCCGGCCAGCAGTCGCGGGCGCTCGCCCCGGGTGTCGATCGCCACCGAGTACACGGCCTGCGCGTTGAAGTAAGGGCTCTCGTCGAACTCCCAGGTGCCGCCGCGCGCCCGCCCGATGAACAGACCCTTGCGTGTCCCCACGGCAAGCAGCTTCTCCGTCATTCCGGTCACCTCCGCTGTGCTTCGACGTCTTTGTCCCAGCCACCGGCCAGTCTGCACCCCACCACTGACAGTCACCTCTGGAGACGGCTTCGCCGCAGGTCAGAGCAGGTAAAGGCGGGGATGATAACCGTCCGCCGCGCTTGACGGGCGGCTTTCGCCAAGATGCCCGCGCGGGCGCACGGCCGGGGGACGGTGGTGACGGAGAACTCGCCGAGACCCGTGAGCATCGAGGGGAACTCTCCCGTATGGAAGAGCGGTCCGGCATGTTCGTGCGCCCGTCGCTCATGAGGAGGATGCCTTCGATGGCGTTCCGTGGTCCCAAGGTCTGGCTGTGGCGGTGGCGGCGCAATCCGCTCAGACGCCGTGCCGACACCCTCGAGGCGTGGGTCCTGCTCGGTGCCTGGCTGCTCACCCTGTTAGCGGGAGTGGGCGCGGGGCTGGCGGTGAGCCGGGCCGTCGAGCATCAGCTGGCGCGGGAGCGCGTCGAATGGCAGCCGGTCGTGGCCCGGCTCACCGAACACGCTCCCGGCACGGCCGATCCGGGTACGTCAAGCGGCGAGCGGGTCTGGGGCGAGGTGGCGTGGACCGGGGCCGACGGCTCCGAACACAGGGGTCAGGTCCGCGTCGACCCCGGCAGCACCCAGGGCACGCCGGTCACGATCTGGACCGACGCCCAGGGCCGTCTGATGACCCAGCCCGCGACCGAGGGCCAGGCCCAGATCCGTGCCGCGCTCATCGGTGCCCTGGTCGGTGTCAGCACCGCCGCCGTCCCCTTCGTCGGCGCCCGAGTCCTCCGCGGCCGTCTGGAACGCCGCCGCCTGGACCAGTGGGACACGGACTGGGCCCACTTCGGCCCCCTGTGGGGCGGGAGACGCGCGGACGGGAGGTGAGCGGCGGGGGCGAGGGCCGGTCCGGGGTGTGAGCGGCCGGGGAATGGCCGTCCAGATCATCGGGGGCGCCAGGGGCATGCCCTCCGGCCCCGGACACTCACGTCCTCCGGCCACGGACACCCATGTCCTCCGGCCACGGCCAGTCACGCCTCGGCCGCCTTCGGTCACCCACGCCCCGGCTTTGGGTCACCCACGCCCCGGGCTTTGGGTCACCCACGCCCCGGCCTTCGGCCACCCCACGCCCCCTCGCCGGGTCACTCCGGCCCCGGCGCCCCCGCCAGCACCTCCCCGCACGCCTGCACCAGCCGTTCGTCGTCCAGCACGTCCTGGCTCCCGCGGCCGCCGCCCGGCAGCGCGAGATGCCGTCGCCGGGCGGTGACTTCCGCGCGGACGAGATCGTGCAGCGGCGCGCCCGCGGGACCCAGCGCGGCGAGGCAGGACGTGATGGTCCGGCGCGTGTACGGGTTCTGCGTCCAGGCCGCTCTCAGCACCGGCGCGGACAGGTCCGCGTCCCCACTGATCCGCCACACCGCGCATGCGGCGGCGACCCGATCCCACAGGTCGTCCGCCCGGACCGTCCGCCCCAGCTCCGCCAGGGCCGGAGCCGCCGCGCGCCCCAGCCGTGCCAGCGCTCCCGCGGCGGCCCGTCGCCGTGGCCGCCCTTCGGCCAACTCCGCGGTCAACACGGGCAGTACGGCCGACGCGTCGCCCTCCACGGACCACAACGGCCCCGCCACGACCGCCGCGTACTCCGTCCCCAGCAGCTGACGCAGCACCGATAGGACCTCGGGCGCGTGGGCGCCCGCCCCCTCCTTCCCGATGGCGTCGAGCGCACGGACTGCCGACTCCACGACCGCGTCTCGCAGCCGCGCCCCCGCCGGCACGCCGCGCAACACCCGCAGCACCTCCGGCACCGCCTCCGCGTCACCCAGCGCGGCCACCGCCGACAGCAGCGGTACGGCCCGCTCGAACAACCCGGGAGACTCCAGAGGAGTCTCGCCCAGCCGTCGGCGCAACGCGGGGGCGAGGGGGACGGCGGAACGGCCCAGACGGCCGATCACATACCCCAGATCGTCCGGAACGACAGGACCGTCCAGCACCTCCGACAGTACCGGCACCGCCCGGCGGTCCCCGCTCCTCGCCAGTGCCTTGAGCGGGCCGCCCAGTGTCGGCGCCCCGCGCTCCCACCGCCGTACCCAGAGATCGGGGCGGGAGGCCACCAGAGTGGCGAGGTCGTCGGCGGCGGGGGCGGCCAGGGTGTGGAGATCCTCCAGGACGGACACCGCCGCCTCCCGCAACCGGCCCTCCTCCACACCGAGTTGAGCGCCAATCAGGGACACCGGCTCGGCCCAGTCGGCCCGCCACTCGCGGAAGAGGCCCGCCGCCATCCATACGGCGTTGCAGCGGTCGACGACGTCCGGGCTGGTCAACTGCCCCCGGATGAGGGCTTTCCGCAGGTCGACCCGGTCGCCGAGACCGCGGTGCAGGGTGCGCAGCAGCTGCGAGCCCTCCTCGTCCGACGGCCGTAGCCGCCGTAACCGGCTCGCGAGGGTGTCGGAGTGCGGACAGCCGACGCCGTCCCGTCCGGCGGACCGCCGCGCGGAACGCTCCCTGAGCAGTCCGACGGCGACGGGCACCAGGTCCACGGGCAGGTGGTCGGGGGCACAGGCAACGAGCTGGCCGAGTGCTGCCAGTCGCAGTCCCGGGGCGTACGGCTCGGAGCTGAGGTTCGTCAGCAACTCCAGTGCCTCGGAAGCGTGTCCGGGACGGCGCCGGACGAACAGACCCAGGCTCTCGGTGAGGGCTTGCAGGACCCGGTCGTCCCGCTCCAGGGCGCAGCGCTCCCGCAACAGCCCCAGCACACGGGCCGGTTCGTCGAGGAAGCCCACGAGTGCGGCGGGTGCGGCCCGACGGACGGAGGGGTCGGCGTCCCCCGCCAGCCGGACGAACACCTCGGCGCCGGCCCGCACCCCGACAGCGGCACGCGCGCACAGGTCGCCGTCCGCGGCGACACGCGCCGAGGGCCCGTCCTGAAAGCCTGCGGAGTCCGGGGTCCCGTCGTGGAAGCCCGCGTGGCCCGGGACCCCGTCCTCCCGCCCCTCACCCCCGATGCTCACCAGCAGTTCGACGATGCCGGCCCGGTCCGCGACCTCCCCGCTCGCCACGAGCGCGAGCAGAAACGGAACGCAGGCCAGGGTCGAGTCGTACACGTCGCCCTGGTGGTGCACGGCGCCGTACATCCCGTCGAGGGCGGTCTCCCGCTCGTGCCGGTCCGCGGAGGCGAGTCCCCGCAGCAGGGCGGGTACGTCCTCCGCGCTGCCGTACGCATGCCGCAGCGAGGCCCAGTCGACCTCGTCGATCCCCGTGAACACGTTGTCCTCCCCAGGCGAAGCACCAACTGATCGGAGTCTGCACCACGGGACTGACAACGAAGCGGAATCGGTGGGTGACGGTGAGCGATCCGGACAGTGCGGGGGCCGGTTCTCGCCAGGAGGTCCTGGAACGGCCTCAGTTGTCGCCGGGCAGCGCCCTCGCGAGGACCGCGTCCAGGTCCGTGGCGTCTGGCAGGGTGCCGAAGGCATGGCCCCAGTCGCCGCCCAGCCGGCTCGCGCAGAACGCGTCGGCGACCGCGGCCGGGGCGTGCCGGACGAGGAGGGAGGCCTGGAGCGTCAGCGCCATGTGCTCCACCAGGCGTCGGGCACCTGTCTCGGACGCCGTCGTCAACAGGTCCTTCAACCGGGCCACGGCCGCGTCCAGACGGGCGTCCGCCCCCTGGGCCAGGGCGAGTTCGCCGAACAACGCCTCAGCGGTCTCCGGCTCGCGGCGCAACGCCCGCAGGACGTCGAGGGCGTTGACGTTGCCCGACCCCTCCCAGATCGACAGCAGGGGCGCCTCCCGGTAGTGCCGGGGCATGCCCGACTCCTCCACGTAGCCGTTGCCGCCGAGGCACTCCAGGGCCTCCGCGGTGAAGGCCGGACCCCGCTTGGTGACCCAGTACTTGCCCACCGCGGTGGCGATCCGGCGGAACGCCTGCTCACCGGTGTCCCCGCGCACCGCGCGGTCGGCCGCGCCCGCCAGCCGTAGCGTGAACGTGGTGGCGGCCTCGGACTCCAGCGCGAGGTCGGCCAGGACGTTGCGCATCAGCGGCTGGTCGACCAGCCGGGCGCCGAACGCGCTGCGGTGCCGGACGTGGTGGCCGGCCTCGACGAGAGTCTTGCGCATCAGGGTCGCCGACATCGTCACGCAGTCCAGGCGCGTGCAGTTGACCATCTCGATGATCGTCTTGACGCCCTGTCCCTCGGGACCGACGAGCCAGGCCACGGTCCGGTCGAACTCGGGCTCGGACGAGGCGTTCGACCGGTTGCCGAGCTTGTCCTTGAGGCGCTGGATGCGGAAGGTGTTGCGGCTGCCGTCCGGCAGGATCCGCGGCACGAGGAAGCACGACAGCCCACCGGGCGCCTGCGCCAGCACCAGGAAGACATCGCACATCGGGGCCGAGGTGAACCACTTGTGGCCGCGCAGGGTGTACACGCCGGGCTCGGCGGTCGGCGTGGCCGCCGTGGTGTTCGTGCGGACGTCGGAGCCGCCCTGTTTCTCGGTCATCCCCATGCCCGCCAGCAGCCCGCGCTTCTCGGTCGGGACCCTGAGGTCCGGCTCGTACACGCGGCCGGTCAGCAGGGGTTCGTAGACCTTCGCCAGGTCCGGTTCCCGGCGCAGTGCCGGGATGGCCGCGTACGTCATCGACGTGGGACAGCCGTGGCCCGCGTCCGTGTGCCCCCACACCAACCCGCCCGCGGTGCGGGCCACATGGGCGCCCGGCCGGTCCTCCGCCCACGGGGTGCCGGCCAGCCCTTCGGCCACGGCGGTCCGCAGCAGGTGGTGCCAGCCCGGATGGAAGTCGACCTCGTCGACACGGTTGCCGTAGCGGTCGTGCGTGCGCAGCACCGGCTCGTGCCGGTTGGCCAGATCCGCCCACTCCTGGGCCTCGGCGGAGCCCGCCCGCAGCCCGAGCCGCCGCACCTGCTCCTCGGCCCAGCCGGCGCCCTCGCGGCGCAGCCCCTCCAGCAGAACGAGGTCGGCGGAGGCGTCGTAGGGAGCGAAGGGCGGCGGCTGGTTGGTGACGGTGTGGGTGGCGGACGCATCGAGCGCGGGTGGAGAGGCCATGGAGACCATGTTGCACATGCCCTGCGGTCGTAGCAATAGTGCAACAGGACGTACAGTGACTGGCCATGCGGAGGAACGTGTCGGTGCGGCCCGGTGGGGTGGACCTGCGACCGCTCTCCGCGCGGTCGGTCGTGCTGAGCCTGCTGCTCGGCGCGCATCCACCGGAGATGCCGGTGAAGGACCTGATCCGCGCGGTGGAGCCGTTCGGGGTCGGCGGCTCCACACTGCGAGCCGCGCTCAGTCGGATGGTCGGCGCCGGTGACCTGCGGCGCGCCGACTCCGTCTACGGCCTCAGCGACCGTCTGCTCGCGCGGCAGCGCCGCCAGGACGACGCCGTGCACCCCTCCACGCGCGCGTGGAGCGGCGACTGGGAGATGGTCGTGATCACCGCGACGGGCCGTGGCCCGGCCGAACGCGCCGAGCTGCGCGCCCGGTTGACCGCCCTCAGGCTCGCGGAACTCCGTGAGGGCGTCTGGCTGCGCCCCGCCAACCTGCTACGGCGGCTCCCCGACGACCTCGACGCGGTCGCCCAGCGCTGCACGGCCCGCCCCGAGGGCCCTGGGCCCGAGCTGGCCGCCGCGCTCTGGCCCCTCGACCTCTGGGCAGCCGACGCCCAGGCGCTGCTCGCCCATGTCGCCCGCGCGGAGGGGCCCGCGGACCGGCTCACCGGGTTCGCGGCGGTCGTACGGCATCTGCTGGCCGATCCGGTCCTGCCGCCCGAACTCCTGCCGCCGGACTGGCCCGGAGCGCGGCTGCGGTCCGCGTACGAGGCCTACCGGCGGGAGCTGACGGACACCGTCCCCCAGCGCGATCGGCCTGTGTGACACGGAGGCCGTACGGAGCGTCGGGCGGAGACGCTCCGTACGGCCTTCTTCACCTGCCGACGGGACTACCTGTAGGTGATGTCGGAGGTCGTGTACTTGCAGTAGGTGCCGTCAGGGTCCTTGCCGTTGGTGGTCGGCTCCTTGCCGGTGTTGTTCCCGATGTACTTCTGGCACGGGACGATCTTCTTGCCGGAGTCGCCGACAATCGTGATCTTCTTCAGGGTCGCGCTGTCGCCGTAGTTGGTGTTGATGCCGACGAGCTTGTTCCCCGAGTAGGTCGCCTCGATGGTGTTGAGGTTGATCGTCCTCTTGTACTGCGTCGAGCAGTTGCCGCAGGAGCGCACGAAGGTGCCGAAGTTCTGCACCGCGAAGTTCGACACGTTGAGCGTCCCGGCCCCGTTGAACTGGAACACCTTGTCGCTGGCCGACCGCGCGCCACCGCCGGAGACGGTGTACACGTTGGACGACGAGGAGCCGCGGAAGGTCGCCGCGTCCTCGCCGACGTCCTCCCACCACACGTTCTGGAGCGTGCAGCTGCCCGCGCAGTGGATGCCGTCGGCGGCGGGCGCCCCGATGATGACGTTCTTGAGGACGGTCCCGGCGGCCAGGTTCAGGATCGGCCCCTGGTCCTCGTCCTGGCTGCCGCTGCCCAGGTCGCCGGTGCCGTACAGGCGCTTCATCCCGTAGTCCTTGGTGCCGGACAGCTGGATGGTCGAGGAGACCGCCTGGCTGCCGTTCGCGGAGGGCCAGGTGGCGGCGCTCGCGGCCGGCGCCTGCATAGTCATGATCATGCCAAACGGGAGGCCGAGTGCGGCCGCGGCTGCGGTCAGCGCACGCTTATGCGCGCGTGGAGGTTTTGAAGAAGTCATGTCCCGAGTCCTTCTTCCGTAGGGGGTGGACGGTTGAACGATGTGGGCGGTCAGAGCTTTCCGGCACCCGCGCCGCCGGTCACCGAGGCGACGACGGAGGAGGCGGGCTCGGCGGTGTAGCCGTACGGCGCGGCGGTGAAGGTGCCGACGCGGGAGATCTCGGTGGCGGCTCCGCCGAGGTCGTTGCCGCGCAGGTTGGCGTAGCCGTCGACGTCACTGCTCCGGTTCGTGGTGACGGCGACTCCGGTGCCGCGGAAGACGTTGTTCTCCACGAGCATCTGGGCGCCCATCCGCGAGTGCACCGCGGTCTCGGCGCCGACGACGTAGTTGTCGTAGAAGTGCCCGGTGCCGAACCGCAGACTGGGGATGCGCGAGTTGACGTTGTCGAACCAGTTGTGGTGGTACGTCACCTTCAGATGGCCGGTGTCCTCGCTCGCGTTGTTGTCGCTGTGGCCGACGAGCGAGCCCTTGAAGTGGTCCTTGAAGGTGTTCCAGGAGACCGTGACGTTGTCCGAGGCGTGATTGATGTCCAGCAGACCGTCGTAGTAGTCCTTGTCGTGATCGCGGTCCGCCGAGAAGGAGTTGTGGTCGATCCACACCTTGGTCGAGGCCTGCACCTCGATGCCGTCGGCGGGCGCGAGGGGCTTGCTGATGTTCAGGTTGCGCACCACGACGTTCGTGACCTTCTTCAGCCGCAGTCCGCCGCCGGTGAACCCGGACGACGAACCGACGCCCACCACCGTGGTGTTGGAGCCGACGTCGACCGTGCCGCTCAGTGGGATCAGGCCGTTGACCTTCACGACCTTCGCCGTGCCACCCGTGACGGCGGTCTTGAAGGCGGCCAGGGTCGAGACGGTCACCGCCGAAGCGCTGCCGCCGCCGGTGGTTCCGGCGCCGAAACCCATGGGGGAGGTCTCGGCGGCCCCGGCCGGCTGCGGGACGGCCAGCGCGGCCGCCGTCGCGAGCACGGCCGCACCGGCGGCCAGAGCGGATCTTTGCGCGTGTGCACGTGGGGGGCGAGTACGCATGCGGGTGCGTCCCTTCGTGGTGCCTGTGTGGAGCCAGATTGGACATGTACGTGATCAGTGATCGACATGCTGAACATCAGATGCAGTGCGAAGCGGTGACGTGTGGCTCGGGCACCGCCGAAGTGTTCACATCGCTGAACGGAAGGTAGGGGGCAAGCGCTTTCTAGTCAACGCTTTGCGCCTGGCGAATTCTTTCGACGTGTGGGAGCGCTTCCATGGCGGCCATGTGCATGCCACGATGCTCGCCGGACGCTTCCCCTCCGAGAGATCCCCCCATCATCCCGCTGAAGGAAAGGGGCATCGACGTGTCCGCCACCCCCCACAACTCCGCGACGAGGCGGCTGTGTTCGGCGTTGACGGCCGTGCTGTCGTTACTCGCGGCGGTTCTCCTCTGTGCACCCACCGCCTCGGCACGCACCGAGGCGGTACCGGCCGCGACCCTCACCGAGGTGACGGGCTTCGGTACGAACCCCAGCAACCTCCAGATGTACCTGTACGTGCCGGCCAACGTCACCCCGCACCCGGCCGTCGTCGTGGCCGTTCACTACTGCACGGGCTCAGGACCGGCCATGTACAACGGCACCGAGTGGGCCCGACTGGCCGACACCCACGGCTTCGTGGTGATCTACCCCTCGGTCACCCGCGCCAGCAAGTGCTTCGACGTGTCCTCGCCTCAGGCGCTGAAGCGAGGCGGCGGCAGCGATCCCGTCGGCATCAAGTCGATGATCGACTGGACGGTCCGCACCTACTCCGCCGACACCGCCAGGATCTACGCCACCGGCAACTCCTCCGGCGCGATGATGACCAACGTCCTGCTCGGCGACTACCCGGACGTCTTCGCGGCGGGCGCGGCCTTCGCCGGCGTCCCCTTCGGCTGCTTCGCGACCACGGACGGCTCGGAGTGGAACAGCGCCTGCGCGGGCGGCACGATCATCCGCACCCCGCAGGAGTGGGGCAACCTGGTGCGCGCCGCCTACCCCGGCTACACCGGCCCCCGGCCCCGCATGCAGGTGTGGCACGGCACCGAGGACGACGTGCTGCGCTACCCCAACTTCGGGGAGGAGATCAAGCAGTGGACGAACGTCCTCGGCGTCGGTCAGACGCCCGCGGCCACCGACTCGCCCGTCTCCGGCTGGACCCGCACCCGCTACGGCGCCACCGGTGACCGCGCCCCCGTGGAGGCCGTCAGCCTCCGGGGCGTCGGCCACAACGCCTACGGCGCGGGCATGGCCGCCCGCGCCCTGACCTTCTTCGGTCTGGACGGCGGCGGGTCGGCACCCCAACCCGAGCCCGGCGCCTGCAAGGTGACGGCCACGACCAACGCCTGGAGCACCGGTCTGACGGCGTCGGTCACCGTCACCAACACCGGCACCTCGGCCATCGACGGCTGGCGACTCGCCTTCACCCTGCCCGGCGGCCAGACCATCACCGGCGGCTGGGGCGCCACGTACACGCCGAGTTCGGGGGCGGTTACCGCCACGAACGTGTCGTACAACGGGACGATCGCCCCGAACGCGAGCGTCGGCATCGGATACCAGGCGAACCACGGCGGCAACAGTGCGGCGCCGAGCGGCTTCACGCTCAACGGGAAGGCGTGCACGGCGGGTTGAGCACCGTGCGCCCCTGGGTGGGACGTCCGGTGTCAGACCGAGCGGTGGTACTGGTCCGGCACGTGGACGTCCCCGCCCAGCTCGCGCGCCGCGTGCCGGGCCCAGGACGGGTTGCGCAGCAGCTCGCGGCCCAGCAGGACCGCGTCCGCCTCGCCGTTGGAGAGGATCTTCTCCGCCTGCTCGGCGTCCGTGATGAGGCCCACCGCGGCCACCGGCAGGGTCGTCTCGGCCTTGACCCGGGCGGCGAAGGGGACCTGGTAGCCAGGGCCGACCGGGATGCGGACGCCGGACGCGTTGCCGCCGCTGGAGACGTCCAGGAGGTCGACGCCGTGCGCCTGGAGGTCGCGGGCGAGGCGGACGGTGTCGTCCGGGGTCCAGCCGCCCTCGGTGAGCCAGTCGGTCGCCGAGATGCGGAAGAAGAGTGGCTTGTCGTCGGGCCAGACAGCGCGCACCGCGTCGACGACCTCCAGCGCGAAGCGGGTGCGGTTCCCGTAGGAGCCGCCGTACTCGTCGGTACGCCGGTTGCTGTGCGGGGAGAGGAAGTTGCCGATCAGGTAGCCGTGGGCGCCGTGGATCTCGGCGACCTCGAAACCGGCGGCGAGGGCACGGCGGGCCCCGTCCGCGAACTGTCCCACCACTGAGGCGATCTGAGCTGTCGTCAGTTCCGACGGGACCGGGTGCCTCTCGTCGAAGGCCACCGGGCTCGGGCCCAGCGGCTGCCACCCCAGGTGGTCCGGGGCGAGGGGCGCGCCGCCCTTCCAGGGCTGGTCGGTGGCGGCCTTGCGGCCGGCGTGGGCGAGCTGGATGCCCGGGACCGTGCCCTGCGAGACCAGGAAGCGGGTGATGCGACGGAACGCCTCGACCTGGGTGTCGTTCCAGATGCCGAGATCGTAGGGGGAGATGCGGCCCTCGGGGCTGACGCCGGTGGCCTCGACGATGACCAGACCCGTCCCGCCTGCCGCGCGGGCCGCGTAGTGCGCGAAGTGCCAGTCGTTCGGGGCGCCGGTCTCGGGACCCTCAGGAACCGCCGAGTACTGGCACATCGGCGGCATCCACACCCGGTTCGGGATCGTCACATCGCGCAGGGTGAAGGGCTCGAAGAGTGCGCTCACGGCGGGCTCCAATCGTCATAGGACCGGTGCTGGTCGACTCGTACGATAGGCATCGTAGTACGCCAGATGTCAAACTACGAGAGTTCTCGTACTATGGGCTCGCCCGAAGCTTTCCCGGAACACCGGTAGACCGGAAGAAGTGAGCCGCCGTGACCTCCCCCGCCGTCAGCAGCCGCGATCTTCCGCACCCCGGGCGCGACGAGATCCGCCTGGAGGGCGTCCTGCACGCGCTCTCCGACCCGATGCGTCTGCGGATCGTGCGGGAACTCGCCGCGGCCGGCGCCGAGCTCTCCTGTTCGCACTTCGACCTGCCCGTCACCAAGTCGACGACCACCCACCACTTCCGGGTGCTGCGCGAGAGCGGGGTGATCCGCCAGGTCTACCAGGGCACGGCCAAGATGAACGGCCTGCGCGGGGACGACCTAGACGATCTCTTCCCGGGGCTTCTCGACGCCCTCCTCGACGCCGCCGCCCGCCAGGCCGTCCGGGTCGGGAGCGGCTGAACCGGACCGCGCGGGAAGGTGGTTGAAAAGCAGGTTCAGCACGATCGCCGTCAGGCAGCCCGCGCTGATCCCGCTGTTCATCACCGTCTGGAACCAGTCGGGGAACTTCCCGTAGATCGTCGGGACCCCGACCGGCAGCACCCCCATGGCGACCGAGACGGCCACCACCGTCAGGTTGTTGTTGCCCCTGAAGTCCACCTGGGTGAGGGTCCTGAGGCCGCTCGCCGCCACCGTCCCGAACATCACCAGGCCCGCGCCTCCGAGTACGGGTGCCGGAATCGCCGCGACCACCGCGCCCAGCTTGGGCAGCAGACCCAGCAGCACCAGGATGCCGCCGGCCGTGGCGACGACCCAGCGGCTGCGCACCCGGGTCATGCCGACGAGGCCGACGTTCTGGGCGTACGCCGTGTACGGGAAGGTGTTGAAGACGCCACCGAGCACGGTGGAGAGGCCGTCCGCGCGCAGACCGTCCGCGAGGGAGCGCGGCTGCACCTTGCGGTCCGTCATCTCGCCGACCGCGATCAGGTCGCCGGTCGTCTCGGTCATCGTCACCAGCGCCACCACCAGCATCGACACGATCGCCGAGAACTCGAAGGTGGGCGCACCGAAGTGGAACGGGGTGCTGATCCCGACCCAGTCGGCGTCCCCGACCCCGTCGAAGTCCGTGAACCCGAAGGGCACGGCCACCGCCAGACCCACCCCGATGCCGATCAGTACGGCGATCCGGCTCAGGAAGGCCGGGGCGAACCGCTGCACACCCAGCACCACCACCAGCACGAACACGGCCAGCGCGATGTTCTTCGGCGCGCCGAAGTCCGCGGAGCCGGCGCCACCGGCCACCCAGTTGCCCGCGACCGGCAGCAACGAGATCCCGATGATCAGGATCACGGTGCCGGTGACCAGGGGCGGGAAGAAGCGGAGCAGCCTGCCGAAGACCGGTGCGAGCAGCATGATCGCCAGTCCGGCGACGATCACCGAGCCGTAGATCGCGGGCAGTCCGCCGCCGGTCGTACCGATCAGCACCATCGGTGACACGGCCGCGAAGGTGCAGCCCTGCATGATGGGGAGCCGTACACCGAAGCGCCAGAAGCCGACGCACTGGATGAGTGTGGCGATGCCGCACACCAGGAGATCGGCCGTGATGAGGTACGCGAGGTCGGCGGGCGACAGCTTCATGGCGCTGCCGACGATCAGGGGCACGGCAACCGCGCCGGCGTACATCGCGAGGACGTGCTGGAGGCCGAAGGCGGCGAGCTGCCGGACCGGGGGGACTTCGTCGACGGGGTGCGGGGTCATGGCGGGGTGCTGGGTCATGGGGGGACCGTAGGCTCCTTGCACAGTTTGTTGATTTCGAGGGCGTTGCGGGTTCGTTGCCGGGTGCGGGCTCGTTGTGGCCGGTCGTGCCCGCGCGGCGGCAGCCGCACATGGCCACGCCCCGCTCCCCTAGATGCCGTGAGCGGCGTTCAGAAGGGACTGCCAGTCCGGAAGCTTCACCACGCGTCGGCCCAGAGACGCGCCCAGTTCCGCCTCCGCGTGCTCTATCGCGCACCACCCCGCCCATTCCACCGGCTCGACACCGTCCGCTCGCAGCGCGTCGAGCGGGTCGCCGGGCAGTTCGCGCTGTACGAGGGCGGGGGCGTCCTCGAGCAGGGAGGCCACCGTCTCCTTGGCGTCCGGGCGGTTGGTGCCGATCACTCCGGTCGGGCCGCGCTTGATCCAGCCGGCCACGTACTCGCCCCGCATGACGAAGCAGCCGCGCACGACACGGCCGTCGACGTTGGGTACCGTGCCGCTCTCCGCGTCGAACGGCAGTCCCTCCACCGGCAGGCCCCGGTAGCCCACCGACCGCAGCACCAACTGCGCCTCGATCTGCTCGAATTCACCGGTGCCACGAACGCCCCCGCTGCCGTCCGGCGCGGTCCGTTCGAAGCGGACCGCGCCCACCCGGCCGCCGTCGGCGAGGAGTTCGACCGGGCGGAGGAAGAAGCGCAACGAGATCCTGCGGGGTGCCGGCCGTGGGGCGGCGGCCGCCCAGCCCCGCAGCACCTCCACGTTCCGGCGCTGCGGCGCGGGCAGGGGAGCGGGGTCGGGATACGCCGGGTCCAGTGCCAACTCGTCTTCCCGCACCGCCACTTCGACGTCCGGCAGCGAGCCCAGCTCGCGCAGCTCCTTGGTGGTGAAGCGGGCCTGGGAGGGGCCGCGCCGGCCCACCATGTGGACGTCGGTCACCCCGCTCGCCGCCAGGGCGGTCAGCGCGGACTGCGGGATGTCGGTGGCGCTGAGCTCCGTCGCCCCGCGCGCCAGCATCCGGGTCACGTCGACCGCCACGTTGCCCACGCCGATGACCACCGCCGAGCGGGCGCCGGCGACGAAACCGTCGGCCGTGGAGTCGGGGTGCGCGCTGTACCAGGACACGAACTCCGTGGCCGACCAGCTGCCCGGCAGGTCCTCGCCCGGGATGCCCAGATGGCGATCGGTCGCGGCGCCCACGCAGTGGACCACCGCGTGGTACAGCTCGCGCAGCCGCGCGGCGGGCACTCCGCCCGGACCGATCCCGACTCCGCCGAGGAACCGCACCCGGTCGTGCTCCAGGACGGTGCGCAGGGTGTTCTGGAGCGACTTGATCTTCTCGTGGTCCGGTGCCACGCCGTAGCGCACCAGGCCGTAGGGGCAGGGCAGCCGGTCGAGGACGTCCACGAGCACCTCGGGGTCCTGCTGGACGAGGCTCTGGGCGGTGTAGCAGCCGCTGGGCCCGGAGCCGATGACGGCGACACGCAGCACGGCTGAACTCCTTACGAGAGGAGTCGCTGACCTCTTCAGGATCGCACCGCCGGAGCTGCTCTGACAGGGTGCCGGAGGGACCTCGGCGTGCGTGTCCGTTCGTATGGAATGTGATCATGCGGTTACTTTGCGTGTGTGCTAGAAGCATCCTTTCTTAATCTTTCTGATCGTTGTCCGACGGACGGCAGCGTGTCCGTGTGGCCCGCGTGGGAAGTGCGGGAGGACGGGGGCGCGATGGCGTGGTTCCACGTCCGGCTGGCCTTCGCCGACGGCGCCAGGGTGGACACGCTCGCGGTCGTGACCGAGGACGGTGTGTCCCTGGAGGACGTGCGGGCACAGCCCGCGCTGTCGCTCGACGACCTGGGTGTGCTCGCCGACTGGATCGAGGGGCCGCTCTTCGAGGCGTGCGGCAGGGAGCCCGGGGCGGAGGTTGGTGCAGAGGCGGCCGGTTCGCGCCGCGCCCGCCCGGCCTGGCCCCGCGGGATGGAGGGGCGCTGGCTGATCGCGCAGGAGTACCGGGCCGCCCAGGAGGACGGCGTCGACCCGGTCCTCGCGGTGATGTGCGCGACCGGGCACAGCCGCCGCAAGTCGCTCCGGCTCATCTCGCAGGCGCGCGACGCGGGGTTTCTGACGCCGCGTCACGCACGGCGCTGAGAAGTCCCGTTGGGCAGGCCCGGGCGGCCCCGTCGGGCGGTCTCGTTGGGCGCGGGGCTCAGAGCATGTCCCGCATCCGGTTGATCTCGCTCGTCTGCTGGGCCACCACGTCGTCCGCCATCTCCTCGATCCGGATGTTGTTGCCCTGCCCCTTCACCTCCGTCGCCATGGTGATCGCCCCCTGGTGGTGAGTGATCATCAGGGTGAGGAAGAGCTCGTCGAACGCCTTCCCCTTCGCCGCGCGCAGGTTCTTCAACTGGGATTCGGTCGCCATGCCGGGCATCGCGGTGTGCATGTGCCCGTCGCTCTTCCCGGACTTGCCGTGCTCCTTCAGCCAGGCCCTCATCGACTCGATCTCCGGCCCCTGGGCGGCCTGGATCCGCTCGGCGAGGGCCTTGAGCTGCGCCGACTCGGCCCGCTGCGGCACCAGTTCGGTCATGTCCAGGGCCTGGGCGTGGTGCGCGATCATCATCCGCGCGTACGAGACGTCCGCCGAGTTGGGAGTGTCGTCGTCGGCCCGTTGTTCCTCCGCGTCCTGTGCGGAGAGCGTGCGGTTCGCCTCACCCGGCTTGCCCGGGACCAGGACCGAAGGCCCGGTCGCCGAGGCTGACTTGGGGTCCGCGTCGGAGTCGCAGCCCGTGAGGGCCAGGGCTGCGACAGCTGCCAGGACGGCCGTCACGTACCGCACACGGCCGAAAAGCACAGTACTCACCCATGGTCCTCTCATTACAGGTTCGTTGCCCTCTTTTGATCTGTGCATGGTGCAGACGATACTGCGGTGACGCGTGAACCGTTCCACATGAACGGCACAGGGAGGAAACAGTGATCCTGTTGAATGAGTCCCGAACCCGGCACAGACGTCTGGGAGTTGCCGCGGCCGCCGCAGGTCTCCTGGCCGCGCTGCTGACCGCCGGTCCGGCCGTCGCGACCCCCGACCCCGGGGACGGGCCGGCCGCGAGCAAGGGGGTGTCCAGGAGCGCCGAGGCCGAGGTGCGCGCGGCGATAGCCGACGGGGAGATCCCCGGCCAGGACGAGATCGTCCACTCCGCCAACATCGAACACCTCGTCAACGTCCCCAAGGACGCGCTGCCCGGCACCAATTCGGACCTGGCCTTCCAGGGCCGGTACGCGTTCGCCGGCAACTACGACGGCTTCCGCATCTTCGACATCAGCAACCCGAAGGCGCCGAAGACGATCGCCCAGGTGCTGTGCCCCGGCTCGCAGAACGACATCTCCGTCTCCGGGAACCTGCTGTTCCTCTCCACCGACTCCTCGCGCAGCGACAGCAGTTGCAACAGCACCACCCAGCCGGTGACCGAGAAGTCGTCCTGGGAGGGCATGAAGGTCTTCGACATCAGCGACAAGCGCAACCCCAAGTACGTCGCCGCCGTGGAGACCGCCTGCGGTTCGCACACCCACACGCTGGTGCCGGAGCGCAGGGACGTCTACCTCTACGTCTCCTCGTACTCCCCGAACGCCGCCTACCCCGACTGCCAGCCCCCGCACGACGGCATCTCGGTCATCAAGGTGCCGCGCAACGCCCCCGAGCAGGCGGCGGTCGTGAACTTCCCGGTGCTCTTCCCGGGTGAAGGCCCCGACGGCGGCGGCAACCCCGGCGCACCTACCAACCCGGGCGTCTCCAAGACCACCGGCTGCCACGACATCACGGTGCTCCCGGACAAGGACCTCGCGGCGGGTGCCTGCATGGGTGACGGCATCCTGTTCTCCATCAAGGACCCGGAGCACCCGAAGGTCATCGACCGGGTGCAGGACAACGTGAACTTCGCGTTCTGGCACTCGGCGACCTTCAACCAGAAGGCGAACAAGGTCGTCTTCACCGACGAGTTGGGCGGCGGCGGCGCGGCCACCTGCAACGCGGCGATCGGCCCGAACCGCGGCGCAGACGGCATCTACGACATCGTCGGCAAGGGCGACAAGCGCAAGCTCGTCTTCCGCAGCTACTACAAGATCCCCCGCTACCAGGCCGACACCGAGAACTGCGTCGCCCACAACGGCTCGCTGATCCCGGTCAAGGGCAAGGACCTCATGGTCCAGGCCTGGTATCAGGGTGGCGTGTCCGTCTGGGACTTCACCGACTCGTCGAAGCCGCGGGAGATCGCGTACTTCGAGCGCGGTCCGCTCAGCACGACCACCATGCAGACCGGTGGGACCTGGTCGGCGTACTACTACAACGGCTACATCTACTCCAACGACATCGTCAAAGGCTTCGACGTCCTGAAGCTCAGCGACAAGCGGACGGACCCGGCCAGGAAGGTGCGGCTCGGGGAGCTCAACGTCCAGACGCAGCCTGACTACTTCGACTGATCCCCGGTCTCCGGGCCCGTATCGAAGAACCGCGACAGATCCGCGTCACACGTCCCGCCGGGCGCCTCGGTGCCCGGCGGGGCGCCCTGCTCCCAGTCGAGCCGGTACCGCGTGAACAGCTCGGCGCGCAGGGTCGCGAGGGGCATCGGGACGTTGGGGACGACCATGGCGTAGACCGCGCCCATGAGCTGGGAGCGCAGCATCGGGTAGTCGGTCTCGACCGTCTGGGAGCCGTGCCGCTCCATGGTGTCCCGCAGCAGTTCGGCCAGGCGCTGCTGCTCCGGGCACTGCACGAAGCCGTCGGTGTCCAGCAGGCCGGCCATGTGCTGACGCATCAGCACGGTCCGGTCCCGGGCCAGGCCGAGGACGGCGTCGATGGCCCGCGCCATCCGCTCCCTGCCGTCCTCGGTCCGCGGCTCGCGTTCCAGGGCCTCCTCCAGCGTGCGGTGCATGAGCCGGTGCACGGCGGACTGCACCAGCCGGCGCTTGCCGGGGAAGTAGTACGACACCAGACCGCGCGCCGAACCCGCCCGGTCCGCGATGTCGCCGAGGGTCGTGGCCTCGTAGCCGCGCTCGGAGACCAGCTCGATGGCCGCCCGCAGAAGCCGCTCCCGGGAACGGCGGCGCAACTCTTCATTGACCAAGGGGCTGCGCGGGGACATGCTTAACTCCTGCGTTGACTGGCTATCAGCCAACTATACTCAGCGCATCCGGGCAGGCCCGCGAAAGGCCTGTTCGGACTGCCGCCTGCTCTGGGCGACGCGGGGGATCGTCCAGGGTGGGCGAGCTTATGCCCCATTAGTGGCCTCAGGCGACCTTCCAGGCGGGGTGACCGCCCCGTTTTCGGCCGTCGATTTCCGGGCTCCGATCCAGGTTCTCAGCCCACCAGATCCAGCACCGGCCGCAGCCCGTCGGGGCGTTGGGACACCGGCAGATGGTCCACGAAGTGCACCCCGCAGCCCAGGGCCGCCGCACCGCCGTCCGCCCGCCGGTCGTCGCCGACCATCAGCGCGTCCCCCGGCTCGACGCCGAGCGCCGCGCAGGCCGTCTTGAAGAGCCTGGCGTCCGGCTTCTGGACCCCGTGCTCGTACGACAGCACGTACGCGTCGACGTACGGATCGAGGCCGTGCGCGCGGAAGACGGGCCGGAGGTCCCAGCCGATGTTGCTCACCACGCCCACCCCGATCCCGCGCTCGCGCAACGTGCGCAGCACCTCGGCGGCGTCGGGGTACGGCTGCCAGGCGGCGGGCGCCATGTGCCGTTCGTAGAGGGCGTCGTGCAGGGCCGGGTCCGGCAGCGGGACCAGCCGCGAGAGTCCGAGGTAGGCCGCCCGGTGCAGTTCGGCGCTCTCGTCCCGCACCCCCCACACCGCGGCGACCTCGTCCGGCATCCGTATCTGGGGCGCCGCCCCTCCGGGCAGCGCCCCCGCGCTCTCCAGCGCCTGCACGGCACGCGCCAACTCGGCCTCGTCGAGGGTGAGTCCCGCCTCGTCGAGGACGGCCCGCAACCAGGACTCGGTGGACTCGATCCGGAAGAGGGTGCCCGAGAAGTCGAAGAGGACGGCAGTCATGCGGCGATCCTAGGCGTACGTGCTCAGCCGTCGTGCGGGCCCGCCCCCGGCTTCAGTTGTCGCGCGGGCCCGCCCGGCCCCCAACGCCGGTGGACCAGGACCGCCAGCGCCACCAGGGTCGCGCCCAGGACCCACCCGCCCAGCACGTCCGAGGGCCAGTGGACGCCCAGCCAGATGCGCGTCAGGCCCACGCCGACGACGGAGAGCACGGCGACTGCCAGGGCCGTGCCCCACAGGGTGCCGCGGACGCCCTCATCACGCAGGAGCCACAGCAGGAGGCCGCAGACGACTGTGGCCGTCAGGGCGTGTCCCGAGGGGTAGGCGGCGAAGTGCGCGGTGTCGACGGGGTCCGGCCAGACGGGGCGTTCGCGGCCGACCGCGGCCTTCAGGACCTGCTGGACCAGGGTGCCCACCGCACAGGCGGCCACCAGCCATACGGCCGTCCAGCGGGCGTTGCGCCGCCACACCAGCCAGATCGCCGCGACCGCGGCCAGGATGCGCATCGTCCAGGGGTCCCAGACCCAGTCGGACAGGATCCGGAAGACATGCGTGAGCCCCGGTTCGTCCACCGCCCAGCGGTGGGTGGTGTCGGCGATGTCGCCGTCGGCGGTGAGCAGCGGGCTCCACCCGGCGACGACCAGCACGAGCAGCAGAACCGAGCACAGGGCGAGGACACCGGTGGCGCGAGCCGTGGTCCGGTGCTCCGGCGGTCGGGGAGGGGAGGCGACGGACGGGGTGTGCATATCACCGATCCTCGCCGACCGGTGCGCCTTGAGGCGAATCCCCGGGGTCGGGGCGACTCCGGGCGGCCGCGCCGAGGACGACCGTGCGGCCGTGCCGAGGACGACCGTGCGGCCGCGACGGAACCGACCGTGCGGCCGCGACGAAGGCGATCGGGCGGCTGCGACGAGGGTGATCGGGTGGCTGCGTTGAAGGTGATCGGGTGGCTGCGCTGAAAGCGGCAGGCCCGGCGTGGCCCCGTCTCACATGGTCAGCAGCATGGCCACCATCGCGATGCCCATCGACAGCCGGCACGCCCGCGCGAGCTCGGGCCGGTCGGCCCAGCCGACGGCTCCGACGCCGGCGGTCGCGGGTACCAGACGGACGCCGGACAGCAGGACGTATCCGGTGAAGTAGAGGAGCAGCAGGCCCGTCACCAGGGGCACTCCCGCGCCGGCGTGGTGTCCGGCCGAGGTCGCCATCACCACCGCCATGTAGACCATGGCTCCGGCCCCCACCAGGTGATGCAGATGGTGGGCGCTCGTGCGGGCCGCCCACAGCGCGCGCAGCGCGGCGGCTCCGAACACGGCTGTGTAGAGCGGCCAGGCCCACGACGGCGGTGTGAACACCGCGGTCGGTACGGCCATCGCGGCCATGCCGAAACCCATCAGCGCCTCGCCGCCCGCGGTCCGGCGCTGTTCCTCGACACCGCTGCGCATGCGCAGCAGGCAGTACGCCCCGGTCGCCGCGCAGAGTGCCACCAGCAGCCAGCCGGGCGAAGCCGGTCCGTGCACGTCCACCTCCCCCGTCGACGGTCGGTCAAGGAATGCCCGGGCCGTGCGGCGCGCAATCGAGCGCAAGGGTGTACGCGGGGAGCGTGCGACGGAGCACACCAGGTCGGAGCAGGTGCCGTCAGATCGTTTACTGGTAAAACACCTGTTAAGGTTGTGGCCATGAACGCCCGTCTCCCGCTGGCCGGTGTGCTGCGCCTGGGCAGGCCCTCGGACATCTGGTTCAAGCCCGCCCTCAGCGTGGTCGTCGCGGTCGCCCCGCCCAACCTGACCCTGCTGGCCCTCGGCCGGCTCGATCTGGCGATGTACACCATGGCCGGTTCCCTATGCGCCCTGTACGCGCACAGCCGGCCCTACGCCGCCCGGGCCCGCGCCCTGGCCTGGGTGCTGCTCGGCATGGTCACCGGCCTCGGCGTCGCTCTGGTCACGGCCTCCCTCACCGGCAGCGCGGTCGTCCTCGTCACCGTGGGCGCCCTGCTGGCCGCCGTGCAGAAGGCCCTGTGCGACGCGACCCGGATCGGCCCGCCGGGCCACGTGATCCTGACTTTCATCAGCTCCGCCGCCCTGTTCGCCCCGCAGACCCTCGCCCAGGTCCCCGGCCACCTCGCCCTGGCCCTCGCGGCGGGTGCCTGGGCCTGGCTGATCTGCATGGCACCCGGCCTGCTGCGCCCGCACGGCCCGGAGCGACGGGCCACCGCCCACGCGCTGCTCGCCGCCGCGGCGTACGTGGAGAGCCGAAGCGCCCACACAGGCCGGGCCGAGGCGAGCCGGGGCGCCCACACCGACCTGACTCCCGAGAGCCGGACCGCCCACACCGCCGTCCAGGCCGCCTGGCACACCCTCCTCTCGCGCGGAGCCCGCTCCGAGACGAGGCGTGCCCTCGAACGCCTCGTCGTCCGCGCCGAGATCGCCCTCGCCGCCCCCGCGGACACGGACCCGGCCCGACTGCGCGCCTGGGCCCGCGCACTGCGCGGCAACGGACCGGTGCCCAGGACGCCGTACGACGACGAACTCCTCGGCGTGGACGTCGAACTGGCCCTCCCCGCCCACCCCTGGTGGCGCGCCCTCGGACCCCTTGCCCCGATCGCCGTACGCACCGCCCTCGGCTGCGCCCTGGCCGGAGACGCCTCCCTCGCGCTCGGCGTCGGCCGCCCCTACTGGGCGCTGGTCACCGCGGCCTCCCTCTACCAGGCCAACATCACCCTCACCTGGAGCCGGGGCGTCCAGCGGGTCGTCGGCAACCTCGTCGGGGTGCTGGTGTTCGCCGCCGTGGTCCCGCTCGCGCACCTCGGGGCGGTGGCGCTCGTGCTGTGCTGCCTCGCGTTCAACTTCGGCGCCGAGGCGCTCATCGCCCGGAACTACTGGCTGGGCAGCATCTGTGTGACCCCGATGGCGCTGCTCATCACCGAGTTCGTCGGGTACCAGGAGCCGGGCCGGCTGATCACCGAGCGGCTCGTGGACACCCTCGTCGGCGCCGTGGTCGGATTCCTGGCCGCCGTCGCCGTCACCAACCGGCGGGCCGGCGACCGGGTCGAGCTGGCGCTGGCCGCCGTGGAAGCGGCGCGGGAGCGCACCGCACGGCTCCTCGCGGAGCCGCGCCCGGCGCCCGGCGCGCTCGATCACGCCCGGTGCGCCCTCGCCGCCGCCCTGGTGGATCTGCGCGCCGGAGTCGAGGCCGCCTCCGGCGAATGGTGGCAGCGGGCCCTGCCCCAGGAGAGGGTCGTGCACGCCGAGCGGAACGGACACCGTACGCTCGCCGCGACGGTCCGGCACCACAGAGCGGAGGGCGCAGACGCATGACGGCACCGAACGGACGATCGGCGGACACGGCGAGGAACGACACCGTCGCCGCCGTCGTCCGGCAGTGGCAGACCGTCCACCCCGGCCTCGACACCGGCCCCATGGAGATCATCGGCCGGGTCAACCGCTGCGCCGCCCTCCTCCAGCAGGCCGAGGACGCCCCGCTGCGCCGGGCCGGGCTCAGCCGCCCCGAGTTCGACCTGCTGGGCGCCCTGCGGCGCACCGGCCGCGAACTCACCCCCGGCGACCTGGCCCGCGAGACCTTCTCCTCCGGTGCCGCCGTCACCAAACGTCTCAAGCAGCTGACCGAGCGGGGGCTGGTGGAGCGCCGGGGCGACACTCGTGACCGGCGGGTCGCCCACGTCCGGCTCACCGACGCCGGGCGCGAGCTGGTCGACGGGATCCTGCCCGAGCAACTGGCGTACGAGACGGCCGTGCTGTCCGTCCTCGCCCCCGAGGCGCGGGAGGAACTCGCCACCCGGCTCGGCGAACTGCTCGCCCGTCTGGAGGGCAGCCTCGGGGTGCTGAGGGCCTGACTGGAGGGCGGCCCGGGAGCGCTGCGGGCCCGACTGGAGAGCTGCCCTGGAGTGCTGCGGGCCTGACGCCCGACCTGCGGTTTCGGAAGTTCTTGAACTTGTCGCCTGTTGACGCGGCGCCTCCCCGGTTCCTACGTTCGTCCAGGTCGGTGCGGATCATCGTCGGATCATCGACCGTCGTGCGGAATATCGAACGAAGGAGGGTTGCCGTGGCAGTCGAAGTCCCCACCCCCGACCGGCTCACCATCGACCTCGGCACCGAGACCGGCCCCTTCCACGGTGGAGCGAGCGGCACGCTCTACGGCCTCTACGGCGACGGAGTGCCCAGCCGTGTGGTGGTCGAGGGCATGTACCCGCGCACGGTGACCACCAAGGCCCAGGACGGCGTCCAGCATCCCGGCGGCGACGCCCTGGAGATCCTGCCGCCCTTCGTGGCGGCCGGCGGCAAGGACGTCTACGTCTATCTGCCCGACTTCTACCGCGGCTTCCCCTATGAGTGGCCCGGCGCCACCGGCGAGGAGCGGCTCGCCGGACACCTGGACGTGATCCGCCGCCAGGTCGAACACGTCCTCACGCTGGGGGAGTTGAGGTCCCACGTCGTGTACGTGCCGTTCAACGAGCCCGAGGGCAACATGTTCGGCGAGGGGGAGTGGAGCTACGACGGGGTCTCCTGGCGGACCCGGCCCGACCACTACTTCGGCGCCTGGGAGGCCGCCTGCCGCCTCATCAAGGACCTCGACCCGGACGCACGCATCGCCGGACCCAACACCTGCATCCTGTACCCCGAGGTCAGGGACTTCCTGGAGTTCGCGAAGTCCCGGGACGTGCTCCCCGACATCGTCACCTGGCACGAACTGTCCTCGCCCGCCGAGGTCCGCACCAACATAGCCAAGTACCGTGCTCTGGAGCGCGAGTTGGGCATCGGCCCGGTGCCCGTCAACATCAACGAGTACGCCCACAACTACCACGTCTCGGTCCCCGGCCAGATGATCCAGTGGATCGCCGCGATCGAGGAGTCCAAGGTCGACGCCGACCTCGCCTACTGGAACATCGCCGGCAATCTCAACGACTCGGCGGTGGAGGCGAACAAGGCCAACGGCCAGTGGTGGCTGTACAACGCCTACGGACAGCTGACCGGCAACACCGTCCGGGTCCTCGCCCCGCACCCCAACGTGCAGTACACCCTCCAGGGCGTCGCCACCCTCGACCGCGAGAAGCGGCAGGCCCGGGCGCTGTTCGGGGGAGCCGGCGGCGCCGCCGACCTCGTCTTCGAGCACGTGGACGAGGAGGTCTTCGGCACCGCGGTCCACGCACGGCTCGTGGAGATCCCCTGGACGGGCCAAGTGGGCTCCTCGGAACAGCCGTTGCGGCTGCGGGACGAGGAACTGCCGGTCGTCGAAGGCAGGGTGACGGTCGGTCTGAGCGGCCTCGACACCATGTCGGCCTACCAGGTGATCCTGTCGCCCGGCGGCAACGGGGCCGCGTCGCTGCCGCCCGCGGTGCGCTGGCGGGGGACGTACGAAGCCGAGGACGCGACCTACACGGGCGGCGGCTACACGAGGAACGGGCCCGAGGGCTCCCCGTCCGCCGTCGACCGGTTCGCCACCTCCGGCGGCTACCACGTGGGCGGCCTGCGCACCGGCTCCGACGGGGTGCTCGCCTTCGACGTCGAGGTCCCGCAGGACGGCACGTACGACCTGCTGGTGTTCGCCAATTCGCACAATCTCGCGGACCTCGTGCGCGAACAGGGCCCCACCAACGTCTTCCTGCGCGTCGACGGCGAGGACCCGCGCGAACTGCGGCTGCCGCTCGGCTACAAGTGGGCGGTGTGGGGGCACACCGACACGCGGGTGCGGCTGACCGCGGGCCGGCACCGGATCACCCTCGCCGCCCAGGACCCCGATCTCGGTGTCACCCAGGGCGACGCGGTCGTCGACAAGCTGGACCTCGTTCTGCGGGGCGAGGACGAAACCGCCCTGTACGACGCCGAGTTCGCGGACCTCGGCGGTGGCGCCCGGGTCAGCCACGCCCATCGAGGTGCCTCGGGACCGGGAGTCGCCGTGCTCCCGCGCGGCGGCACCGTCACCTTCTGGGCGCACGCGGCCGACGACGGTGAGGCCTCCGTGACCCTCGACGTACTCGGGCCCGGGGAAGGGGTGTTGAACGTCAACGGCGAGGAGATCGGACGGGTCGAGCGCGGTGCCGTCCCGCTCTTCCTGGCCGGCGGCGTCAACAGGATCACCGTCACCGGCACCTCGGACCGCCTGATCGTGGACCGGCTGCGGATCGCCCCTTCGCGCGGACTGCTGCCCACGAGCGTGTACGCCGCCGAGGAGGGCGTCCTGACCGGGACCGCGAGGGTGGTCGGACACTCCTGCGCCCACGGTGGCAAGGCGGTCGAGGGAGTCGGGGCCGGTC
This sequence comes from Streptomyces sp. NRRL B-3229, assembly GCF_000719505.1. Taxonomy (NCBI): domain Bacteria; kingdom Bacillati; phylum Actinomycetota; class Actinomycetes; order Kitasatosporales; family Streptomycetaceae; genus Streptomyces; species Streptomyces sp. NRRL B-3229. The sequence continues at coordinate 103,586 of NZ_JOGP01000014.1, read as the reverse complement.
CGGCCAACGCGCTCTCCCTGACGGTCACCTCGGACCGCGCCGGGCGCCATGCGCTGACCGTGCGCTACTCCAACGGCGAGCAGCCGCCGTCCACGCACTACAACCCGGACCCGGTCTGCCGCCACGCCGACATCTCCGTCAACGGCGGCCCCGCGCACCGGGTCCTGTTCCCCACGACCTTCCACTTCAACAACTTCTGGACGCTCGCCGTGCCTGTCACGCTGCGCCCGGGCCCCAACACCCTCACCTTCACCTCCGACCGGCTCCCCGACCTGGTGGGCGGCACCGAGGACGCCTACGGCCGGCGCTCCGCGTACGCCCCCGTCATCGACCAGGTGACGGTGACACCGCTGGCCCAGGGGGAGGAGCCTGCCTGACCGGGGCCGAACCCCCGCGGCTCAATCCCGCCCGGCCGCCGCCGCAAGCCCGATTTCCGTGGCTCAACCCCGCCCGGCCTCCGTCACAAGCTCAATCTCCGCGGCTCAATCCCGCCCGGCCTCCGTCACAAGCTCAATCTCCGCGGCTCAACCCCGCCCCGCCGTCGCCGCGAGCTTCCGCAACCGCCGCCAGTTCAGGCGGGGTTGTTCAACCGGCACCCCGGGTCGTTTCCGCGGTACGCGGACGCGCAGTGCCCCGGGGGCGATACGGCAGTGGACCGGGGTGGGCAGGACCAGGGCCTCGCCGTCGACGCCGACCTCGATCTGCGTCCGGTCGGCATCGACGACCGCCTCCCGCGCGGAGAGCACCACGAGCCCCTGCGGATCGGGAGCGAGCAGCATTGCCGCGACCTCGGCCGCGCTGTCCACCTTGACGCCGAGCACACCGAGTCGCCCGGAGTCGAGCCGTCGGCGCCGGCCGAGACCCGCCAGGTCGCCGGTGCGGTAGGCGTTGTTGCTCACCAGCAGCGCCTGCGGTCCGTCGAGGGTCGTGTCGCCGACCCGCGCGGTCAGACGCGGGCCCCGCTGGCGGGTGAGCAGGTCTGGCAGGAGCTCCAGAGTGGTGCCGATCTTGTCGTCGCGGTAGGCGGGACTCTGCACGACCGCCGCGTACGCGCCGAAGGAGGCGTTGTTGACGAACGGATGGTCCCCGGCGAAACCCAGGTCCACGTGCAGTTCGACCCCGTCGGTGAGCGCGTCCAGGCAGGTCGACGGGTCGGTGCGGTCGAGGCCGAGGTCCATGGCGAAGTGGTTGCGGGTTCCGGCCGAGATGACGAGGAAGGGCAGGTCGTGCTCGGCGGCGACGGCGGCGACCAGCGCCTGGGTGCCGTCACCGCCCGCGACGCCGAGCAGGTCGGCGCCCTCCGCCACGGCCGCCCGTGCCAGCGCGGTCACGTCCTGGTGCTCCTCCGGGTCGAGCAGCACGACCCGCGCCCCCAGCCCCTCGGCCCTCTCCTTCAGTGCGAACCGCTCGACCTTCCCGCCCCCGGAACGGGGGTTCATGATCAGGAACGGCCGCTCCACCGGCCGCGCCCGGTGCTCCTTCGTCCGGCGTGGAAGGCGGCCGGTGCTGCGCAGCGCGTACCGTCCGCTCGACACGGCCACGGTCCACAGCGCGAGCGACAGCAGGAGCACCCAGCCCAGCGTCACCGCGAACAGCAGCACGAGGAGGGTGGGCGTGACGGCCGCGACCACGGCCGCCAGCCAGCGCTCGGGGCCGCGCCGGGTCAGCGTCCACCACAGCGCCGCCGCCGTGACGACCGAGCCCGAGAGGCCGGCCGCGAGCAGTAGTACTCCGCCGAGTCCGCCGTAGGCGAGCGGCAGCAGGACAGCGAGCGCCGCCGCTGCCAGCGACACCCGGGCGGCCCAGCGCTGTCCGTCCCAGGCCGCGCCGGTCAGGTCCACGCTCATCCACTCCTCCACTGCTCGACGCCCTCGGGGCGACGGCGGTCGGCGGAGCATATCCGGGCCGGAGGAACGAACGGTGTCGCGCGGGATGCGGTCAGATTCCGGGCCGGTACCGGATCGGATGGTCCGCCGGCACCTCCACCAGCACGATCGGTGTCCCGTCCGGGTCCGCCACCCACATCTCGACCAGCCCCCACGGCTCCTTCACCGGCGGCCGGACGATCTCGACGCCCTTCGCGAGCAGCTCCTCGTGGGCAGCGGTCACGTCCGGGACCTGGAGCCACAGCCGGACGTCCGCGGCGGGCGGTGCCTCGGAGCGTCCCGACAGTTCCAGGAAGCCGCCGCCGAGGAAGTAGACGGTGCCCCGCTCCGGGCCCGTCCCGAACTCGCGGTACACGGCGAGGCCCAGCTGGTCGCCGTAGAAGACGCGGGAACGCTCCGGATCGCTGGGCCGCAGCAGGACGCGGCCGCTCAGTACGTGCACCATGCGGGCGAGCCTATCGGGGGCGTTACGCTCGGCCGTGCCCGAGTCGTGCCGCTGAAGTGGAGATGCACCCCATGGAGACCACCGCCGGACTCACCTTCCGTGACGCCACGGACGCCGATGTGGACACCCTCGTCGCGCTGGTCGAGTCGGCCTACCGGGGAGACGACAGCCGGGCCGGGTGGACCACGGAGGCGGACATCCTGGAGGGTCAGCGCACCGACCCCGAGGGCGTGCTCGCGGTCATCAAGTCGCCCGACAGCCGGCTGCTGACCGTGGAGCGGGACGGCCGGGTCGTCGCCTGCTGCCAGCTCGAACACCGGGGCTCCTACGCCTACTTCGGGATGTTCGCGGTCAGCCCGGCGCTCCAGGGCGGCGGCCTCGGCAAGGTGGTCATCGCTCAGGCGGAGCGGCTGGCCGTCGAGACCTGGGGCGTCACCGAGATGCACATGACGGTGATCTCCGTGCGCGACGAGCTCATCGCCTGGTACGAGCGGCGCGGCTACCGCCGTACGGGAAGGATGACGCCCTTCCCGTACGGCGACGAGCGCTTCGGCATCCCGCAGCGCGCGGACCTCCGGTTCGAGCTGCTGGTCAAGCCGTTGGTGTGACGTTCCTGCCGCGGGTCAGGCGGTGAAGCGGCCGGTGCGCTTGATCTCGGGGTAGTCGGTCGTGGCGCCGTCCAGCTCCAGCGCGCGCACCAGGCGCAGGTGGTCCTGGGTGTTCACCACCCAGCCGATGATCTTCAGGTCCGCCTTGCGGGCCGCCTCCACGACCTCCAGGGTGAGGCGGCGGATGTTGAGGCAGACGGTCCCGGCGCCGGCCTCGACGGCGCGCTCCACGATGTCGGGGCCGAACCGGCTGCCGATCAGCGCGGTCCGTACGCCGGGCACGAGCCGGCCGATCTCGGCGATCGCCTCGTCGTGGAACGAGGACACCTCGACCCGGGAGACCAGGTCCCGCCGGAGCATGACCTCGGCCAGGGCCCGGGCCGCCGCGATGTCCTTGATCTCGGCCTGGAGCGGTGAGCGGACGGTGTCCAGCACCTCCTCGAACACCGGCACCCGTTCCCCGCGCCCGGCGTCCAGGGCGCGCAGCTCGGTGAGGGTCTTCTCGGCGATCGGGCCGGTTCCGTCGGTCGTGCGGTCCACGTGGGTGTCGTGCATGACGACGAGGGCGCCGTCCTTGCTCAGGTGCAGATCGAGTTCGATGACGTCGAGGCCGGCCTGCTGGGCGGCGACGAAGGAACGGAGGGTGTTCTCGGGTTCGGTACCCATGACTCCGCGATGACCGATGGTAAGGAAGTTCAAGGTTCAACTCGCTTCCGTCGACGGCGGCTCGGTGCAGGGCCGCAGCCTAACGGCTACGCCGTGTGATGGACCCGCGCGTACATGAGGGATCGCGGCGATCTGGGGAAACCCGTAACTCGTACCCGCAATCGCGGTGTTCATGGCACTCGACAGGAAAAAGTTCGGTGACCATTGCGTTGCGCAGGATAACTTCCCGTGGTCGCTCTTGCTGGAAGGAAGGCCGTATGTATACGGTCTCCATACGCGAGGTTCTCCCGTGGAGGATGGGACATGACGGAAATTCTTGTGCAGGCGACGACGGGGGAGAAGGTTCCTCCCATGGACAGGGTGGTGGAGCACCCGGCATGGCCTGTGCTCAAGGATGCCGTGGAGCGGATCCGGCCATGGCAGTCCAAGGACGGGTCGATCGACTTCGAGGCCGAGGGCGCCCCCGCCCGCTCCGACGCCGAGGCCGCCGTCCGGCGTGTCGTCGAGGCCGTCGAAGAGCTGTCCCCGCTGCTCCCGCACGACGCCGACTACCACGCGGCCCTCGTGAAGGACCTGCGGCGCTGGGCCGAGGGCGGCTTCGCGGTGCCCGACTTCCTGGACTCCCTGCTGGCCTTCCAGCCCGCCGCGAACCGCGCGGACGGACTCCAGCACCTGGTCGTCTTCGCGATGTACACGCAGAACGGCAACCCCGACCGCAACCTCGAGGCGGTCGTGCTGCGCATGGTCTGGCCCGACTGGCTGGCCGAGCTGGAGCGCACCCGCTACGACAACCCGCTGTTCTGCGGCATCAAGTTCGAGGACTTCACGGCCGGTTACGACACCAACTCCGCCGTCCTCTTCCCCGAGACCATCGCCGTGCGCGAGGCGCCGGAACGATTCTCCTGGGGTGGCATCTTCTGCGACCGCGAGGCCGCCCGCTTCCGCCGCGTCACCGACGCCGCGGTCGGCATCCTCGGTCTGGAGCTGCCCGAGGACATCGCCGCGATGGTCCACGACCAGAAGCGCTGCGAGGAGGCCTTCGTGCTGTGGGACATGGTCCACGACCGCACCCACAGCCACGGCGACCTGCCATTCGACCCGTTCATGATCAAGCAGCGCCAGCCGTTCTGGATGTACGGCCTCGAAGAGCTGCGCTGCGACCTCACCGCCTTCAAGGAGGCCGTGAAGCTCCAGGAGGACGGCGTCCCGCAGGCCCGTGACGTGCAGTACGCGGTCCTGTTCGACCGCATGTTCCGCTTCCCGGTCACCGGCGAGCGGGTGCGCAACTACGACGGCCTCGGCGGCCAGCTCCTCTTCGCCTACCTGCACAAGCACGACGTCGTCCGCTGGACCGACAACAAGCTGTTCATCGACTGGCAGCGCGCCCCGCAGGTCACCAACCAGCTGTGCGCCGAGATCGAGGACCTGTACCGGGCCGGCATCGACCGCCCGAAGCTGGTCCACTGGTTCGCCGCCTACGACCTGGTCTCCCAGTACCTCGCCCCGCACCCCGGATCCCGGTGGGCCAAGGGCCCGGACGCCCTCGACCTGTCCCAGCCGCCCCGGAAACTCGTCGATGACGTGCTTCCGGACGAGTTTCCGCTGAGCATGTTCTATGAGGCCCTCTCCAAGAAGCTCAGGAACGTGATCGCCTCCACCCGGGGCATCACGGCGGAGAGTGCCGAGCAGGTCGCCGCGTGAGCGACCGCACCACAACTGCTCAGGAGGCGAAGCGCATGGTGGGGAACGGAGCTCTCAGCGGTGCGGTGATCGCGGTGGCCGGAGCGGGCGGCCCCGCCGGCCGGGCGGCACTGCTGCGCCTGGCCGAGGCGGGCGCGACCGTCGTCGGCGCCGACAACGACCCCGAGCGGCTCGCGGAGGCCGTGGACGCGGCGCGCTACGCGTCCGGCGGCGCCACCGTGACCGGTGAGCCGGTCGACCTGCTCGACCTGGGATCCACCCAGGACTGGGCCAGGCACATCGAGAAGGACTTCGGCCGGGTCGACGGCCTGGTCCACCTCGTCGGCGGCTGGCGCGGCAGCGAGACCTTCATCAAGTCGAGCCTGGACGACTGGGACTTCCTGGAACTGCTGCTCATCCGCACCGTGCAGCACACCTCGCTGGCCTTCTACGAGGGCCTCCAGCGCAGCGAGCGCGGCCGGTACGTCCTGATCAGCGCGGCCGGCGCGACCAGGCCGACCGCGGGCAACGCCTCGTACGCCGCCGCCAAGGCCGCCGCCGAGGCCTGGACGCTCGCCCTCGCCGACGCCTTCCGCAAGGCCGGGGGCGCCGACGGGCCGACGTCGGCTGCTGCGATCCTGGTGGTGAAGGCGCTGGTGCACGAGGCGATGCGCGCCGAGCGGCCCAACGCGAAGTTCGCGGGCTTCACCGATGTCGAGGAGCTGGCCGAGGCCATCGTCGGGGTCTGGGAGAAGCCCGCCGCCGAAGTGAACGGAAACCGTCTGTGGCTGACCGAGAAGCCGTGAACCCGACCGCTTTCACACAGGCAAGCCGCCGTCACGACCCGCAGGTCCGCGGCTTCGCCAGCGACAACTACGCCGGGGCCCACCCGGAGGTGCTCGCCGCCCTGGCCCTCGCCAACGGCGGGCACCAGGTCGCGTACGGCGAGGACGACTACACCGAGCACCTCCAGAGCATCGTCCGCAGCCACTTCGGTGCCACGGCGGAGGCCTTCCCGGTCTTCAACGGCACCGGCGCCAACGTCGTCGCGCTCCAGGCGGTCACCGACCGCTGGGGCGCGGTGATCTGCGCCGAGAGCGCGCACATCAACGTCGACGAGGGCGGCGCCCCCGAGCGGATGGGCGGCCTGAAGCTGCTCACCGTGCCGACGCCGGACGGCAAGCTCACACCCGAGCTGATCGACCGGCAGGCGTACGGCTGGGAGGACGAGCACCGTGCGATGCCGCAGGTCGTCTCGATCACCCAGTCCACCGAGCTCGGCACCCTCTACACGCCGGACGAGATCCGAGCGATCTGCGACCACGCGCACGCGCACGGCATGAAGGTCCACCTGGACGGCTCGCGCATAGCCAACGCGGCCGCCTCCCTGGACGTGCCCATGCGGACGTTCACCAACGCGGTCGGCGTCGACATCCTCTCGCTGGGCGGCACAAAGAACGGCGCGCTGTTCGGCGAGGCGGTCGTGGTGATCAACCAGGACGCGGTCTCCCACATGAAGCACCTGCGCAAGCTGTCGATGCAGCTCGCCTCCAAGATGCGCTTCGTTTCGGTGCAGTTGGAGGCCCTGCTCGCCAAGGACCTGTGGCTGCGCAACGCCCGCCACGCCAACGAGATGGCCCAGCGCCTCGCCGAGGGCGTGCGCGCGGTCCACGGCGTGGAGATCCTCTACCCGGTGCAGGCCAACGGCGTCTTCGCCCGACTCCCGCACGACGTGAGCGAACGCCTCCAGAAGCGCTTCCGCTTCTACTTCTGGGACGAGGCCGCGGGCGATGTCCGCTGGATGTGCGCCTTCGACACGACGGAGGACGACGTGGACTCGTTCGTGGCAGCGCTCAAGGAGGAGATGGCCCGGTAGGACCGTGAGCCCGGGCGCTCCTGTGCTTGCATGGCGGCGTGAACGCGGAGCGCCGGGTCCGGCCCAGGACCGATGACGACGTCGAGGCATGCGTACGGGTGCTGGAGGAGGTCCACCGCGGCGACGGCTACCCGGTGAACTGGCCTGCACGGCCCGGCGACTGGCTGTCGCAGCCGGCCGGGCTCGGAGCCTGGGTCGCCGAACTCCACGGCCGGGTGGCCGGCCATGTCGGTCTCTCCTCCAGCGCCGAGGACGACATGGCCCCCGGGCTCTGGAGCGAACGGCACGGCACGAGCCGGGAACGGGCCGCGGTCGTGGGGCGGTTGTTCGTCGCCCCGTGGGCCCGAGGGCAGGGGATCGGCGCGCTGCTGATGGCCCGGGTGACGGAGGAGGCGCGGCATCGCGGACTGCATCCGGTGCTCGACGTCGTCGCGTCCGACGCCGCCGCGGCGGCCCTGTACGAACGGCTGGGCTGGACGCGGCTGGCCACGGTCGAGCAGCGGTGGAGCGCCTTCCAGACGGTAACTGTCCACTGCTATGCGGCGCCTGCATAAATATACTGAGCATCGTAAATTGATTGACTCGGCAGTGATCCTTTTCCTATGCTCTGCGGGCATGGAGCTGATCCAGAACACCCCCGACCTGTCCGCCTACTTGGCGGCCGACGACGTCATCGATCATGACCATCCGGTGGTCCGGGAGGTCGCCGCGCGGCTCGCCCAGGAGGCCGTGGACTCGTATTCCTATGCGCGACTGGCCTTCGAGTTCGTCCGGGACGCCGTCCCGCACTCCCAGGACTCCGGCGATCCGCGCGTCACCTGGCGGGCGTCGGACGTGCTGGAGCAGGGCACCGGCATCTGCTACGCCAAGGCGCACGCGCTGGCCGCCCTGCTGCGCGCCGAGGACATCCCGACCGCTCTCTGCTACCAGAAGCTGGATGTGGTGCACGGTCTGGTCGCCGTGCGCTTCAACGGCGCCTGGCACCGCCAGGACCCCCGGGGCAACAAGCCCGGCGTGGACGCGCAGTTCTCCTTGGACGGGGAGCGGTTGGCGTTCACGCCCCAGCCGGAGTCCAGCGAGATGGACTACCCGGTCCTGTACGCTGAACCGCACCCAGCGGTCCTGGCGGTCCTGAAAGCGGCCCCGGACCGCCCGCACCTCTGGCAAACGCTCCCCGTCGCACTCCGAGGCACTCCATGACCCTCTCCCTGACCGTGTCCGACGAGGTCCGTGCCCTCGCGCCGGGCTTCACGCACCTGGTCGTCGAGGCACACGGTCTCGTCAACGGGCCCAGCACCGAAGCCAGTTCGGCGCTCCTCGACGACGCGGCCCGCCGTCTCGCCGTACGACTGGACGGGCGCGCCCCGCACGAGGACCCGCACATGGCGGCCTGGCGGGAGGTGTACACGGCGTTCGGCGCGAAGCCGTCCCGCACCCGCAACTCCGCGGAGGCGCTGGCGAAGAGGGCGCTGTCGGGGGCGGGCCTGCCGCGCGTCAACCGTCTGGTCGACCTCTACAACGCGATCAGCGTCGCCCACCTCGTCCCCGTCGGCGGCGAGGACCTCGACCGGATCCAGGGCGGCATGCGCCTCGTACGGGCCACGGGTGACGAGGAGTTCGTGACGGTGGCCGCGGGGGAGGAGGTCGTCGAGGCCCCCGAGGCGGGGGAGGTGGTGTGGCGCGACGACGCCGGTGTGACCTGCCGGCGCTGGAACTGGCGCCAGGGGCCCCGCACCAGGCTCACGGAGGAGACGGTCTCGGGGATCTTCCTGCTGGAGAGCCTGGCGCCGATGCCGGTGGCCGACGTGGAGCGGGCCGCCGCCGAACTGGCCGAACTGATCGAGAAGTTCAGCCCGGGAGCACGGATCGAGACGGCGGGGGCGGCACGCTAGCGGGCCTCGGCCTCGCGCACCGCCTCCGGCGTGGGTGCCGTCCCCCCGAGATGCGCCGGCATCCACCAGGTGTCGTCCGGCCCCTTCGGCCGTACGGGATACGCCCGCTGAGCCGCTTCCAGCAACTCGTTGACACGTTCGCGGACCTGACGGGTGATGGCTCCGGCGTACTTGTCCCGGGACGCCTCGATCGCCTCGCCGACCCGGATCGTGATCGGGATGTGGCTGCGCTTGAAGTTGCGAGGGTGCCCCTTGGTCCACAGCCGCTGAGTGCCCCAGACGGCCATCGGGATCAGGGGGACGCCCGCCTCCTGCGCCATCCGCGCCGCACCAGACTTGAAGCTCTTCAGGGTGAAGGACTGCGAGATCGTCGCCTCCGGGAAGACCCCGACGATCTCACCCGACCGCAGCGACTCCAGGGCGTGGGCGTACGCCGTCTCGCCCTGCTGGCGGTCGACCGGGATGTGCTTCATCCCGCGCATCAGCGGACCCGAGACCTTGTGGCGGAACACCGACTCCTTCGCCATGAAGCGCACGAGACGCTTCTGCGGGAGCGCGGCCAGGCCGTTGAAGACGAAGTCCAGGTAGCTGATGTGGTTGCTCACCAGAACGGCGCCGCCCGAGCGCGGGATGTTCTCCGAACCCTTGCAGTCGATCTTGAGGTCCCAGGCCTTGAACAGCGCCTGGGCGAATCCGACGACGGGACGGTAGACAAGCTCTGCCATGGGCGGGGTGAGCCCTTCCTGCTTCGCCGGGGGAGGGGGCCCGGCATTAAGTTACGCAGCCGTAGGTTTACGGCATCTCGCAGATCGTGCCCCAATAACGGGCGGGGAGCCAGTCCTGGTGCCCGACGCGGGCGAGATTCTCGTCACGTCCCTCCAGTGATCCACCTTGGGCTTTTAAGCCGCCTTTACTCGGCACGTACCGCCACCCGCCGCACGAGCAGGTACATCTCGCAGCCGAGGCAGTACCCGAACACGGCATTGAGGAAGGCCGCCGCGAGGGCCGCCCCGGTGGCGGCGAGTCCCAGCCACTCCGGCCCGATCCCGTACCCCACGAGTCCGAGGGCGGCGAAGGCGAGGCCCACCGCCTGCGCGAAACGCGGCGGTTGGGGCGACTCGAACTCGGTCGGCGGCCCGATCCGCGGCCGTACCACCTTGCGGAACAGCCAGCCGTAGGGCGAACGCCCGACCCCGCCTGCCGCGCCCAGCGCGAACGCCAGCGTCTGCCAGGCCAGCAGCCAGACGCTGCCCGTGATCAGGACGGCCGCCAGAACGACGGTCGTCACGGCCGCTCCGAAGCGCGGCCCCCTTGCGTCAATGTCCATGAATCAAGCATTCCGCAACGGAAAGACTCAGGGGAGGCGGGAATCTTTGCAGTCTCGTGAATGCTTGTGCAGGTGATGACCGGACTCGTGGTGTGTGGGGTGGTGCTCGCGGCGGCGAGCGCCTACGGAGTGCTGCAACGGCGGCGGAGCGGGAGAGTACGGGTGCGCGGGCGCGACGACGGCAAGAGGCTCGGCGCCGCCGAGTTGGGTGCGGAACTCGGTGCACGCGCCACGCTCGTCCAGTTCTCCAGCGCCTTCTGCGCACCCTGCCGGGCGACCCGGCGGGTGCTCGGCGAGGTCGCCGGCATGGTTCCCGGAGTGACCCACGTCGAGATCGACGCCGAGAAGAACCTCGACCTGGTCCGTGAGCTCGACATCCTCAAGACGCCGACCGTGCTGGTCCTCGACGCCGGCGGCCGGGTCGTCCGCCGGGCCGCGGGGCAGCCGCGCAAGGCCGACGTCATCGCGGCGATCGGGGAGGCGGTTTGACGCGGGACGAGCGGACGGTGAGGCATCTCCCAGATGCCGGAACGTACTTGACTGCGCGCCGCACCTATCGTCAACCTGACCGTATGCCAACGGAACTCCTTCTGTACGGGCGGGTCCACGTCGACCTCGCCCGCACCGCGAGCGCGCGCTGTCCGGCTTCTTGAGCAGCCACGGTCCCGCTCGCCACCCCTCGCAGAAGGATTCCCGCATGACGGCCATCTCCGACCCTGGCACCGCCCGGCTCGCCTCTCCCGACCTCCTGCGCTCCCTCTTCCGGCGGCACGCCGCGGGCGTCGCCGTGATCACCGCACGGGGTGACGAGGGTCCGGTCGGGTTCACCGCCACCTCTCTCGCCTCGGTCTCCGCCGAACCGCCCATGCTCTCCTTCGGGATCGGCACGGGCGCCTCCAGCTGGCCCGCGATATCCCGGGCCGAGCACGTGGGGGTGCACATACTGGGCGAGCACCAGAAGGAGCTGGCCGCCACCTTCGCCCGCAGCGGCGCGGACCGCTTCGGCGCGCCCACGGCCTGGCACGAGGGACCCGAGGGCGTCCCCGTCCTCGACGACGTCCTCGCCTGGACGGTCTGCCGGGTGCACACGCGTGTGCCCGCCGGGGACCACCGCATCGTGCTGGCCGAGGTGCGGATCGGCGACCCCGCCGGGGTGGGCCGGCCTTTGCTGTACCACCAGGGCCGCTTCAACGCCCTGCGCGACTGATCCGCCGCGGCCGGTCCAAGGGGCCGCACTTCAGCGGATCGCGTGACCGATCGGATCGTCGGCTCTTCCTCTGGTATGCGCGCCCGTCGAGTTCCGATTACGCTGCGTTGCAAAGGTCACAGTTCAAAGCGCTTGCTTAGCGGGCACGTAGTGGGTGTACTGGCGAGTAATATTTCGGCCGGAGCGCAGCCCGCCCCGACCGGGATCGGCCGCTTGGGGCGCCTATGCTGCCTGCAAGAGGCAGCCGAGAAATGACGATGCAGTAGGAGAGCCGGCGTGAGCTTGAGGATCGTTGTCACTGTGAAGTACGTGCCCGACGCCACTGGCGACCGGCACTTCGCCGATGACCTGACCGTCGACCGGGACGACGTGGACGGTCTGCTCTCCGAGCTGGACGAGTACGCGGTCGAGCAGGCGCTACAGATCTCCGAGAACTCCGACGACGACGTCGAGGTCACCGTCCTGACCGTGGGCCCCGAGGACGCCAAGGACGCGCTGCGCAAGGCGCTGTCCATGGGCGCCGACAAGGCCATCCACGTCGAGGACGACGACCTGCACGGCACCGACGCCCTCGGCACCTCCCTGGTGCTGGCCAAGGCGATCGAGAAGGCCGGCTACGACCTGGTCGTCTCCGGCATGGCCTCCACCGACGGCACCATGGGCGTCGTTCCGGCCCTGCTCGCCGAGCGCCTGGGCGTCCCGCAGGTCACCCTGCTCTCCGAGGTCTCGGTCGAGGACGGCACCGTCAAGGGCCGCCGCGACGGCGACGCCGCCTCGGAGCAGCTGGAGGCGTCCCTGCCGGCCGTGGTCTCGGTGACCGACCAGTCGGGCGAGGCGCGTTACCCGTCCTTCAAGGGCATCATGGCGGCCAAGAAGAAGCCCGTGGAGTCCTGGGACCTGTCCGACCTGGACCTGGAGGCCGAGCAGGTCGGCCTCGAGGGCGCCTGGACCAAGGTCGACTCCGCCGCGGAGCGTCCGGCCCGCACCGCCGGCACGATCGTCAAGGACGAGGGCGAGGGCGGCAAGCAGCTCGCCGAGTACCTCGCGAGCCAGAAGTTCATCTAAGGGTCTGGCCCGCTGAGGCTCAACCCCCCTTCCGCCCCTCAGACTTCGCAATCCGCAGGAGAGCATTCCCATGGCTGAAGTTCTCGTCTACGTCGACCACGTGGACGGTGCCGTCCGCAAGCCCACCCTGGAGCTGCTGACCCTCGCCCGCCGTATCGGCGAGCCGGTCGCCGTCGCGCTGGGCAACGGAGCCGCCGACACCGCCGCCGCCCTCGCCGAGCACGGCGCCGTCAAGGTCCTCACCCACGACGCCTCCGAGTACGCCGACTACCTGGTCGTACCGAAGGTCGACGCCCTCCAGGTCGCCGTCGAGGCTGTGTCCCCGGCCGCCGTCCTGGTCCCGTCCTCCGCCGAGGGCAAGGAGGTCGCCGCCCGTCTGGCGCTGCGCATCGGCTCCGGCATCATCACCGACGCCGTCGACCTCGAGGCCGGCGACGAGGGCCCGGTGGCCACCCAGTCGGTGTTCGCCGCCTCCTTCACCACCAAGTCCCGCGTCTCCAAGGGCACCCCGGTCATCACCGTCAAGCCCAACTCCGCCGCCGTCGAGGCCGCCCCGGCCGCCGGTGACGTCTCGGAGCTGAGCGTGACCTTCTCCCCGCAGGCCACCGGCACCAAGGTCACCGGCCGCACCCCGCGCGAGTCGACCGGCCGTCCGGAGCTGACCGAGGCCGCGATCGTGGTCTCCGGCGGCCGCGGTGTCAACGGCGCCGACAACTTCGCGATCATCGAGGCCCTCGCCGACTCCCTCGGCGCGGCCGTGGGCGCCTCGCGTGCCGCGGTGGACGCGGGCTGGTACCCGCACACCAACCAGGTCGGCCAGACCGGCAAGTCGGTCTCCCCGCAGCTGTACATCGCCAACGGCATCTCCGGCGCCATCCAGCACCGCGCGGGCATGCAGACCTCGAAGACCATCGTGGCCGTCAACAAGGACGCCGAGGCCCCGATCTTCGACCTGGTCGACTACGGCGTCGTCGGCGACCTCTTCGACGTCGTCCCCGCCCTCACCGAGGAGATCAAGACCCGCAAGGGCTGATCCCGGCTCCGGGCGTACGAGGCCCCCGTGACCGCCGACGCGGTCGCGGGGGCCTCGGCTCATCCCAGGGTCACCGTGGCCTGCACCGGAAGGTGGTCGCTCGGGTACTGCCCGTCGAGCGCGAAGGTGTTGACGGAGGCCCGGTGGACGGTGACGCCGGGGGTGGTGAGGATCCAGTCGATGCGGTCGCCGTCGGGCGTCAGGGGCTTGTAGCCGTGGAAGGTGGCGTACTGCCGGCCCCGCTCGACAGCCGCGTCCCAGGTGTCGACCAGCCCGTCGGCCAGCAGGATGTCGTACGCCCGGTTGTCGTGGGCCGTGGCGTTGAAGTCGCCGGTCACGACGACCGGCAGGGCGGGGTCGAACCCGGCGATCGTCTCGCCGAGGAGCTGCGCCGACCGCTCGCGCGCGTACTGGCCCACGTGGTCGAAGTGGGTGTTGACGACGTAGAACTCCCGGCCGTCGGCGCTCCGGTCGCGGAAGCGGACCCACGTGAGGATCCGGGGCAGCGATCCGCCCCAGGTGTTCGAGCCGATCACCCTCGGGGTGTCGGAGAGCCAGAGCGTGTCGTGCTCGACGGGGGCGAGGCGCCGGTTGTCGTAGAAGACCGCCGTGGACTCGTCCCGGCTGCCGCCCTCGCGGCCGGTGCCGATCCAGTCGTAGCGCGGTCCGAGGTCGGCGTGGATGTCCAGCAGTTGCTGGTAGAGGCCTTCCTGGGTGCCGATCAGTGTGGGCGTCTCCCGGCGCAACAGGCGGCGCATCACCGGGCGGCGGGTGGCCCAGCTGTTGGGTTCGGCGGTGTCGGCGTACCGCAGGTTGAACGTCATGAGATCGAGTCGTCGGTTGGACGGTCTGGCGGCCGAGGCCGGCAGCGTGCCCATCAGCGGCACGATGACGGCGGCGGCCACGGCGGTTCTGAGCCCCATGCGACGCGTCAATCTGTGGGTGTCCGGCATGTGAGGTCCCTCCCGACGGACCAGGATGAATGGTCGAACCGGAGTGTGGAAGACGGCGTAGGGGTTCTCGGCAGTTCGGATGAACGCGATCGCTCATGCTGTGGACAGGGTGTTGACCGTCGGGAAGCTTCACGGATAACTTCGTTCTACGGATTGTTGATTCCGTAGAGCGGAAAACTGGAGGGTGCAGCATGGGTCAGGGCCGGCAGGAGCAGGTCGCGACGAGCCTCGCGGGTGCCGTCAGCGAGGAGATCAGCGCCTCCCTCGCGCCGGTCGACGCCGAACTGGAGCGCCGCTACCCCGGCGACCCCGGGACCCGTCAGCCCGTGCACACCGTCTACGTCCCCGGCGACGCCTTCGCCGCCGACACGATCCGCACCTGGGGCGACCGGGCCCTCGCCGCCCTGGACGAACACGCCCCGGACGCCGGGTCCTTCGCCGCCGTCCTCGGGCTGTCCGACGAACTCGCCGAGCCCGTGTACACGCGCGTGCGCGCCAAACTGGAGCGCGAGCCGATCGAGGACCTCCGGGTCGACTTCGAGGACGGCTACGGCCCACGCCCGGACGCCGAGGAGGACGAGACGGCGGCCCGCGCGGCCCGTCTGATCGCCGAGGCGTACGAGAACGGCACGGCGGCGCCGTACATGGGCATCCGCATGAAGTGCATGGAGGCGGCCGTCCGGGACCGCGGCATCCGCACCCTGGACGTCTTCCTCACCGGCCTGATGGCGGCGGGCGGGCTCCCCGACGGGCTGGTGCTGACCCTGCCGAAGGTGACGTACGCCGAGCAGGTCGGGGCGTTCACGCGGCTCCTCGAGGCCTTCGAGAAGGCGCACGGACTGGACTCCGGACGGCTCGGCTTCGAGATCCAGATCGAGACCAGCCAGTCCATCCTCGCCGGCGACGGCACCGCCACCGTCGCCCGTATGATCCGGGCCGCCGAAGGACGCGCCACCGGACTGCACTACGGCACCTTCGACTACAGCGCCTGCCTCGGCGTCTCCGCCGCCCACCAGGCCAGCGACCACCCCGCCGCCGACCACGCCAAGGCGGTCATGCAGGTCGCCGCCGCGGGCACCGGAGTACGGGTCTCGGACGGCTCCACCAACGTGCTGCCCGTCGGCCCCACCGCGAAGGTCCACGACGCCTGGCGGCTCCACTACGGCCTCACCCGCCGCGCCCTGGCCCGCGCCTACTACCAGGGCTGGGACATGCACCCCGGCCACATCCCGACCCGGTACGCGGCCGTGTTCGCCTTCTACCGCGAGGGCTTCGAGCAGGCCGCCGCCCGGCTCGCCCGGTACGCGGGCAGGGTCGGCGGTGACGTCATGGACGAGCCCGCCACCGCCAAGGCGCTCAGCGGCTATCTGCTGCGCGGGCTGGACTGCGGTGCCCTGGACATCGGGGAGGTGGCCCGGCTGACCGGTCTGACCCGCGCCGACCTGGAGGGGTACGCGGCCCCGCGGCGCGGCGACCTCACCGTCGCCGACCGGTAGCCGGACACGTCGCCGCCGGCCGACCGGTAGCCGCGCACGTCGCGGACCTGTCACAGTCGCAACCTCGCACTGGAGTTGTCACCCCTGCCCCGTAGTCTGTGTCGCACGCATTGACGTGTCACAGGAACGGGGCAGCGGTGTCTTCGGGGGAGACCAACGGAAAGGGCCAGGACGACGCCGGTCGGCTGCTGGCCGGGCGATACCGGGTCGTGGGCCAGCTCGGCCGCGGCGGCATGGGCGTGGTCTGGCGGGCGGTCGACGAGGTGCTCGGCCGCGAGGTCGCGGTCAAGGAACTGCGCACCTACAACGACGCCGACGGGCCCGAACTGGCGGATTTGCGGCTGCGGATGCAGCGCGAGGCCCGCGCGGCGGCCCGGGTCCGGCATCCCGGAGTCGTCGCGGTGCACGACATCGGTGAGGTCGAGGGACGCCCGCTGATCGTCATGGAGCTGGTCGAGGGCCCGTCCCTGGACCAGGTGCTGCGCAGGAGCGGACCCCTCGACCCCCGCGAGGCGGCCGGCATCGGCGCCAGGGTCATGGACGCGCTCGCCGCCGCCCACCGGGCCGGTGTCCTGCACCGGGACGTCAAGCCCGGCAACATCCTGCTCGACCGCTCCGGCCGGGTGCTGCTCACCGACTTCGGCATCGCCACCATGGAGGACCCGGGCGACGGCGCCGCCACCAGCCTCACCCGCACCGGTCATCTCGTCGGCTCCCTCGACTACATGGCCCCCGAGCGCGCCCAGGGCGCGGATCCCGGGGCGGCCTCCGACGTCTGGGCCCTCGGCGCCACGCTGTACGCGGCCGTCGAGGGAGCCGCGCCGTTCCGCCGCACCTCGACGTTCTCCACGCTCACCGCGATCGTCGGTGAACCGCTGCCCGAGCCGCAGCGCGCCGGGCCCCTCGCACCGGTTCTGCGACGCCTCCTCGACAAGCGGCCCGAGGCGCGTCCCGGGGCCGAGGAGGCCCGCGACCTGCTCCAGGCCGTGGCGGACGCCCCCGCCACCGACAGCGCGACGACCACTCTGCGCGGTACGGAGGCGCAGGAGACGCGGGTGCGCACGGAGCCGGGCGGCCCGGCCCTCCCGGCCGCCTTCCGGATGCCGGGAGCGGCGGGAGCCGCCCCCGGACCGCAGTCGTCGGAGGGGACGGGGGCCGGCAGTCCGTCGACCGATCCCACGGCGGTGCCGGGGCAGGGGGCCGTGACGCCGGCCGCGACCGGGTTCGGCGCCGCGGAGCAGGGTCATGCGGCCGAGGTCCACGCTCCGGGCGCGGGCTTTCCCACGGCTCAGGTTCATGCTCCGGGCGCGGGGCTTCCCGGCGCGCAGGGCGGGGCTCAGGGCGGCGGATTTTCCGGGGCGCAAGGCCTGGTTCCGGGACAGGCCGGCCCTCTCGTGCACGGACCGGGCTCGCAGGTCTCCCAGGAGCAGCCGCCGACCGCCGCGATAGCCGCTTCCGGCTCACCTCGCCGCAAGGGGCGGGCCCTGCTCGCCGCCGTGGCCGTCGCCGTCGTGCTCGCGGCGGCCGGGACGACCGCAGCGCTGCTGAACGGCTCGGGTGAGGCCGATGCCGACGCCCGGCCGATCGGGTCCGGGGCGAGCCCGTCGGCCTCCTCCACCCCGTCCGGGCGGACCGACGCCGACCGTTCCGCCGGCCCCAAGCCCACGGGCGGGGACGAGAAGAAAACGCCGAGCGCGAAGGCGACCTCCGGCGACAAGGGCGGCGGCTCCGACCCCACGAGCGGTGCCTCCCCGTCCGCCAAGGCGACCTCCGGAGGCGGCACTTCGGGGAAGGGCGACGAGCACGGCGGCGGCTCCGGCGAGTCGGGGGGCGGCGGTCCGACCGGCGACCCCAGCACTCCAGCCCCGGCCTGCACGGCGATCGGCGGCGGCAAGTACAACTGCACGGTCTGGAAGACCGCCAAGTCCTACACGGCCTCCGGCGCCGAGGCCGGGGTCCTCTACGCGGGCACCAACTATTTCTTCTGCCAGTCGAACCTGGGGCGCCGCGAGACCTCGGGGGAGTGGACCAACGTGTGGTGGGCCAAGACCGACGACGACAGCGGCAACACCGGGGTGTACGTCAGCGTCGTCTACGTCAAGGGCGGCGGCAACGACGAGCCGGTGCCGGGGCTCCCGGTCTGCTGAACCCTCAGGTACCGCTCCAGGCCGGACTCCGTCACCCGTTTCTCCTCGGCGAAGAGCCGGGTGCCGGCCTCGCACCGCCTGCGGTCGGCGCGGGCCCGGGTCACGAACTCCTCGGGTGTGACCCCGAACAGGTCTCTCAACCGGGCTGATCCCACGAGGAGTTCGGTGAGCAGCGCCCGCTGCCCGGGGTGGGTGCGGGGCAGGCCGGTGCCGTCGTGCAGCACGCCGTGGCGGTTGACGTAGGAGTGGACGCCGGGCAGGGTCACGCCGTCCTCCAGCTCGACCCGCACCTCGGGCGAGGGCAGCCAGGCGCGGCCGTAGTTGCCGTTCCTCAGGGGGACGCCTTCGCTCGCGTCGACGACCGCGAGCTGCTCGGCGTCCAGCCAGATGACGAACAACTCCCGTGTGGAGCCCGGGGCGTGGAAGGGAGAGGCGGAGACGTATCCCATCCGGCTGACATGCGCGGACACCCCGACGCCGACGCCGGTCACCTGTGCCCTGACCATCGGGACCGGAGAGACGATCCCGAACTCGGCCATCTTGTGCCGCAGTTGCCCGGGGCTGGCGTTGGACCCGATCGCGAGGACGGGGGTGCGGTCCTCGTGCACCAGCCGGTCGAGCGGGTGCAGCCGGTCGCCGTCGAGCAGCACGGAGCGCGTCGGCCAGGCGCCGGGGTAGCGCAGCGGATGATCACGCGGGGCCTCGGCGAGCCCCAGCGACTCCAGGGAAGGGGCGGCGGCCGGGTCAGGGCTCCCCGCCTCCGGCGCCGCCCTCTCGCCGTCGCCCCTGTCCAGCCACGTCACCTCACCCACTCGACGATTCTCCCCGCTCCCCTGCACTTCGCTCAGTCCGCCGGAGGCAACTCGCCCGAGCCGCGCGTGATCAACCGAGTGGGCAGTTCGATGCGTTCCGGGGTCAGGAGCGTGCCGTCCAGTTGGCGGAAGAGCCGTTCCGCGGCCGTGCGGCCCAAGGCCGCCGCGTCCTGGGCGACGACCGTGACACCCGGCTGGAGGAGGTCCGCGAGCTCGATGTCGTCGAAGCCGACGAAGGCGACCCGCCGGGTGTGCTCGGCGAGGACGCGGACCACGGTGACCGTCACGCGGTTGTTGCCGGCGAAGATCGCGGTGACGGGGGACGGCCCGGAGAGCATTTCCTCGGCCGCCCGCCGTACCCGCTCGGGGTCGGTGACCCCCAGGGAGGTCCACGCGTCCTCGACCGCTATGCCCGCGTCCTCCATCGCCGCCCGGTACCCGCGCAGTCGCTCGGCGGCGGTGTGGATGCGGGGCATGTCGCCGATGAAGCCGATCCTGCGGTGCCCGTGCGCGATGAGGTGGGCCACCCCGTCCCGCGCCCCCCCGAAGTTGTCGGACAGGACCACGTCGGCGTCGATCCGGCCCGCCGGACGGTCCACGAACACCGTCGCCACGCCCGCTTTGAGCTCCGGCTCCAGATACCGGTGATCGTCGCCGGCCGGGATCACCACCAGCCCGTCCACGCGCCGCGCGCACAACGCCAGCACCAGCTCCTGCTCCCGCTCCGGGTCCTCCGCGCTGGAACCGTTGATGAGCAGCGCCCCGTTGGCCCGGGCGACCTCCTCCACCGCACGGCTCAGCGGGCCGTAGAAGGGGTCGGCGAGGTCCTCCAGGACCAGGCCGATGCTCGCGGTACGCCCCTTGCGCAGCACCCGCGCGCTGTCGTTGCGGCGGAAACCGAGCGCCTCGATGGCCTCCTTGACCCGGTGCTCGGTCTCGGCCGTGACCCCCGCTTCGCCGTTGACCACGCGGGAGACCGTCTTGAGCCCCACGCCGGCCCGGGCGGCCACGTCCTTCATGGTCGGGCGGTTGCCGTACCGGGTCGCGGAGAGACGGTCTGCTCGGCTGTGGGTCTCGGGCACGATACGGCGTCCTGTCCTGTCGGGATGCGGTGGTCGCAAAGGGGTGTGGCGGCCCATGATTTTGTATGAGGATGTGGCGTCGAGCATAGAGCCTGGACAACGTTGTCAGATGCAGGAGACACTGTCCACCGCAATCTGCTGGCCAGCGCCCCCACCGCGAGACCGGCCCCTCCATTCCTCAAGGTGACGCGGAGAACTGACACTGATGCACACCGACCTCGTGGCTGCGCTCGACATCGGCGGCACCAAGATCGCCGGGGCGCTGGTGGACGCCCACGGCCGGATCCTGCACCGCGCCCAGCGCGCCACACCCGCCCAGGAGGACGGCGAGACCGTCATGCGCGCCGTCGAGGAGACCGTCGGCGAGCTGACCGGCTCGCCGCTGTGGGGACGGACCGGCGCCCTCGGTATCGGCAGCGCGGGTCCGGTGGACGCCTCCACCGGCACGGTTAGCCCGGTGAACGTGCCCGGCTGGCGCGACTATCCGCTGGTCCGGCGGGTCCAGGAGGCGGCGGGCGGGCTCCCCGTCGAGCTGATCGGCGACGGTGTGGCGATCACGGCCGCGGAGCACTGGCAGGGCGCGGCACGCGGGCACGACAACGCGCTGTGCATGGTCGTCTCGACCGGTGTCGGGGGCGGTCTGGTGCTGAACGGCCAGTTGCACGCCGGTCCGACCGGGAACGCCGGTCACATCGGGCACATCAGCGTCGACCTGGACGGCGACCCGTGCCCGTGCGGTGCGCGCGGCTGTGTGGAGCGCATCGCGAGCGGTCCGAACATCGCCCGCCGCGCGCTGGAGAACGGCTGGCGGCCCGGCCCGGACGGCGACACCTCCGCCGCCGCGGTGGCCGAGGCGGCCCGGGCCGGTGACCCGGTCGCCGTGGCCTCCTTCGCGCGGGCGGCCCAGGCGCTGGCCGCCGGTATCGCCGCCACCGCGACCCTCGTCGAGATCGACATCGCCGTGATCGGCGGCGGGGTGGGCAAGGCCGGAGACATCCTCTTCGAGCCCCTCCGCAAGGCCCTGGGCAGCTACGCGACCCTGTCCTTCGTCCAGCGCCTGACGATCGTGCCCGCGCAGATGGGCACGGACGCGGGCCTGGTCGGGGCGGCCGCGGCGGCGCTCGCCCGGCAGTCGGACACCGCCGCGGCCCTCTGACGGCGGGGGCGGCGGTGCGGTGGCGGAACGTTCCGCCCGGTGAGTGAGGCGGCTGGGCGCGACCCAGGTGGGACGTTCCACCCGGTGGGCGGAGTGCCGGGCGTGACCCATCGCGCGTGGTCGCGTTGATCAGCTCATGAAGAAGCGCAGCATGCTCGCCATCGCCTCCCTCGCCACCGGCTTCGTCGTCGCGGCGGTCACCCCCTCGCACGCCGCGGGCGGCGCACTCGGCGACCTCGACCTCGACAGGACCCTCACCGCCGTCGACCCCCACCACACCATCGCCGACGCCAGTCTGGACGGCGTGGAGGAGAGTGCGCTGGGGGACAACGTCTGACGGGGCCCGCCCCCGCGAGGCCACGGCGCCGGAGCTCTCGAAGGAGGGCTCCGGCGCCGTTTCGTGTGCTCTCAACTGCGGCTGGTTTCCGTGGCAGGGTGGAACGGGCAAGCCACAGGGGGCCAAACAGAAGAGGGGGAGTCCGTGATCGTCTGGATCAACGGCGCGTTCGGTGCGGGGAAGACCACCGCCGCACGGGAACTGATCGAACTGATCCCGAACAGCACGCTCTTCGACCCCGAGGAGATCGGCGCAGCGGTCGTGCGCCTGCTGCCGCCCAAGCACCTCGCCGAGGTCGGCGACTTCCAGGACCTGCCGATCTGGCGACGTCTGGTGATCGACACGGCGGCCGCGATGCTCGCCGAGCTCGGCGGGACCCTCGTGGTCCCCATGACCCTGCTGCGCCAGGAGTACCGCGACGAGATCTTCGGTGGCCTCGCCGCCCGCCGGATCAGTGTCCGGCATGTGCTCCTCGCTCCGGCGGAAACGATCCTGCGTGAACGAATAGCCGGGCGGAGCGCCACACCGGCCCTGCCGCTCGGCGCGACGGGACAGGGCCACTGGGCGGACGACCGCATCGAGCCCTACCGGGCCGCCCTCGCCTCCTGGCTCACCACCGACGCCCATCCGATCGACACCAGCGCGCTCACCCCGTACGAGACGGCCGTCCGGATCGCCGAGGACCTCGGTGCCGGGACCGTGCCCGCGTGCGACATCGTGCAGACCCCGGAGCCCACCGCCGAGACGGTGGCCGCCGGGGTCCTCCTCTTCGACGAGCAGGACCGCGTGCTGCTGGTCGACCCCACCTACAAGGCCGGCTGGGAGTTCCCCGGCGGAGTCGTCGAACCCGGCGAGGCGCCCGCGCGGGCCGGGGTGCGCGAGGTCGCCGAGGAGACCGGCATCCAGCTGGACGACGTACCCCGTCTCCTGGTCGTCGACTGGGAACCGCCCGCGCCTCCCGGGTACGGCGGACTGCGGCTGCTCTTCGACGGCGGACGGCTCGACTCCACCGAGGCGGGCCGGGTCCTGCTGCCCGGACCCGAGCTGCGCGGCTGGTGCTTCGCGAGCGAGGAGGAGGCCGCGGAGCTGCTGCCGCCGGTGCGCTACGAGCGGTTGCGATGGGCGCTCAGGGCACGGGAGCGCGGGGCCGCCCTGTACCTGGAAGCGGGGATTCCGACAGGCTGAGGACCGTTCGGGGCCCCGTCGGCGTTCGCGGTCGGCGGGGCCTTGTCGCGTTCGAAGCACGTTCGGATCTGGCAAGTGGAAGGCGAGAACCCGCCAAGGGAATCGTCGCGTTACCTCCATGTCAGAGCTAACGGAACACCCCGCCCTCGCCAACTCTTGGCAACGAGCGCAAACAATCCCCTTTTCGGTCATTTTCCGGCTTGACCGGCCTTCCGGCATGTTGCGACAGTCCCGCTCAGCCTCACGGCGCCGACAACGGCCGGCGACCGACGCCTTTTCCTCCAGGGGACAGCCTCATGCCGAGACCCCCGCGCCCGCTTCAGCACATACCCGGGACGTCCGCACGATGACGACGCAACAGCAGCCGATGCCCGCCACCGGCGCCACGCAAGCAGCCGGCGAACCCTCGCCGACCCCGCTGAGCGACGGCACCGCCATCACCGGACGGTCGCCCGCCCGCATGGCCTGGCGGCGCATCAGACGCGACAAGGTCACCATGGCCGCGTTCGTGATCACGGTGCTCTTCATCCTGATCGCGCTGCTGGCGCCGGTCCTGACCGACATCACCGGCTGGGGCCCGATCACCCCCGACGGGAAAGCGATCAATCCCGACACCGGCAACTTCCCCCGCGGTTCGCTGGGCGGCATCAGCCTCACCCATCTGCTGGGCGTCGAACCGGGCACCGGCTACGACCTGTTCGCCCGGATCGTCTACGGCCTGCGCACCTCGCTCTTCGTCGGCTTCGCCTCGGCCGTCCTGTCCACCGTCGTCGGCGTCGTGGCCGGCCTCGCGGCCGGGTACTCCGGCGGCTGGGTCGACTCCGTGCTATCGCGGATCATGGACGTGATGCTGGCCTTCCCGCAGCTGCTGTTCATCATCGCGCTGACCCCGGTCATCCAGAACGCGATGCAGACCAACGACCACGGCGGCACCGACGAGAACCTCCGGCTGCTCGTCCTCGTCCTGAACATCGCGGTGTTCGCCTGGGCCTACACCGCCCGCCTGGTCCGCGGACAGGTCCTGTCCCTGCGCGAGCGGGAGTTCGTCGACGCGGCACGGATCATGAGCGCCGGCAAGTGGCACATCCTCTTCCGGCAGTTGCTGCCGAACCTGTGGGCGCCGGTGCTGATCTCGTTCGCGCTGGCCGTCCCGCAGAACATCACCACCGAGGCGGCCCTGTCCTACCTCGGCGTGGGCGTCATCCCGCCCAACCCGGACTGGGGAGCGCTGCTCTCGGACGCCTCCCAGTTCTTCCTCCAGGACCCCATGTACCTGTTCGTTCCCGGAGTCCTGCTGCTGATTCTCGTCCTGGCGCTGAACCTCCTCGGCGACGGCGTCCGGGACGCCCTGGACCCCCGCGCGGCCCGCGGCTGACGCGGTCCCCCTCAACACCGGCGCATGCGGCCCCACTTGAGCCGTCGTCGCCGAGCCGTAGAAGAACGGAGTGTTACCTCATGACGCGCAGAAGGCGCTCGATCGCGCTCACGGCCACCGCCGTGGCGATCGCCCTGGGGGCCACCGCATGCGGAGGCTCCTCCAGCACCAGCGGAAGCGGCTCCCCGGCCAAGGGCGGCACCCTGACCGTCCTCGACCACGCAGACTTCGACCACCTCGACCCCCAGCGCGTCTACACGACCGAGGGTTCGAGCATGGACCAGGAGCTCGTGCGCACCCTGACCGGCTGGGACGAGACGGGCTCGACGCCCAGGCTGGTCGGCGACCTGGCCACCGACACCGGAACGCCCAGCGCGAACGACACGGTGTGGACCTTCCACCTGCGCAAGGGCGTCACCTGGCAGGACGGCACGGCGGTCACCTCGCAGGACGTCAAGTACGGCGTCGAGCGGACCTTCTCACCCGACATCAACGGCGGCCCGCCGTACGCCAGTCAGTGGCTGGTCGGCGGCTCCTCCTACAAGGGCCCCTACTCGGGCAAGGAACTCGCCTCCATCCAGACGCCCGACGCGTCCACCATCGTCTTCCACCTGAACCAGCCGGTCGCCGACTTCAACCAGACGACCGCCATGCCCGGTTGGTCGGGGGTGCCCAAGGCGCACGACACCGGCGCCACGTACGACACGCACGTCTGGTCCGACGGGCCGTACATGATCAAGTCGTACACCAAGAACAAGGAACTCGTCCTCGTCAGGAACACCCACTGGAAGCAGTCGACCGACCCGATCCGGCAGCAGAACGTCAACGAGATCGACGTGCAGCTCGGCCAGGACCAGTCGGCGATCGACCAGCAGATCAAGTCCGACGCGGGCACCGCCCAGACCTCGATCATGCAGTGGCCGATCGCGGGTTCCGACCTGACGACGATCACCAATGACCCGTCCCTGAAGTCACGCCTCTACAACATCCCGGCGCCCGGCATCAACTACCTGGCCATCAACACCACCCGGACCAAGAACCTGAAGGTCCGTCAGGCCATCGAGTACGCGATCGACAAGACCACCGTCCGCGGCGCGTTCGGCGGTTCGGCGTACGGCGCCTACGCGAGCACCATGCTCAGCCCCGGCATCGGCGGCTACCAGAAGTTCAACTTCTACAGCGCCGACCCCGCCGGGGACCTCACCAAGGCCAAGGCGCTGATGAAGCAGGCCGGCGACCCCAAGCTCACCATGTCGCTCGCGGTCGAGAACACCCCCACCCTGGAGCACTTCGGCGACGCCGTGAAGACCTCGCTCGCGAAGATCGGCATCACGGTGAACATCACCCCGATCGACGCGGCGAACTACTTCAGCAACATCGACAACGTCAAGAACCAGTACGACCTCACCTGGGGCGACTGGATCGCGGACTGGCCGAACGCCTCCACCGTGCTGCCCGTCCTCTTCGACGGACGTCAGATCGCGAAGCTGCCGCAGTCCAACCAGGACCTGTCGTACCTGAACGACCCGGCCGTCAACGCGCAGATCGACAAGATCGCCAAGATGACGGACGTCAAGCAGGCCGACGCCGCCTACGGCGCCCTCGACCAGCAGATCATGAAGGACGCCGCTGTGATCCCGCTGATGTACATGAAGTTCAGCGATCTGGCGGGCTCCAAGGTCGGCGGAGTCATCTCGGACCCGATCCTCGCCGAGCCCAGCCTGGTCCACGTCTACGTCAAGAGCTGACGCACCCCTCCCAGCCCCGCCGGCGGTCCCGGCCGGCGGGGCACCCCCTCTCACGTCAGGGTCCAGCACGACATGCTTCGTTACCTCATCCGGCGCCTGCTGGCAGCGGTCGCGATCCTCCTGGTGATCACCGTGATCACCTTCGTGATCTTCTTCGCGCTGCCGTCCGACCCCGCCCTCCTGGCCTGCGGCAAGACCTGTTCGCCGTCCCGGCTGGCCGAGATCAAGCATTCGCTGGGGCTCGACCAGACCTTCCTCAAGCAGTTCTGGGAGTTCTTCAAGGGACTCTTCGTCGGCCGGGACTTCGGCGACGAGAGCGTGCACATTCACTGCGGCGCGCCCTGCCTCGGCATCTCCTTCCAGACCGACACCCCGGTCCTGACCACCCTCCTCGACGACTTCCCCGCCGACCTCTCGCTGGGTCTCGGCGCGGCGGTGTTCTTCCTGATCCTGGGCGTCGGCCTTGGCACGGTCGCCGCCGTCCGCCGGGGCAAGGCCGCGGACAAGGCGGCGGTGGGACTCGCCCTGCTCGGTGTCTCCGTGCAGATCTACTTCGTCGGACTGCTGCTGCTCTACCTGTTCGTCGACAAGTGGCAGATCCTGCCAGCCTCCGGCTACACCCCGATCACCCAGGACCCGGGCGCCTGGTTCCAGGGGCTGATCCTGCCCTGGTTCACCCTGGTCATCGTCTACCTCGCGCTGTACACCCGGCTCACCCGCTCCTCCATGCTGGAGGTCTTCGCCGAGGACTACATGCGCACCGCCCGCGCCAAGGGCCTGTCGAGTCGGCGCGTCGTCCTCAAGCACGGTCTGCGGGCCGCGATCACCCCGATCATCACCATCTTCGGCATGGACGTCGGCTCGCTGATCGGCGGCTCCGCGGTCATCACCGAGTCGGTGTTCGGCATCAACGGCATCGGCAAGCTCGCGGTCGACTCGGTACAGAACTCCGACCTGCCGGTCATCCTCGGCACCACGCTCTTCGCGGCCACCTTCGTCGTCCTCGCCAACGTGGTCGTCGACGTGGTCTACGGCCTCATCGACCCCCGTGTCCGCCTCGCCTGAGCCCCTCACCCGCAGCAAGGAAAGCCCGTGTCCCTCCTGACCTCACCGCAACCGGCGGCCGCCGACGACGCGGCCGCGCCCTTCCTCGACGTACGGGACCTGCGTGTGCACTTCCCCACCGAGGACGGGATCGTCAAGTCCGTCGACGGCGTCTCCTTCACCCTGGAGAAGGGCAGCACTCTCGGCATCGTCGGAGAGTCCGGCTCGGGGAAGTCGGTCACCTCGCTGGCCCTGCTCGGACTGCACAAGGGCACGCGCGCCCAGGTCTCCGGCGAGATCCGCCTGGACGGACGGGAGTTGGTCTCCCTGCCCGAGCACGCCATGCGCTCGCTGCGCGGCCGTACCGTCTCCATGATCTTCCAGGATCCGCTGTCCGCGCTGCACCCCTACTTCACCGTCGGCGCCCAGATAGCCGAGGCCTACCAGGTCCACCACAAGGTCTCCAGGAAGGAGGCCCGGGAGCGGGCCGTGGAGATGCTGAAGCGGGTCGGCATCCCGCAGCCCGAGCGCCGGGTGCGGGACTACCCCCATCAGTTCTCCGGCGGTATGCGCCAGCGCGCCATGATCGCCATGGCGCTGGTCTGCGACCCCGAACTGCTCATCGCCGACGAGCCCACCACCGCCCTGGACGTCACCGTCCAGGCGCAGATCCTGGACCTGATCCGGGACCTCCAGGAGGAGTTCGGCTCCGCGGTCATCCTCATCACCCACGACCTCGGGGTGGTGGCCGACATCGCCGACGACATCCTGGTGATGTACGGCGGCCGCCGCATCGAGTACGGCACCGTCCACGACGTCCTCAAGGAGCCCCAGCACCCCTACACCTGGGGCCTGTTGGAGTCCATGCCGCAGATCACCGGGGACGTCGGACGCCGGCTGAACCCGATCGCGGGTTCTCCGCCGAGTCTGATCAACCCACCCCCCGGCTGCGCCTTCCACCCCCGCTGCACCTACAAGGGCTGGGTGCCCGACGGGCGTTGCGCGGTCGACCGGCCCGAGCTGGTGGCCGTCCCCGGCACCGGACGGCACCTCGCCGCCTGCCACCTCACCCCCGAGACCCGGCAAGAGATCCGCGTCCGTACGGCCACGGGGGCCGCGCAGTGAGCGCGGCGGACGAACAGGAGCAGCCCGTGAGCACCACCCAGCCCGCCGTCGGGGAGCACCTGCTCGAAGTCAGCGGCCTCACCAAGCACTTCCCGATCCGCCGCGGGATCGTCTTCCAGCGGCAGATCGGGGCCGTGCACGCCGTCGACGGCATCGACTTCACGGTCGGCGCGGGCCAGTCGCTCGGACTGGTCGGCGAGTCCGGCTGCGGCAAGTCGACCACGGGCCGGCTCATCACCCGGCTGCTGGAACCCACGGCCGGGAAGGTGATGTTCGACGGGGAGGACATCACCCACACCCCGGAGAACCGGATGAAGGAGGCCCGCCGCAACCTCCAGATGATCTTCCAGGACCCGTACTCGTCCCTGAACCCCCGGCACACGGTCGGCACGATCGTCGAGACGCCGATGCGGCTCAACGACATCAACCCGCCGCAGGGGCACAAGAAGCGCGCCCAGGAACTCCTGGAGACCGTCGGCCTCAACCCCGAGCACTACAACCGCTACCCGAACGAGTTCTCCGGCGGCCAGCGCCAGCGCATCGGGATCGCCCGCGCCCTCGCACTGCGGCCCAAGCTGATCGTGGCCGACGAGCCGGTCTCCGCACTGGACGTGTCCATCCAGGCGCAGATCGTCAACCTGCTCCAGGACCTCCAGCGGGAACTGGGCATCGCGTTCGTCTTCATCGCCCACGACCTCGCCGTCGTACGGCACTTCTGCGAGCGGGTCGCGGTGATGTACCTCGGCAAGATCGTCGAGGTAGCCGACCGGCAGACCCTTTACACCGGGCCCCGGCACCCCTACACCCACGCGCTGCTGTCCGCGGTCCCCGAGGCCGACCCGGACGCCGTGCACCGGCGCGAGCGCATCCGGCTCGCCGGGGACGTGCCCTCACCGGTCGACCCGCCCTCCGGCTGCCGCTTCCGCACCCGCTGCTGGAAGGCCCAGGAGCGGTGCGCGACCGAGGAACCGCCGCTGGTACGGCTCGGGGGCAACGCGGAGGGCCACTTGACGGCCTGTCACTTCCCGGAGGAGCCGAGCGTCGAGGCACGCGCCGAGGACATCGTGCTCGACCCGGCGCTGACGGCCCTGGAGGACAACGCGTCAGCCGCCTCGTGAGGGTAGGGAGTCAGCCGGCTCTCCTGCTCCAGGCGCCGGTTGAAGTCCCCCACGACGACGGCGAGCCGGGCGTGACGTGAGATGAGCTCGGCGGCGGCCCGGGGGATCCCCTCTGGCCGCCTGCCGTCCGCGCATGCGCGAATGAAGTCCTCGCGCTCGTCCCGGTCGAGGCCGTACTGGTCGACGACCAGCCAGTGGACGAGGTACGAGAAGACGTAGGCGCGGTCGTAGGGGCAATGCCGGTCGAAGAAGTCGCGTTCCCGCGGGTCGAGTCGGAAGCGGCCGGACAGGGAGAGGCCGTAGTCGGTCAGGTGGAGCCGGTGCCCGTCGGTGAGGATGTTGCGGAAGTGGGCGTCGAAGTGGACGAGTTGCTGCTCCCGCAGGAATCCGGTGACGGCGTCGAGCCCCTGCTCCACCAGGGCGCAGGCCGAGTCGGCGTCGTCCGTGCGCAGTTGTGCGTGGAACCAGTCGTGGAGGGTGTGCGGCACATACTCCAGGAACAGGGTGAGGCTCGCGGACGCGGTTCGCAGCGCTTCGAGGCGGTCACGTCCGCCGCCCCAGTAGGCCACGGTCCGCTCCCCGTCGGCGAGTTCCTCGGGCAGCGGCTGCGGAGTGTCGGGAAGCACGCGCCAGTGGTGGAGCAGCGGAAACCCCGGGAAGCGGCCCGACCGGACCCAGTTCGTCGTCATCTCGTGCACGGCCAGCTCTCGCCAGGCGCCGAAGCCGGGGCTGCCGATCGCACCGAAGCCGTAGTGGCAGTGGACCGGCAGGTCGAAGACGTTCGCTGTGGAGCGGACGTGGTGCGGGCGGAGTTCGGTGTCGGTGAGCGGTACCCGCTTCACGAACACCTGCACCCCGTCCATCTCCAACAGCACCGCCCGCCCGCCGATACCGGTACCGGCGGGCGTACCCGACGCCACCAGCTCCGCGAGGTCGCCGTCGCTCAGGAGCGCGAAGGTGGTGGCGAGGTCGGCGTGGGTGCTCAGGCGCGCGGGGGAGGTCATGCCTTCAGGATCGGCCCCCGGATCAGCTTGCCGCGTAGTTGCGCAGGAACAGGGCCTCCGCGATCGACAGGCGCTCCAGCTCCTGCGGGGAGACGCTTTCGTTCACGGCGTGGATCTGGGCCGCCGGCTCGCTGAGGCCGATGAGGAGGATCTCCGCGTGCGGGTAGAGCGCCGCGAGGGTGTTGCACAGGGGGATCGAGCCGCCCTGGCCGGCGTACTGCATCTCCTGGCCCGGGTAGGCCACCGCCATCGCGTCGGCCATCGCCGCGTAGGCCGGACTGGTGGTGTCCGCGCTGAACGGCTGGCCCTGGCCGACCTGTTCGATGCTCACGCGGGCGCCCCACGGCGTGTGCGCCTCGATGTGGGCCCGGAGCAGCTTGTTCGCCTCGGCCGCGTCGATGCCCGGCGGCACCCGCAGGCTGACCAGGGCGCGGGCGCTCGCCTGCACGGACGGGGTGGCGCCGACCACCGGCGGGCAGTCGATGCCGAGGACCGTGACCGCCGGGCGGGCCCAGATGCGGTCGGCGACCGTGCCGTCGCCGATCAGCTCGACGCCGTCCAGGACCTTCGCGTCCTTGCGGAACTGCTCCTCGTCGTACGCGAGGCCCTCCCAGGACGCGTCCGGGGTGAGCCCGTCGATCGTGGTCGAACCGTCCTTCGCGCGCAGCGAGTCCAGGACCCGGATCAGCGCCGCCAGCGCGTCCGGGGCGGCACCGCCGAACTGGCCCGAGTGGAGGTTGCCCTCCAGGGTGTCGATCCGGACCCGCATCATGGTCATGCCGCGCAGGGTCGCGGTCACCGTCGGCAGACCGGTGCGGAAGTTGCCCGCGTCGCCGATGACGACGGCGTTCGCGTCAAGGAGCCCGGGGTGCGCCTCCGCGTACCGCTCCAGGCCGCCCGTGCCCTGCTCCTCCGAGCCCTCGGCGATGAACTTGACGTGCACCGGGATCCCGCCGTCGGCCTTGAGGGCGCGCAGCGCGAGCAGGTGCATGATCAGCCCGCCCTTGCAGTCGGCGGCCCCGCGCCCGTACCAGCGGCCGTCCTCCCGCTCGGTGAGCTCGAAGGGCGGGGTCTGCCAGCCCGCCTCGTCCAGCGGGGGCTGCACGTCGTAGTGGGCGTAGAGCAGGACGGTCTTCGCGCCCTCGGGGCCCGGCAGGTAGCCGTAGACCGACTGGGTGCCGTCCGGGGTGTCGAGCAGGGCCACGTCCTGGAAACCCTCGGCGGTGAGCGCGTCCGCGACCCAGTTCGCGGCGGCCTCGCTCTCGCTCCTCGGGAACTGCTCGAAGTCCGCCACCGACCTGAACGCCACCAGTTCGGTGAGCTCCGCCCGCGCCCTCGGCATCAGCGAGGCGACGGTCTCGGCGACCGGATTCGACGACATGGGCACGCTCCTTGTGGGTGCGACGTTGTACCTGTGAGTGCCGTAGATCCTCCCACAGTGGGTTGTGGGCGGGCCCGCCGTAGGATGCGGGAGACAGGTGCGGCAGCGGCTTGATCAGGAGCAGTAGACCATCGTGAGCAGCGAGAACTCTTCGGCGGGCGATCCTTCGACGGACGGCTCTTCGGCGGCCGGCCCCTCGGCGGGCGGCTCCCCGGCGGACGGCGCCCGGGACGAGGCGCAGCGGGTGTGGGACGTCGTCGTGGTGGGCGCGGGACCCGCGGGGGCCTCGGCCGCCTACGCGGCAGCGGTCACGGGACGGCGGGTGCTGTTGCTGGAGAAGGCCGAGCTGCCGCGGTACAAGACGTGCGGCGGCGGCATCATCGGCCCCTCGCGGGACGCGTTGCCGCCCGGCTTCGAGCTGCCCTTCCGGGACAAGGTGCACGCGGTCACCTTCTCGAACAACGGCCGGTTCACCCGCACCCGCCGCTCCAAGCAGATGCTGTTCGGGCTGATCAACCGGCCCGAGTTCGACCAGCAGCTCGTCGAGCACGCGCAGAAGGCGGGCGCCGAGTTGCGCACCGGCGTCACCGTGCAGCGCGTCGAGCAGCACGGCTCGGCGGTGCCCGACCGGCGCACGGTCGCGGTGGTGCTCCAGGGCGGCGAGACCGTCCTCGCTCGGGCGGTCGTCGGGGCCGACGGCAGCGCCAGCCGGATAGGAGCGCATGTCGGGGTCAAGCTCGACCAGGTCGACCTCGGTCTGGAGTCGGAGATTCCGGTGCCGGAGACCGTCGCCGAGGACTGGAAGGGGCGGGTTCTCATCGACTGGGGCCCGATGCCCGGCAGTTACGGCTGGGTCTTCCCGAAGGGGGACACCCTGACGGTCGGCGTGATCTCGGCGCGCGGTGAAGGCGCGGCCACCAAGCGGTACCTGGAGGACTTCGTCGCGCGGCTCGGCCTCGCGGGGTTCGAACCGAGCATCTCCTCGGGCCACTTGACCCGCTGCCGTGCCGACGACTCGCCGCTCTCGCGCGGGCGGGTGCTGGTGTGCGGCGACGCGGCGGGGCTGCTGGAGCCGTGGACCCGTGAGGGCATCTCCTTCGCGCTGCGCTCCGGCCGGCTCGCGGGGGAGTGGGCGGTACGGATCGCGGAGGCCCATGACGCGGTCGACGCCCGGCGCCAGGCGCTGAACTACGCGTTCGCCATCAAGGCGGGGCTCGGCGTCGAGATGAGCGTCGGCAAGCGGATGCTGACCGCGTTCGAGCGCCGCCCCGGCCTCTTCCACGCGGCGCTGACGGGTTTCCGGCCCGCGTGGAACGCGTTCAAGGAGATCACCCAGGGCGCGACCTCGCTGGGTGAGCTGGTCCGGGGACGGCCGATGGCCCAGCGGGCGCTGGCGGCGCTGGACCCGCGTCCCGCGGTGGCCCCCGAGGGCGGGGAGGTCAGTTCTTGACCGTGATGCGGAACACGGGGTGGTCGGGCGCGATGCGGCGCAGTTCGGCGTCGGGGGAGTCGGGGCCGACCCCCTTGAAGAAGACGCCGACCTCGGCCTTCCAGCGCTTGAGGTAGGCACGCAGGAGCGGGACCTTGTCGTCGTCGCTCACCTCGGTCGCGGTGAAGACCTCCACATGCTTGCCGAGGTGCAGTTCGCCGCCGCCGGCCGCGCGCATGTTGTGCGTCCACTGGACATGGCCGCGCGGCGCCACCAGGTACTGCCGGCCCTCCACCGTCAGCAGGTTCACCGGGGTGGTCCGCCACTCGCCGCTCTTGCGGCCGCGGACCGCCAGGACACGGGACCCCCAGACGCTGAGGCCTCGGCGGGTGAGCCAGGCCACCATGCGGTTGAAGACGTTGACCGTGAACCAGCCGGGCTTCTGGACGTGCGTGGACATGAGGATCCCCCATTGTTTGAGAGAGCAGTGCTCTCGTTTTCGTTGGCATCAGTCTGCATGGATCGGCATGGCAAAGCAAGAGCAGTGCTCTCGATTGTGTGCACCGCTCTCTGTCTGTGCGAGACTGAAGCCCATGAGCACCACACAGGGCGCCCGGGCCCGCGCCCGGATCGAAGTCACCGCAGCCATCAAGGACGAGGCGCGCCGCCAGCTCGCGGCCGAGGGGGCGGCCAAGCTCTCGCTGCGGGCCGTGGCGCGCGAGCTGGGGATGGTCTCCTCCGCGCTGTACCGCTACTTCCCGAGCCGCGACGAACTGCTCACCGCGCTGATCATCGACGCGTACGACTCGCTGGGGGAGAGCGCGGAACGGGCCCATGAGGCGGCAGCGGGAGGGGAACCGCTGGACCGGTGGGTCGCGGTGTGCGAGGCGGTCCGCGGCTGGTCCCTCGACCATCCGCACGAGTACGCGCTGATCTACGGCTCCCCCGTCCCCGGCTACACCGCGCCGCAGACGACGGTCCCGCCCGCCGCCCGGGTCGGCCTCCTCCTGATCGGTGTGGTGCGCGACGCCCACCACACCCCGGGCGGCCTGCGCCCTCTTCCCCCGCTGCCCGAGGAACTCCGCCCCGAGGCCGACCGCGTCGCCGCCGACCTCGCTCCCGACCTCCCGCCCGAGGCGGTCACGGCCCTGGTGGCGGCCTGGTCCCAGCTCTACGGCCTGGTCGGCTTCGAGCTCTTCGGCCAGTTCAACCGGGTCGTGGAGGACCGCGCTCCGTTCTTCCGCCATGCGGTACGGCAGCTGGGGTGGGGCGTGGGGCTGCGGTAGGGCTTTCGGGCGCGTCGCACGGGCCTGCGGCTCGCGTGGGTCCCACCGTCCTACGACGCGGGTACCTGCGGCTCCCGTACTTCGCCAGGAGTACGGGTGATCACCCCGCTCAGAGGACGCCCGGACCGGTACGGGGCCCTAGCGTGGCTGTCATGGACGGTGTGCGGGGCATGCGGGGGGATCGTTCGCCGTGGTGGCAACGGTTCGGGGGTGAGCGGCGGCAGAGCCGGTGGCCGTGGGTGTCCACCCTGCTGCTGACCCTCTTCGTGCTCGTGGGGTCGAACTTCGCGGCCCACCAGCAGGCCGGGGCACAGGCACTCGATCCGTTCGCGCGGGCGCTCCTGGTGATCGGCTCGGGGCTGCTGCTGTGGCGGCACCGGCACCCGGTCCTCGTCGTGTTCGGGACCGCGGTCGCCGCCGTGCTGTACCTGGGCGCCGGGTATCCCTACGGGCCCGTCTTCCTCCCCGTCGCCCTCGCCTGCTTCGGCGCCGTCGTGGCCGGACACCGCAAGGCCGCCTGGAGCGCGCTCGGAATGCTCTGGGCCGGGCACGTCCTGGTCGCCCACTGGCTGTACCGGTGGCTGCCGCCGGACCACGACTCCGCCGCGCCCTGGGGACAGGAGGGCGTGGTCGCGGCCTGGGTGGTCGCGATCGTCGCCGTGTCGGAGCTGGCCCGCACCCGGCGCGAACAGTGGGCCCGGGAACGCGCCGAACGCACCCGGGCCGCCCGGCGCCGGGCCGACGAGGAACGGCTGCGGATCGCCCGCGAACTCCACGACGTCCTCGCGCACAGCATCTCCGTGATCAACGTCCAGGCGGGCGTCGGCCTCGCCCTCCTCGACTCCGACCCCGAACAGGCCCGCACCGCGCTCACCACCATCAAGGCCGCCAGCAAGGAGGCGCTCGGCGAGGTCCGCCAGGTCCTCGACACCCTGCGCGCCCCGGGCGACGCGCCCCGCGCCCCCGCCCCGGGGCTCGACCGCCTCCCCGAGCTGACCTCCCAGGCCGCGGCCGCCGGCCTCACCGTCGAAGTGACGGGAACGGCACCGCCCCTGCCGCCCGGCGCCGACCTGGCCGCCTTCCGCATCGTCCAGGAGGCGCTCACCAACGTCGTACGGCACTCGGGATCGCGGCACGCCCGCGTGCGGCTCGATCACGACAAGGACGCCCTACGGCTCCGTATCGACGACGACGGACCCGCGACCGGCGCCGACGCGGGCGGCAGCGGCAACGGCCTGGCCGGAATGCGGGAGCGGGCCGCGGCGCTCGGTGGCACCATCGAGGCGGGCCCGCGTCCCGACGGAGGGTTCCGGGTGCTCGCCGTACTGCCGCTCAAGGTGAAGGCCAAGGAGGACGACCGGTGATCCGCGTACTGCTCGCCGACGACCAGTCACTCGTGCGGGCGGGCTTCCGGGCGCTGCTCGACGCCCAGCCGGACATCGAGGTGGCCGGGGAGGCCTCCGACGGCGAGGAGGCGGTCCGCAAGGTGCGTGAACTGCGGCCCGACATCGTCCTGATGGACATCCGGATGCCGCTGCTCGACGGCCTCGCCGCGACCCGGCGCGTCACGGAGGACACCGCTCTCGGCGAGGTGAAGGTGGTCGTGCTCACCACCTTCGAACTGGACGAGTACGTCTTCGAGGCGATCCGCTCCGGAGCCTCCGGCTTCCTCGTCAAGGACACCGAACCGGAGGAACTCCTGCGTGCCGTGAGGGCGGTGGTCGGCGGGGACGCGCTGCTCTCCCCGGGGGTGACCCGCCGTCTGATCGCCGAGTTCGCGGCCCGCTCCAAGGAGCCCGCGGCCGACGGGGCCCTCGCCGAACTCACCGAGCGGGAACGGGAGGTGATGGCGCTGGTCGGTATCGGCCTGTCCAACGACGAGATCGCCCGGCGCCTGGTCGTCAGCCCCCTGACCGCCAAGACCCACGTGAGCCGCACGATGGTCAAGCTCGGCGCACGCGACCGGGCCCAACTGGTGGTGCTGGCCTACGAGTCGGGACTGGTGCGGCCGGGCTGGCTGGGCTGAGCGCCCTCCCGCCGGAACCGCACCAGCACGCTCACGACCCGCGCAAAGAAGAGCAGGGGAGCGAGGACGAGTCCCGCGCGGAGCAGCAACAGCTCGACGGAGCGCGGAAGTTCGAACAGCAGCGCAGGTCCGGCCACCGCCCCGAACAGCACCGCGGCCGCGAACAGCGCGCTGCACAGGGCGTATCCGATCTCCACGGTGATGGCATCCCGCTCGGCCTGGCTCCTGCGTCCCCCGTACGTCTCCATCCCCGAAGTCTCACAGCCGTGCGCCCGGCCGAGCAAGCATGCTCCGCCGGGCGCACGGTGTCGGAGGCGTCCCCCTAGTCCCCCTAGTCGCGCTAGTCGCGCTAGTCGCGTACGGCGACGCGCTCCGCCTCCCGCGCAGTGGACTTGGCGACCACGACCGACGGCTGCGGCCGGCGCGCGGTGCGGACTCCCGTGAGGGTGATCAGCAGTCCGGCCGCGGCTACGGCCGTGACCACGATCAGTCCGGGGCGGTAGCTGTCGAGGACGGCCTGCGGGGTGGCGTGCTCGGGGGCGCCCGCGGTCACCACGGCGGTCACGACGGCCAGGAAGATCGCACCGCCCACCTGGACCGAGGTGTTGAGCAGCCCGGAGACCATGCCCTGCTCGTGGTCCTCGACGCCGTTGGTGGCCTGGATGTTCAGCGAGGGGAAGACCAGCGCGCAGGCGGCGCCGATGAGCAGCATCGACGGCAGGATCGCGGCGGCGTACACGGGGCTGAGGTCGACGCCCAGGAACAGCGCGTACCCGACGACCATCAGTGCGAAGCCGGCCGGGATCAGCCGGTGGGTGCCGAACCGGTCGACGATCGAGCCGACCTTCGTGGAGGACACCGCCACCAGCGCGCCGGCGGGCAGGAAGGCCAGCGCGGTGTGCAGCGCCGACCAACCGAGCAGTGACTGCATGTACAGGGTCACCAGGAACTGGAAGCCGACGTACGAGCCGAAGAAGGCCATGGCGCCGAGCTGGGCCCGGAGCTGGGTGCCGGAGCGCAGCACCCCGAGGCGGATCAGCGGGCCCGGCGAGCGCCGCTCGACCCGGACGAACACGGTGAGCAGGACGGCCACGGCGAGGAAGGACAGCAGCGTGCGGGCGGAGGCCCAGCCGGACTCCGGGGCCTGGACGACGGTGAAGACCAGCAGCAGCATCGAGGCGGTGCCGAGTACGGCGCCGGGGACGTCGTAGCCGTTGTGGTCCTTCTCCCGGGCGCTGCGCGGCAGCAGCTTCAGGCCGGCGACCAGGGCGAGGAGCGCGATCGGGGCGGGCAGCAGCATGGTCAGCCGCCAACTGGCCTCGGTGAGCAGGCCGGAGAGCACCAGGCCCATGGAGAAGCCGGTGGCGGCGCAGGTGGTGTAGATGGAGAGCGCGCGATTGCGCAGCGGGCCCTCGGGGAACGTCGTGGTGATGATGGACAGGCCCGCGGGCGCGGTGAAGGCGGCGCTCAGGCCCTTGATGAAGCGGCTGGCGATCAGCAGCGGTCCCGAGTCGACGAGGCCGCCGAGCAGCGAGGCGACCGCGAAGACGCCGAGGGCCACCAGGAAGACCTGACGGCGCCCCAGCAGGTCGGCGGCCCGGCCGCCCAGGAGCAGGAGACCGCCGTAACCGAGGATGTAGCCGCTGACGATCCATTGCAGCGTCGAGGTGGAGAGGTCCAGGTCGGCGCCGATGGAGGGCAGGGCGACGCCGACCATCGACACGTCCAGCGCGTCCAGGAACATGGCGGCGCACAGCACCAGCAGGGTGCCCCAGAGCCTGGGTGTCCAGCGGACCGCTGAGGAAGGGTCCGCGGGGGTGGTGAGCGGAGAGGTCATGCCGAGGACACTACATGCGTATGCATCGAATGCAAACGCATTTAATTCCGATGCAATAATCTGCGTTCTCTGCTACGGTGCCGCGCATGGTGGCGAAGAAGCCCGGGCGGGAGCTGGCGGAGCAGTGGCGGGACATCCTGGCCCTGCACGCGCGCACGCAGTGCGAACTGGACCGCGCGCTGCACGGCCACGGCCTGTGCGCGAGTGACTTCGAGGTGCTGGACGTACTGGCCGACGGCGACTGCGCCTACCGGGTCCAGGAGATCTCCGAGCGCGTCCACCTGAGCCAGAGCGCCCTGTCCCGGCTGATCGCCCGCCTGGAGAAGGACGGCCTCGTCGAACGCGGGATGTGCGCGGAGGACCGCCGGGGCGTCCGGGTGTCGCTCACCCCGAAGGGACGCGCGCTGCATGGCGACGTCCTTCCGGTGCAGCGCGCGGTCCTCACCAGGATGCTGGAGCCCTCCTAGTCCCCGGCGGCCTTCCTGTCCCCGGCGGCCGACTTGGTCCACGGCGGCCCTCCTGGCCCCGGCGGCCCTGTCAGTCCACGGCGGACCGCTGCCGCCAGAACTCGGCGACCGAGGCGTCCCCGGTCACGCGGGGGAACGGCAGCCGGTTCCACATCGCCAGATACAGGTCCGCCGCCGGCCCGGACACCTCGCAGTCGGCGGGCCCCTGCTCGCCGCGCTCCGCCGCGGGCGGCTCCTCGGTCAGTCGTACGGTCCACACCGCGCCGTCGGTGTCGTTCGCCCGCACCCGCAGGACCCGGGGCTCGGCGCTGCGGGCCCCGCTCTTGGTGCGGGCGTGGAACCCGCGCAGCAACTCGTCGATGCCGTCGGCCGCGAAGTCCTGCCCGAGTCCGCCGGAGGTGCCGCCGTGGGCCGCCTCCGCGTCGAAGCGGTGCACGGCCGTCTCGTGCGCCTGGCGCCGGGCCCAGAACGCCAGCGGTGAGGGGGCCGGCAGGAAGTGCCAGCACTCCACGTCGGGTGCCGCCGAGTCGAGCGTGTCGACCAGACGGCGGTGGCCGGTGCGGAACCAGGTCAGCAATTCCTCACCGTCCAGGGCGGGTTCTTCGGCCATGGGGCGGAACGCGGTGTGTCCCTCGGCCACGAACGCGGTCGCCCAGCGATGCACCACCCCCGTGTGCCGGAGCAGATCCCGTACCTGCCACTCCGGGCAGGTCGGCACCTTGGCGTCGGTGCCCGCCTGCTCTGCGGCGGACGCCAGCGACCGGCCTTCCCGCTCCAGGATCCGGATGAACTCGGCTGTCTCCATGGGGGGAGTGTGCCCCACGGCGGCGCCCGGCGGGACTACCAGTCGCGGGCCGCCGCCAGCAGGTGGTCGCGGACCACGGCCACGTGCGGGTTGCCGGAGGTGCCGGGACGCTGCACCAGGAAGCTGGTGTTGATGGGCGGGTCCTCGGGATCGTGCAGCAGGACCAGTGATCCCGACGCCAGTTCGGCGGCGCACAGGTAGCGGGGCAGCACGGTGAATCCGGTGCCGCCGACGACGGCGGCCTTCACCGCGTTCAGGTCGGGCATGGTCACCTCGGGCTGCCGCACCAGGCGCCCTCCGAACACGTGCCGCCAGTACCGGCGCACGATGGGCAGGTCCTCGGCGTAGGCGACGAGGGGGACGGCGTGCAGGGCGGCCTGGAGGCGGGCGGTGGTGCCGGGTCGCTCCGCTCGGGCGGGGGAGGCGAGCCGTTCCGTCCGCGTGGCGGTGAGCCGGTCCGCCTGGGTGGGGGACGTGACCAGGACGAACTCCTCGTCGGTCAGGGGCAGGGCCGTGAGGGCGCGGCCGCGGGGCCGGTAGGTGGCGATCACCAGGTCGTGCCGGCCCGCGCGCAGATCCTCCAGGAGCGGTTCGGTCAGACCCGGCGTGATGCGCAGCCGTACCCCCGCGTCCACCAGCGGAGCCAGCCCCGGCAGCACGCAGCGGGACAGCAGCTCGGCGGGGCCGGCCAGGTGCACCGGCTCGGCCGGGGTGTCGTCCGTGCCGTCGGCCGGCCCGGCGACCGCGGCCAGCTCGTCCAGGGGCCGCACGAGCCGGGCGGCGAGCTCGTCCGCGTGCGGTGCCGGGGTCACGCCCCGCGCCTGGCGCTCGAACAACTCGTGGCCCAACTGTCTTTCCAGACTGCGGATCTGAGTGGTGACCGTGGGCTGCGAGAGGCCGAGAAGTCGGGCGGCGGCGGTGAAGGAGCCGGTGCGGTGGACCGTCAGGAACGTCCGCAGCAGATTCAGGTCCAGCGGTGCGCCGACGCCCCGCACGGGCTCTCCGGAGCCATTGGTGTTCCTATCCCTCATATGCGCCAGCCTATTGGCCCGCCCAGGCGGGGCGGGGCTACGGTTTCACCATGTCGAAGATCCTTTTTGTGATGACCGGCGCCGACCACTGGACGCTGGCCGACGGTTCGCAGCACCCCACCGGCTTCTGGGCCGAGGAGGCCGTCGCCCCGTACGAGGCCTTCAAGGCCGCCGGCCACGAGATCGTGGTGGCCACCCCCGGCGGAGTCGTACCGACCGTGGACAAGGGCAGCCTCGCCGCCGAGGTCAACGGCGGGCAGGAGAACGCCGACCGGATCGCCGGGGTGCTCGCCTCGGCCGCCGAACTCCAGCGGCCCCTGCGCCTGGAGGACGTCCGGCTCGACGACTACGCGGCCGTGTTCTACCCCGGCGGCCACGGGCCGATGGAGGACCTGGCGGTCGACGCGGACTCCGGCCGGCTGCTCACCGCCGCCCTGGAGAGCGGCAAGCCCCTCGGTGTCGTCTGCCACGCTCCCGCCGCGCTGCTCGCCGCGACCGGCGCCGACGGCTCCAACGCGTTCGCCGGGCGCCGGGTGGCCGCGTTCACCAACGCCGAGGAGACCCAGGCGGGCCTCGCCGACAAGGCCAAGTGGCTGCTCCAGGACCGGCTCACCGAGGCGGGTGTGCTGGTCGACGCGGCCGAGCCGTGGGCTCCGCACGTGATCGTCGACGGCAACCTGGTGACCGGGCAGAACCCGGCGTCCTCCGCGCCGCTCGCTGTCGAACTGCTGAAGAAGCTGGGCTGAGGCCCCGGGGCGGGGCGGGCGGTCGGCCCGAGGCCGGGGGCGCCTGCCCGCCTCGTCGGCCGCCTGGGGAGGCGCTCAGATGTCCAGGGCGGGCAGAACAACCGCGTCGACGTAGTCCCGGACGAAGGCGGGGTCGGCCGGCTCGGCCTCCGCCAGCTGGTGGGCGAGCAGCAGGCCGACGAGCGTGTGCGGGACGAAGCGCAGGGCCGGGGTGTCCGGGGAGACCTCACCCCGCTCGACGGCATGTCCCAACATCTCGGCGAGAGCGGTCAGTTCGGGGAACACGAACAGCTCGCGCAGCGCCTCGAGCAGGTCGGGGTGGGCGGGGGAGACCTGGACGAGCCCGCGCAGCAGTGCGGTGTCCCGCTCCATCCGCCGCTTGCTCAACCGGTCCACCACCGCCAGGAAGTCGCCGCGCAGCGAGCCGGTGTCGATACCGGCCAGGGCGACCGGCTTCTCGTGGCGCAGCGCCTCGGCGACCAGCTGCGGCTTTCCCGTCCACTGACGGTAGAGAGTGGCCTTGCTGCACCGGGTGCGGGCGGCGACGGCCTCCATGGTGAGACCGTCGTAGCCGACCTCCCGCAGCAGGTCGAGGACGGCCGTGTACAGCTCCGCCTGCCGCGCCCGCGTCAGCTTGCTGCGGCGGCTGCCGGGGACGCGGGCGGTGCCGGTGCCGTCCCTGTCGCTGCCGACCATGCCCACCTCATCCAAACGAAACGGTTTCGTACACGTTCAGATTACTCCGCGGTTGTTCAATACGAAACCGTCCTGACGGTGCAGCGGGTCCCGGGGTGAGCCTCTGAAGCTCCTCAAGTCGCTTGGCGGGGGCGGGACATGACCGTCACGATGATCCGCATGCCAGGAATCACGGGACTGAACAAGAAACACAACTTCGTGCTGCTGCTCCGGGACGCCGACGTCGTCCGAGCGGCCCTGCGGCAGGC
Organism: Streptomyces sp. NRRL B-3229; assembly: GCF_000719505.1. NCBI lineage: Bacteria > Bacillati > Actinomycetota > Actinomycetes > Kitasatosporales > Streptomycetaceae > Streptomyces > Streptomyces sp. NRRL B-3229. Next base: position 61,367 of record NZ_JOGP01000014.1, on the reverse strand, counting down.
GCTGGCCGAGGCCACGCCCGAGGAGCGCCCCGGGCTGGAACGCGCCGCCGCCCTCGTCGAGTCCACCGCGGCCGCCACCGGGACGGACTTGCGCGCCCGCTGGGTCCGCTCCCGGCTGGCCGACGTCGGCTTCACGGGTGACATCACCTCGGTGGCGGCGGTGCGTGCGCTGCGGAAGGCGGAGCCGAAGCTGAGTCTGGCGGCCGCCGTCCAGCTGCGGGGGGAGGCGGTGGCTCACGCGGAGTGATGCAACGGGTAACTGATCGCGAACAGACCGCGCGGACCAGCCGTTCTTCCGCGCAGAACGGTTCCTTCCTGCGAAGCTCGGTGTGTGACGTACGTAGTGACTGTGGACACCCGCATCCCGGAAGGCACTCCGGAGATGGACCCCCTCCAGCGAGCGGGCGCCGTGGCGCTCCTCGAGGACGGATTCCAGTCCGTCAAGTCCCTGGAGGGCGCCGACGGTGCGGAAGCCGAGCTCCTCGACAGCATCGTGGCCGTCCACCCGGACGGCGCCCTGCTGAAGGTCTTCGTGGACGCTCCGGCGCTGGAGTTCGCCGAGGACGCGGTGCAGGTCCTGGTGGACGAACTGCTGGAACGTTCCGAACTGCTCGCGGACTGGCGGATCGAGCGCTGCGAGGTCGAACTCCACCAGGATCTCGCCAAGGAGAGCCTCGACGCCGCCGACGGTCCCGACGCCCCGCCCGACGACCCGGCCGCCCGCAAGGCCCGGCACACACAGCCCCCGGCCGGTGAGCGCGTCGGCGAGGAGTACGACGCGGACGTACGGGCCAAGTCCGTTCGGAACCGGATGTTGGAACTGGCGGATCAGCTGCGTTCGTTCCCTCCTGCCGTCTTCGGCGTGCTCGACGGCGCGGAGGGGCGGGAGGGTGAGGCCGGGGGCTTCTCCGTCTCGCCGGAGGGTGCCGCGCTCGTCGCCGGCGCGCTCGTCCTCGCGACCGACGTCCTGGTCGCCGAGCTGTTCGAGGACGTGCAGGTCCTGACGCAGGAGGACAGCAGCGTCGCCGAATGCGAGGGGCCCCTGTGGCACCTGGAGCGGCTGCCCGACCGGTACGCCCTGCGCTACGACGCCCTGTTCGCCCGCCGCTTCCTGGTGACCGTGATCGCCCTGACCACCCGCTTCACCGACGGAAGCTTCCGGCGGCCCGGCTGTGTGGCCGAGGAGCTCGCCCTGCGGTTCCTCCTGCGCGAGGCGACGGCGACCCTGGAGGTCTACGGCCTTCTCGACGACGACGTCTCGGCGGCGCTCGACGCCTTCGCCGGGCTCGTCTTCGAGGACATGGATCACGAGTGGCTCTACGACTGCTCGATGGACGCCGAGGACGAGGAGGCGCTCGGCAATCCCCTCGGGGTCGAACTCGTGGCGTTCGAGGAGTGGTTCACGCCGTTCGACGAGGGCCGGTACGTCCACCCGTCGGTGGCCGACGGTCCCGACGGGGCGCGCCGGTAGGGCTCCCGCTCTCCCCGGACCCGGAGCGCCCGGCTTCGGCCCGGTGCCCGGGCGGGGCGTCCACGGGCCGGCTCTCCACCAGCCGCTCGCCGTCCCCGGTCCGCTCGACCAGCAGGAGGTGTGCGGCCGGCATCCCGCCGTACGCGCCGATCCAGTCCCGGAACTTGTCGCGGGCCGTGGCCTCCCGGGACCACCAGCGTGCATCACCGGGCGGCCGCTGGAGGACACCTTGAGGTGGAAGCGCTGCGGATCGGGCGCGGGGGTCATGTGAGTCTGATCCCGCGCGGTCTGTGCGGCTCACGGGCGATGTATCCGAGCGCCTCGATCCGGCCCAGGTGGTAGTGCACGGAGGAACGGCTGCGCAGTCCGACCCACGCGCCGATCTCCCGAACGGTGGGGGCTTCGCCGCGCTCGGCGATCGACTCGCGGATGCAGCGCAGGATCTGCTCCTGGGTGCCGGTGAGGTAGTCGACCCTGTGGTTCGCCATGGTCGAATTAGATCGCGTGTTCGAATTTGGCGGCAAGTCGACATGATCGGTATGCGGGAGTGAGGGGGTGCGGTTGCCATGAGTCGGCAGGGAGCCGCTGGTCAGGGGTGCGTCCGGACAGTGAGTAAGTGGGTGATCGCCCAGGCTCCGCCAACCCCCGACACGCCTTGTCCCCGCCAACCCCCGACACGCCGTGTTCAGCCCGCCGCCCGGCGGGTCAGCAGGGCGATGGCCGCGGCCGTCGCGGCGAGGACCGCAACGCTGGTGAGGGCGGCGGGCAGGGAGAGCCAGTCGGCCATGAAACCGATCGCGGGCGGGCCGAGGAGCATGCCGCCGTAGCCGAGGGTGGAGGCGATCGCGACCCCGTCCGGTCCGGCCAGCCGGCCCGCACGCTCGACGGCGACGGGGAAAAGGTTGGCGAGGCCGAGCCCGGTGATCATGAAGCCGAGGAGTGCGGCCCAGACGGAGGGGGCGAGGGCGCCGAGCAGCATGCCGAGTGCGGCGGTGGTGCCGCCGCCCGCCAGCGTGCGGGTCTGGCCGAGGCGTTCGAGCAGCTTCGTGCCGGTCAGGCGGCCGATGGTCATGGCGAGCGCGAAGCAGGAGTAGCCGGCCGCGGCGACACCCGGTGCGGCGTCGAGGTCGTGCTCCAGGTGCAGCGCGCTCCAGTCGGCCAGGGCGCCCTCGCCGTAGGCCGTGCACAGGGCGATCAGGCCGAAGGTGATGACGAGACCGCGGGTACGGGGGTCCGGGCGGCGGGGTGCGGAGGGCGGGTGGCTGGTGTCCTCCGGAGCGCTCGGTGGCTGGACGCGCAGCAGGGTCCGGCCCGCGACGGCGGTGACGAGCAGCCCGATCACGCTGAGCCCGAGCAGGTGCCGGACGGGGGAGAGACTGCCGGCGACCAGTCCGCCGAGACCGGCGCCGATCATGCCCCCGAGACTGAAGGCGGCGTGGAAGCTGGGCATGATCGGCCGGCGCAGGGCAGTCACGAGATCGACGGCGGCGCTGTTGAACGCCACGTTTAGGCTGCCGTAGGCCGCGCCGAACAGCAGCAGGACGGTGCCGAGTGCCACCGCGGAGTGGGTCAGTGGCGGCAACGCGACGCTGAGGGAGAGCAGGACGGCGCAGGCGACGGTGACGCGGTGGGTGCCGTAGCGTCCGCACAGGCGGCCGGTCAGCATCATGGTGATCACCGCTCCGGCCGACACGCCGAGGAGGGCGAGGCCGAGGGCGCTGGCGGAGGCACCCGTCTGTTCCTTGATCGCGGGGATGCGGACGACCCATCCGGCGAAGATGAACCCATCGAGGGCGAAGAAGACGGTGAGGGCGATGCGGAGCCGGCCTAGGTCGCTGCGACGGCCCCGCACGGCGTTGTGCGACCGGGCTTTGTTTATTTGCGGCACAAAATCAGGGTAGGTGGGCGCTCGGTTGTGGGCAAGGGTGTTCGGTTGAGCGTTGAGCGGTGACGGGGGGCTTGGAGCGGAGGCGGGGCTGCGGCGGTTCGGGTACGCAGGTGTCTTGCACGGCGGTCTGGCCCAGCCTGTCCGCTTCGCTTCCACGTCAACGAATTCGCGCCGATCTGCATGTCGACTTCACTTCGGTGCCGTTGAGTCGACCGTGCCGGTGGGGATACTGGGGCCAGGCGGACGATCCGCCGCCCTGCCGGACGGCGGCGAGGGCCCGGTCCGTTCGGCGGGCCGGTGGCGCGGAGCGGTCCCTCGGGGGTGAGGGGAGCCTCTTGGTGGTTCTCGGTGCACGCGACACCACGGCCGGGACGGGAGCAGTCGAGATCGCGCGGCTCGGTGGCCTGTGGCGGGTCACGCGGCCCTGGCATCCCGGACTGCGGCCGCACTTGCGCAGTTACGTCGGCTACTGGGAGGCCGTGCCCACGCCGTACGAGGCGAGGCTGGTGCCGACCGGGTGCGCGACCCTGCTGATCAGTCTCGCGGAACCGTTCACGCAGCTGCGCAGGCTCGGCATGCGGGACGGGGGCAGCGGGTCCATCGGATCGCTGGTGGTGGGGCTGGAGGACCGGCCCGCGATCTGTACCCACCCCGGCGGTCAGGAGGCGATCCGGGTCGAGTTCACCCCGCTCGGCGCGTACCGGCTGTTCGGCATGCCGATGAGCGAGTTGACGAACCTGGCCGTCGAGATCCGGGACGTCCTGGGTCCCGGGGCAGGGGAGTTGGTGGAACGGATGGCGGCCACCCGGGACTGGGCCGCCAGGTTCGACCTGCTGGACGCGGTGCTCCTCGACCGGCTCGGTCTCGGCCCCGAACCCACTCCGGAGGTCGACCAGGCCTGGCAGTTGCTCTCCGGCAGTGCGGGAGCGATCCCGATCGCCCGGATCGCCGCCGAAGTGGGCTGGAGCCAGGGGTACTTGATCCGGCGGTTCACCCAGCAGATCGGGCTCACGCCGAAGGCGTCCGCCCGGGTGCTGCGGTTCCGCCGTGCCGTGACCCTGCTCGGCCGCGGGACGGCGAGCCTGGCCGAGATCTCCACTGCCTGTGGCTTCTACGATCAGGCCCATCTCAACCGTGAGTTCCGGGCCATCGCCGGAACCACGCCCGGGCGGATGGTGGCGGCACGGCGGATCGAAGGGGCGGTGGCGCTGACCAGGAGTGCAAATTCTTCCAAGACCGCGTCGGCAGCGGCCCGATAGCGTCCCGGCTCGTACGACCGATGGCCGGTCGGACGGCACGGGGGACCGTCCGACCGGCCGGACCTAGGGCCTGTCTGACAATTCCCGTCTGCCTCGCGACGCCATGCACGCACTCTCGCCGCACCGGGCGCAGACCCAAGTACGTCCAGTACGAGGGCCTGCGCCCGGCACGCCGAGAGCACGCACCTGACGCCGCGAGGCCGCCCTTCGGGCGACGACGGGAACTGTCAGACAGGCCCTAGCGGTGCGGGGTGGCGTGCGCCGCAGCCCCGAGCTACGGCCGCTGTCCTTGCCGGAATCCACGCGACGAACGGAGTTGACTCTGAGCGGCCCTCGCACACCCCCTCCGCCGAGGCGGACTCCCAACGGCCCCCGCCGACACCCCCGCCTATGACGAGACAGTCCGCTCGTCGGCCTCCAGGACCCGCAGGGTCCACAGCCCGTACAGAGCCAGCAGCGGTTTGACGAGCATCCACTCGCCCACCCGGTAGTCCTCCGCACGCACCAGCTTCGCCGCCAGATCGGGGCGCTGCCGACGCAGGTACGCGCGGGCCTTGAGCGCGTGAGCCGGCTGCGACACGATCTTGATGCGGTCCACGTCCTCGATCAGCGGGATGACGTTCGTGATGTTCTCCCACGTCGTCGTGGACCGGTCCTCGAGGAGTACCGTGCCGTCGAACGCGAGCACCGATCGCGCGTAATCGGCCATCAATTGGGCCTCCGTGCCCCCGGCGCCGTTCTCGCCACCGCTGAAGACCACGCGGGTTTCCCGTGCACCGTCAGCGGTGACGGAGCGGAGGCCGACACGGACTCGCCAGCGGTTGATCAAGTTCGCCCTCGGCCCGGGATTGCGGTACCCCAACACCACCACGGCCGTCGAAGTGCCCGCTCGGTCACCCACGAGAACCCGGGACCAGCGCCAGTTCAGCCACTCACCCCACGCGAGGACGGCAACTGCGGCCGTCGCCAGTCCGGTTGATCGTCGCATCCGGTGACTCTAGGACACATCGACCTCACGCACCCCTCGTCTGCCGGAGACGTGTGGGGGGTCCGTCCGCTTCGTCAGCGACCGCAGTCACCTGACCGGGCAGACCGCACTCCGGCACCTGGACCCGCGCCCGAGCCACCCCTCTCGTCGGGGAAGTTCCGCGGATCGTCGCGGTCATGGTGCGTGACGTGCGGTGAGTTGAGGGGTTGGTGTCCGGGGGGCGCAAAACCGCTCCTGGACCCGGTGCCCGAGCGCAGGACCCGTCCTCACGGGGAAAGTCCCTCAGGTCCGGCACCGGCACCTCACCCGCGCACTGGAGACTCCCTTGGACGCCCACGGCACTCCCGGTCCTTCCCTCCCCGGCCCGCTCTCCCGCCGCACCTTCCTCCAGGCGGCCGGTGTCACGGCCACCGCCACGGCCGTATCGGGCGCCGGCACCCCCGCCTCGGCCGCCGCCCCCGCCCGGCCGGTCAGCCTCACCCTGACCGCCACCACCGGCGGTTCCGCGACCCTCTCCCCGGCCGGTGACCGGCTCGTCGCCGAGGTCCAGAACATCCTCTGGTCGCTGCCGCGGACCGGCGGCACCGCCGTCGCGCTCACCGCGCCCGGACTGGAACCCACCCGCCCGCAGTTCTCGCCCGACGGCAGCCGTCTCGTCGTCTGCGCCTACCACGGCGGCGGCTTCCACCTCTGGACACTGCGGCCCGACGGCAGCGACCTGCGGCAGCTCACCCACGGCCCCTGGGACGACCGAGGGCCCGCCTGGTCCCCGGACGGCACCCGGATCGCGTTCGCCTCCGAGCGCGGCGGCGACACCGTGACCGGCAGTCCCTACCGCGTCTGGGTCGTGGACGTGCGCACCGGCGCGCTGACCCGGCTCACCGGCCGACAGGGCCAGGGTTCGGCGGGCGCCTGGGAGGACTTCGACCCCACCTGGTCCGCCGACGGCGAGCGCGTGCTGTTCGTGCGCGCAGCCGCCACCGCGGCGGGCGGCCTGCGCGCCGACACCATCGCCTCGGTCGCCGCCGACGGCTCGGGACCGGTCACCGTGGAGCACACCGACGGCTCCGGCACCCAGCTCATGACCCCGGCCGTCTCACCGGGCGGCCGGCTGGCGTACCTGCGCACCACGCCCGCCCCCACTGCCTCCTGCACCCTCGTCGTGGACGGCACACCCGTCACCGTCGAAGGAGACGTACTGCCCGCCCCGCCCCGCTGGTCCGACGGCGAACGACTCCTGCTCGCTGTCGACGGGCAGTTCCGTCTGCTCGACCCCGACGCGCCCGCGGCGGGGGAGCGGATCCCGTTCACGGCGGCGATGCCCGTGCGACGACCCCGCTACCGCGTCAAGCCGTACGACTTCGAGGGCGCCGCCACCCGTCCGGTGCGCTCGCTCCACCTGCCCGCGCTCTCGCCGGACGGCCGTAGCGTGGCCTTCGCCGCCCTCAACGCCCTGTGGACCGCGGGGACTTCGGGCGGGCGGCCACCGCGGAAGGTCCTCCAGGTCCCGCCCACCCGCTATGTGCTGGGGCCGACGTGGACCCCCGACGGCACGGGCCTGGTGTACGCCGACGACCGCGACGGGCTGTTCGCGGTCCGGCGCCGTGCCCTCGACTCCGGCGAGGAGACCGTGCTCGCCTCCGGCGGCCGGGTCTTCCCGGCCCTCTCGCCCGACGGAACGCGGCTCGCCTGTCTCGACATGTCCGGCAACCTCCTCGTGCGCGACCTGCCCGACGGAAGCGAGAGAACCCTCGTCGCGCCCCTCGGCGCCGGCGGGCTGCCCGGCCGCCCCAGCTGGTCCCCCGACGGCCGCCACCTCGCCCTGTGCGACCGCAACCGGCTCAACCAGCGCTTCCGCGAGGGCTACAACCTCATCCGGATCGTCGACACCACCACCGGCACCGCCGACCTGCACGCCCTCGCCCCGCACACCTCCCTCTCGGACCGCTACGACTCCGGTCCGGTCTGGTCACCGGACGGCCGCCACCTCGCCGTGGTCGCCGAGTCCGCCCTGTGGCTGCTGCCGGTCCGCGCGGACGGCACCCCCGACGGGCAGCCGTACCGACTGACCGACGAGCCCGCCGATCACCCCAGTTGGTCCGCCGACGCCCGCAGCCTGCTCTACCTCTCCGCGGGCGCCCTGCGCCTGATCGACGTACGCGGTGGCAAGGCCCGTACCGTCAAGGTGCCGTTGGACTACCGCCGTCCGCGCCCCGTCGACACCGTCGTGCACGCGGGCCGGTTCTGGGACGGCACCGGGTCGGAGGTCCGCGAGGACGTCGACGTGCTGATCCGGGACGGCCGGGTCGCCGAGGTCGCACCGCACCGCGGCGGACGCCCCGCCGTGCGACGGGTCGACGCGAGCGGGCGGACCGTGCTCCCGGGGCTGTGGGACGCGCACACCCACCCCTGGCAGAGCACCTACGGCGGCCGCCAGACCGCGCTCCAACTCGCCTACGGTGTCACGACCGCCGTCTCGCTGGGCGGCTTCGCCTACGAGCAGGCCCGGATCCGGGAGGCGGTCGCCGCCGGCGTGCTCGCCGGGCCGCGGCTGCTGACCACTGGTGAACTGCTGGACGGGGCCCGCGTCGCCTACAGCATGGGCCGTGCCCACCGCACCCCCGAGGGGCTGCGCCGGTCGCTGCGGCGGGCGGCCGCGCTGGACTGGGACTTCGTGAAGACGTATGTCCGCGCACCGGGTTGGGTGATGAAGGAGGCCGCGGAGTTCGCCCATGAGCGGCTCGGTGTCCGCAGCGGCAGCCATCTCTGCACGCCCGGGGTGCAGTTGGGCCAGGATCTGACGACCCATCTACAGGCGACACAGCGACTGGAGTTCGGGCACGCGACCAGCGCCACCGGCCGGGCCCACCAGGATGTCCAGGAGATCTACACCCGGGCCGGCTTCCACCTGATCGCCACCCCGTTCACGGCGTTCCCCCTGCTGGGCGCCGACCCCGCACTGGCCGAGGACCGCCGCGTCACCACGTTGATGCCGCCGTGGGACGCCGCGTTGGTCCGGCAGCAGGCGGGACAGCCTCCCACGCCCGCCCAACTGGCCACCCTCGACCGCGAGCTGTCCGTCTATCGGCGCATCCTCGCGGACGGCGGTCTCGTGGCGCTCGGCACCGACCAGCCGCTCGTGCCGGTCGGGCTGCACCTGCACCTCGCGCTGCGGGCGCTGCACCGCGGCGGGCTCTCACCGGCCGAGGCGCTGCGCACCGCCACCCTGCTGCCCGCCCGTGTCTTCGGAGCGGACGCCGACCTCGGCACCCTGGAGGAGGGCAAGCTCGCCGACCTGACCCTCGTGGACGGTGACCCCTTCGACGACTTCGACACCCTGATCCGCACGGTGGCGGTCCTGCGCGGCGGCGTGCTCTTCGACCAGACGGACCTCGTGGACGCCTTCGGCTCCGCCCGGCGCAACACTGCCGCTGCAACGGACTGGCTCGAGGTGTCCCGCCACCTGCGACGGGAGGGCTGCTGTGATCCGGGGGCCACGTTCTGACGGTCCCGGGTCCGACTGACGGTCCCGGGTCCGACACGTACTGTGACCGATCCGTCGCATACCGCCTCCATGGCCCGCGCTGACTGTGCGAGGAGCTTGCGAGGTGGGACTCTGGGACCGGAGAGGCAACCGCCGGGGGGACTCGGGAGGGCCCTATGGGACGTGATGTGCCGGCTCTGGTGTTCACGCGGGAGGACCGCCGACGGTACCGGGACAAGATGCACACCTGCCTGGACGTCCTCGCCCAGATGCTGAGCGAGTCAGGTTTCGAGAGCGAGCGGCCGCAGGTCGGGCTGGAGATCGAGCTCAACCTGGTGGGCGAGGACGGCCGCCCCGCCATGCGGAACACCGAGGTGCTCGGGGCGATCGCCGACCCCGCCTGGTCGACCGAGCTGGGCCGCTTCAACCTGGAGATCAACATCCCGCCCCGCCGGCTCCTGTCCGGCGGCCCCGGCTCCTGGGAGCAGGAGATCAGGGACGCGCTCAACCACGCCGAGGAACGCGCCTCGGCGATCGGTGCACACCTGATCATGGTGGGCATCCTGCCGACGCTGGGGGAGTCGGACGTGGACGAGACCGCGCTGTCCGGCGACCCGCGCTACCGGCTGCTCAACGAGCAGATCTTCGCGGCCCGCGGCGAGGACCTGCGGATCAGGGTGGACGGCGTGGAGCGCCTCGCCATGTACGCCGACGCCATCACCCCCGAGGCCGCCTGCACCAGCACCCAGTTCCATCTCCAGGTCGCCCCCAAGGAGTTCGCGGACTACTGGAACGCCGCCCAGGCAGTCGCCGGGGTCCAGACCGCCCTCGCGGCCAACTCACCCTTCCTGTTCGGCAAGGAGCTGTGGCGCGAGACCCGCATCCCCCTGTTCGAGCAGGCCACCGACACCCGCCCCCAGGAGATCAAGGCACAGGGCGTACGGCCCCGGGTGTGGTTCGGGGAGCGCTGGATCACCAGCGTCTTCGACCTGTTCGAGGAGAACGTGCGCTATTTCCCGGCCCTCCTGCCGATCTGCGACGAGGAGGACCCGCAGCAGGCCCTCGACGGCGGCGGAGTCCCGGAGCTCGGCGAACTCACCCTGCACAACGGCACGATCTACCGCTGGAACCGCCCGATCTACGCCGTCACCGACAGCGGCCCCCACCTGCGCATCGAGAACCGGGTCCTGCCCGCCGGGCCCACGGTCGCCGACACCATCGCCAACGGTGCCTTCTACTACGGCCTGACCCGCGCCCTCGTCGACGAGGACCGGCCGGTGTGGACGCGGATGTCCTTCTCGGTCGCCGAGGAGAACCTGCACACCGCGGCCCGTGACGGCATCGACGCCCGCCTGTACTGGCCCGGGGTGGGCGAAGTGCCGGTCACGGAACTGGTGTTGCGGCGCCTGCTGCCCCTCGCCCACCAGGGGCTGGAACTGGCCGGCATGGACGCCGAGTGGCGCGAGCCCCTGCTCGGCGTCATCGAGCAGCGCTGTGTCACCGGCCGCAACGGCGCCCTGTGGCAGGCGGAGACCGTCCACCGACTGGAGAAGGCGGGCTGCGACCGGCAGGAGGCGCTCCGTCGGATGACGGTGACGTACATGGACTACATGCACCTCAACGCGCCCGCGCACACCTGGCCGGTGGACTGATCACCGCCACTGCTCCTCCGGTGTCAGCGGCACCGGGGCGGGCCGCTCCACCGACGTCGACAGCTCGATCCGGTGCCCCTCGACCGAGGAGCGCAGCAGTGCCGTCATCGTCTCCAGGACGTGCAGGGCGAGTTCACCGCTCGCCCGCGCCGGGCGCCCGTCGTCGGCGGCGACGAAGTCGAGCAGCCCGACACCCCGGGCGCCACCGACGTACCCGGCCGAGGGCGGGAGCGTGCGCCGGTCGGACCCGCCGAGCTCCAGGAGCCGTACCTCGCCGTCGAAGTGGTTCGGGTCCGGAAGGGTGAGGGTGCCGGTCTCGCCGTGCACCTCGATCGGCGCGGCCGTGGTCCCCACGCCGTCGAAGCTCGTCGTGAGCGTCGTCAGGGCCCCGCCCTCGTGTTCCAGGACACCGGAGACATGGCTGTCCACCTCGACCGGGATCCGCTCGCCCGCGCGCGGACCCGAGCCGATGACCCGCTCGGAGCGCAGCCGGCTCGACGCCCCGATCACGGCCCGCACCGGGCCCAGCAGATGCACCAGCGAGGTCAGGTAGTACGGCCCCATGTCCAGCAGCGGGCCACCCCCGGGGGCGTAGTAGAAGTCGGGCTGGGGGTGCCAGCGTTCATGACCCGGGGTGATCATGACGGCCGAGGCGAAGAGGGGGCGGCCGATCGCACCGGCCTCCACCGCCGCCCGTGCCGTCTGGACTCCGGTGCCCAGGACGGTGTCCGGCGCGCATCCCACCCGCACGGCCGCCTTCGCCGCCGCCTCCAGGACGGCCTGGGCGTCGGAGAGTTCGGCGGCCAGCGGCTTCTCGCCGTAGACGTTCTTGCCGCGGGCGACAGCACCCAGGGCGATCTCGGCATGGGCCGCGGGCACGGTGAGGTTCAACACCGTGTCCACATCCGGGCTGCTGAGCAGTTCCTCCACGGACAGCGCCCGCACGCCGGGCAGTTCGGCGGCCACGGCGGCCGATCGGGAGGCGTCCAGGTCGGCGACCGCGGTGACCCGCACCGCGGCGCGGCCGACGAGCGTGTCCAGGTAGGCGCGGGAGATGACGCCGAGACCTACGACGCCGATGCGGTGCGCGTCGCCCACAGCATGCCCCTTTCGATGACGGTACGGACGTTCGGGTTCTCCAGCACGTCGAGGCTGTGTCCCGGGGTCGTCACCACGACACGTCCCGCGCCCCACTGCCGGGTCCAGACCGCGGGGGAGGTGACCGGCCGGTGCCACGGCTGCCACGGCCGGGCGGGATGGGTGGTGGTGGCGAGGACGTCGATCAGGTCGTCGTGCAGCACCCAGTACTGCTCGGTGCGCAGTTCGAAGTCCTCGATCCCCGCGGTGACCGGATGCTCACGGCCGAGGTCGGTGACGGTGATCGTGTGCGGGAGGAAGTTGTCGGACTCGTCGCCCGTGCGCTCGCACGGTTCCTTGCCGGGGTGGGTCGCGAACTGCCCGCCCACCAGGTGGAGATAGTCGGAGGAGGCCCGGAAGGAGTCGGCGATGCCCCCGTGCCAGCCGGTGAAGCCGGTCCCCGCCACCACCGCCGCGCTCAGCCCCGAGAGCTGCTCGGGCTTGATCTCCGACATCGTCACGCACTGCACGACGAGATCGGTCCCGGCCATCGCGTCGGCGTCGGCGTACACGTCGGTCGACTCCTCGACCCGGACGTCGTAGGCGTGGTCGCGGAGGAAGGGCAGGAAGAGCTCCGTGGCCGCAACCGGCTGGTGCCCCTCCCAACCACCTCGTACCACCAGGGCTTTCTTCCGCGTCATCGCGTTCCTTCACGTGCGGGGAAAAGGGTCACCCCACTATCGCCCGCCGTCTCCGCCCGACAAAGGGGTGCCGGGTGCACGAAAATTTCGCGGCCGGAAATTGGTATGGACCTGACAGGCGGACGCGGTTAGGCTCTGCCCCGCCACACCACTGAGAGCGCTCTCAGAGAACTCTGCCATCCCGTTGGTACAACGAAGGGCAATCTCCATGAGACGCACCCGCATCCTCCGCGCGGGCCTCGCCGTGCTGCTTCTGCTCGGCGCCGGCGCCACCGCCGCGACCGCCCCCGCCACCGCCGAGGAGAAGGCACCCGCCTCGGCCGGGCTGCTCACCGCGATGCAGCGGGACTTCGGCCTCACGCGCCAGGGGGCCGAGGCTCGACTCGCCGCCGAGAAGAAGGCCACCGCCCTGGAACCCGTGGCGCGCAGGGCCGCCGGCGCGTCGTACGGCGGCTCCTGGTTCGACGCCGACCGGGGCACCCTCACCGTCGCCGTCACCCCCGGCACCTCCACCGGCACGCTCCAGAAGATCCGCGCCACCGGTGCCACCGTGCGCACGGTCGCGCACAGCGCCCGCGCACTCGCCGCCACCCAGGCCAGGATCGACGAACTCCCCGCGCCCGACGCCGTCAGCAGCTGGCACGTCGACGCGAAGGCCGGCAAGGTCGTGGTGAACGTCGTCCGGGGCCGACAGGGTGACAACGATGTCCGGGACTTCCTCGCCCGCGCCCGTGCGGCAGGACCCGTCACCGTCCGCGAAGTGGCCTCCGCGCCCAGCACCTTCGCCGCCGGAACCGTCGGCGGCGACCCCTACTACACCGGCAACGTCCGCTGCTCCATCGGCTTCTCCGTCTACGGCGGCTTCGTCACCGCCGGGCACTGCGACCAGCACACCGGCAGCGTCTACGGCTGGGACCGCAGCTACATCGGCACCTTCCAGGGCTCGTCCTTCCCGGACAACGACTACGCCTGGGTCAACGTGGGCAGCGGCTGGTGGACCGTCCCGGTGGTGCTCGGCTGGGGCACCGTCTCCGACCAGCTCGTGCGCGGCTCCAACGTGGCACCCGTCGGGTCCTCGATCTGCCGCTCGGGCTCGACGACCCACTGGCACTGCGGCACGGTGCTCGCGATGAACGAGACCGTCAACTACAGCCAGGGCGCGGTGCACCAGATGACCAAGACCAACGTCTGTGCGGAGGGCGGTGACTCCGGTGGCTCGTTCATCAGCGGCGACCAGGCCCAGGGTGTCACCTCCGGCGGCTGGGGCAACTGCTCCAGCGGCGGCGAGACCTGGTTCCAGCCCGTCAACGAGATCCTGGGCCGCTACGGCCTGACCCTGCACACCTACTGAACCGGCCGGCTTGGTGGGGGTCCGGCCCATGTGCCGGGCCCGCACCGCCCGTTTCAGGCGACGTCGGGCACCGAGAAGACACCCGGCCCGGTGACCCCGTACAGCACGTCGCCCACCAGCAGCGGTGGTACCGAGCTCGGGGAGAGCTCCTCGAAGGAGCGGCCCGTCGTGTCGAAGGACGGGGACGTACGGCCGATCTCCTTGCCCGTCCTCGGGTCCAGCGCCAGGACACTGGTGTCCGGCATCGTCACGTACAACCGGCCGTCGTGGTAGGACGGTTCGCTGAAGACGCGCAGGTCGCGGGAGCTGGACCACAGGGGCTTGCCGCGCTTGACGTCGAGGGCGAGCAGCGTCTCGTTGCCGTAGTCGAAGATGTACAGCGTGTCGCCCTGCACGAGCGGTGGTGCCTCCGGCTGGACGCTCCAGGGGAAGTCGATCCGGCGGCTCTTGCCGGTGCCGAGGTCCTGCACGAAGAACTCGGCGGAGACGCCCGAGTCGCCCTCCCAGCGGGCGTAGTAGGCCGTGCCGTCGTGGATCGTGGCCAGCCAGAGGCCGCCCTTCGGGGCCGCCACACTGCTCAGCGTCCGGCCGGTCCGCGCGTCGATGCGGGCGATGCCGCCGGAGCCGCCGCGCAGGTCCGCGTAGAGCGTGCCTTCGGGGCCCTCGTGGAAGGGGTTCGGCGAGCTGGTGCTCAGCTCGCGCCGCCACAACTCCTTGCCCGTGCGCGGCTCGTACGCCGCGTAGCGCGCGGTGGTGCCGCCGGAAGCCGGGGCGGCGTCGAGGGTGTCGAGGCGGACGAGCAGTGCCTTCCCCAGGTAGTCGAAGTCGCCGAGTGGTCCCTTGAGCTGCCACAGGAGTTCGCCGGTTCTCGCGTCGTAGGCGTCGACCCCCTGCGAGCGGTCCGCGCTGTAGACGAACACCACGCCGTCCCGGACGACGGGCTGCCGCAGCGAGAAGCTGCTGACCTGCTTGCGGCTCATGGGCTTGGTCCAGTCGGTGTTCCCCGTCGCCGGGTCCAGCCGCATCAGCGCGACCTGCTCGGAAGCGCAGAAGACACCGAGCGCGTCCGGAGTGCATGAGGGACCGAGGCCCCTCGGCTGGTCCTTCCCGTCCGACCCCAGCGCGTTGTGCCAGGGCCGCCAGCCCGCCGGGACCCTCCCGGCCGACGGCGACCCCGGGGCGGCCGGAACGGCTTCCCCGACCGTGCTCGCCGGGTCGTCGGCCATCACGGCGACCGCGGCCGCCCCGGTCCCGCCGAGAAGCACCACGGCGGCCACGGCGGCCCACAGCCCGCGCCGACGCCGCCCCTTTGGTCCGCGGCCTGCCGGCTGGAGCGCCTCGGTGCCCCCGAGCGGCGACGCCACCGCCTCCGTCGGCGCCGTCTCCGGAGCCGGAGAACGTTCCTCGTCCGGCGTGCCGTCGGACAGCTCCTCCGGCAGCGCCGCCAACGCCTCCAGCACCTCACTCGCCGTGGGCCGGTCCCCGGGCTCCTTCGCGAGGCACCGGGCGACCAACGGGCGCAGCTCCGACGGCAGTTCACCCAGCCTGGGCTCGCCGTGCACGGTGTTGTACGCGGCCAGGTAGGCGTTCTCCGCCTCGAAGGGGCTGTGCCCGGTGGCCGCGTACACGAGGACCGCGCCCAGCGAGAACACGTCCACGGCGGGGCCGACCTCGTGCGGTCTGCTGAACTGCTCCGGAGCCATGAAGGGCGGTGACCCCATCACCATGCCGGTCTGCGTGCGCACATCGCTGTCGGCCGCGCGGGAGATGCCGAAGTCGATGACCCGCACCGCCCCGTCGTCGCCCTCGCTCTCCAGCAGCAGCACGTTGCTCGGCTTGAGGTCCCGGTGCACGACCTCCGCGCGGTGGATCTCCCGCAGGGCCTCGGCGAGTTCGGTGCCCAGACGGCGCAGCGCGGGCCGGTCCAGCGGCCCCGTCTCGCCGACGCGTTCGGCGAGGGTACGGCCCGGGACGAACGCGGTGGCCATCCACGGCCGTGCCGCCTCCGGGTCGGCGTCCACGACGGGCGCCGTGAACGCGCCGCTGACCCGCCGGGCGGCGGCGATCTCCTGCCGGAACCTGGCCCGGAACTCGGGGTTGTCGGCGTAGCGGGTGTGCACCACCTTGACGGCGACGGCCCGTCCCGATGCCGATCTGCCGAGGTAGACGACACCCATGCCGCCGGTCCCGATCCGCGATTCGATCCGGTAGCCGCCGACGGACTCCGGATCGTGCTCGCGCAGGGTCACCATGTCTCCTTCACCGCTGCCGGCCTGGACGGCTGCGGTCCGGACCCCTTCTGACAGGAACTCCTCACTCTAGAGGGACACCGATCCGCGCGGGACGCCCCTCTCGGCCTTGCCGTGTCCCGAACCGGCAGCCCCACGGTTCGCGGGAGGAACGCAAGGGGTCAATCCCGGCACGTGGCCCTATTCTGAGGAGGCATGAAGGGGGCTCGGGGCGGGAGTGCATTCGGTGAGGTTCCGGAATCCGGGGGGTCGTTCGGTCCGCTCGTCGTCACCGGGCAGCCGATGTACCTGAGGACCGCCCAGGTCGAACTGCCCGCGGAGAACCCCGATCCGACCGTGCTGCCCTCGATCACCCTGCTGGGCCGCGGCTGGGCCCCGTCCGCCGAGGCCCAGGAACTGCCCCTGCCGCCGGGACGGTTGCTCGCCGGTCAGTACCGCCTCATCCGGCCCCTCGGCTACGGCGGCATGGGCGAGGTGTACCTCGCACTCGACACCAAGGTCGACGACCGCGAGGTCGCCATCAAGATGCTGCGCCCCGAGCGGGCGGGCGCCGCGGCCGGCGCGCTGGCCCGGGAGCGGCGCGCCCTGGTCGACCTCGGCCACGACGACATCATCCGCGTCTTCAACTACGGCCACCATCCCGAACTCGGCGACTTCCTGGTCCTCCAGTACGTGGACGGGCTCACGCTGGAGGAGGTGCGGGCGCGGGCCAGGCTCAACCCGGGGGAGTTCGGCGACCGCCGCTTCCACGAGTTCGTGCTCGCGTACGGGGTGCGGATCCTGTCCGCCCTCGCGTATCTGCACGCCGACCGGCCCGGCAAGGTCTACGGCGACCTCAAGCCCGACAACGTCATGCACGACGGCACCACCACGAAGATCATCGACGTGGGGAGCGTACGTCCGGTCGGGACGCCGGGGATGACGACGGACGGCTTCAGAGCACCTACGGTCGGGCCGAACGGCGAATCCAGGGGACAGGACGACCTGTTCAGCCTGGGGGAGACACTGCGGCGACTGTGCGGGCTGGGCCGATCGCCGGAGGATCTGGCGCGGTTGGGCGACCTCCGGACGCTGGGGGAGTTCCGGGGGGTGGGGGAGCGGGGTGGCGAGTTGGGGGAGGGGCTGGGTGTCGGGGAGGTGGGGGCACCCGGCAGGGAAGGTGCACCCGGCACAGGAGGCGCACCCGGCAGGGAAGGTGCACCCTGCACAGGAGGCGCACCCGCTCCCCGCACGCCCGCGCCAGTCGCCGAGGGCGCCTGGTCCGTAGCCGACTCCACCGCCCCCGTCCCCCATGGGCTCGGTCTGGTCTCCCTCGCGCGGGTGCTGCGTCGCGCGACCCTGCGTGTTCCGGCCGGGCGGTTCGCCGACGCGCGGGAGATGGACGAGCAATTACGCGGAGTCTTCCGCGAGTTGAGATCCCTGCGGACCGGTACCGAGACCTTCGAGCCCTCCCCGCTCTTCCTCCAGTCGCCCTACGCCCTCGACGGCGCCCTCGGCTCCGCCCCGCCGCTCGCCCACTGGGCCGCACCCGATGCCCCGACCCCGTTCGCCCCGCCGCCGCCCGCCGAGGTCGCCCAGCGCCTGCCCGTCCCGCGCCCCGACCCGCACGACGAGCACCACGCCGAGCTGAGCCGGCTGGCCGACGCCGCTCCGGAGGCCCTGCTCCAGCACATCGGCGACTGGCCGGACTCCACCGAGGTGCATCTCCTGCGCTGCCGACTGCGGTTGCGCAACCCGGCGGACGGACCGGACGCCGCGGAACGGGAGTTGCGCGCGGCCGAGACCCGGATCGGTCCCAGGCGTGCCCCCTACGACTGGCGACTGGGCTGGCACCGGGGTCTCCTCGCTCTGGCCCGGGGCCAAGTCACCGCGGCTTGGGGCCACTTCGACCGGGTGTACGCGGCGATCCCTGGTGAGTACGCGCCCAAGCTCGCCCTCGGCCACTGCGCGGAACGCCTCGGCCACGGGCACGCGGCCCTGACCTTCTACGAGGCCGTACGGCTGCGCAACCCGTCCCTCGGCAGCGCAGCCTTCGGCGCCGCGCGTGCCCGCCTCGCCCGGGACGGCGAAAGGGCGCGCGAGGAGGCCGTACGCGAACTGGACGCCGTACCGCAGCACTCGCGGCACCGGACCGCCGCGCGGACCGCGGCCGTGCGGATCGGCATCGAGTACGTGCGCCGGGCCGAGCGCGACGACGACGTGCCGAGGCGGCTGCGTGAGGTGCTGGACCGTCTCGCCCTGCTCTTCCACGCGCACGGTCTCACCGACGAGGAGGCCAGGGTCCGGATGACCGTCGAGGTCTGGGAGGCCGTACAGGGAGCCCTCGCCCGCGGTGCCCTCGACGCGGCGGGGCTCGCGGCCCTGTCCGCCGGTGCCGACCCCCGGCTCGGACTCCCGCCCGACGAGCACGCCCTGCGCGAGGACCTCTCCCGCCGTTACGTCACCCTCGCCCACCAGGCCGCCCGCTCCACCGCCGCCGAGGACGCCGCCGTGGCCGAGATCCTCCTGGACCGTGCCTACGAGATACGTCCGCTCGCTTTCCGGCATCGCCGGGACAGCCCGTGGCTCGGCAGGAGAGTCGCCGACTGGCTCCGGACGGCCGCCCACGCGTCCTCGCGGGGAACGCCCGCCCCCTCCCGCGGACCGGAACCGCCGGAACCGCCGTGACGGGCGAACTCGCTCGCCGGACGGCCCGTTCCACCGTCGCCGAAAACGCCGCCGTGGCCGAGTCCTTCTGGACCGTGCACACGAGATTCGTCCGTTCGCCTTCCGACTTCGCAGGGACACCCCATGGCTCGGCAGGAGATGCGCCCGCCGGCTCCCGGCGGCCGCCCACGTGGCCTCGCGCACACCGCACTTCGCCTCCCGCGGGCCGTAGCCGCCGTGACCGCCGAACTCGGCCGTCGGGTTCGCCGCTACGCCTGGCCGTCTAGCGCCGACCGTCGCAACCGCGGTTATCTGCGGGACCGGCTCGTCGCGCTGCCGTTGCTCGCCGTGGTGGCCTTCGGGGCGCTCGGCTGGGCCTACGCGGGCGCCCGCGACGACTCCGCCTACCTGCGCGATCGCGCCGCGCCCGCCCTGGTCGACCTCGCCGACGCCCGGGCCTCGCTGCTCATCGCGCAGGGCGAGGCCGAGCGCAACCTCGACGAGGGACGGGCGGCCGAGCTCAGCGGGCTCAGCGACCGCTACCGGACCCGGATCGCGCGTGCCACGCAGAGCCTGAACCAGGTCACCCGCAGCGGGGCCCTCACTGTTGCCGAAGAGCAGGAACTGCGGGTCGTGTCCGCGCTGGTGGTCGACTACACCAGCCGGATCGGCCGGGCCCAGGGGCATGCCGGCGATCCGGTCCTGCGCGAAGCCGAACTCTCCTACGCGCGCAGCATGCTCTGCTCCCGGGCCACCGACGCCACCCGCACGAACCCCTACCCCGCATGCCCGGCCGCGACCGGCTCCGCCGCGACCTCGATCGTGGACCGGGTGACCGGCCTGGAGGGGCGACTGCGCGCACGCCTCGCCGACCGGGCCGCCTGGGGGGCGGGCGGCGTCGCCGCGGTGGTCGTCGCCGCGCTCGCCCTCGTCCTCCTGGCCGCAGGGCTGTGGCGCACGGTGTCCTTCCTGCGCCGCCGCTTCCGGATCCGGCTGAGCATCCCCCTCGCGGCCGCCGCCCTGCCCCTGCTCGCCGTGCCCTTCCTGACCGTCGACGCCCTGCTCGCCCTGCACGCCCAGCACGAGACCGTCGCCCTCGCGGACGCCCTGGCCGAACGGACCTCGCCGACGGTCGAGATGATCGCCGAGGAACGCCCCTTCGCCGGACCGGACCCACGGGCCGTCGAGACGCTCCGGGGCCGGATCGACGAGAACCTCGCGGACGGACGACTGGCCGCCCTCGACGGAACCGCCCCGTTCGTGTTCCCCACGGGCCTGGTCGCCGCGGCCGTCATCGCCGGCGCCCTGCACACCTACCGCCGTGAGTACCTCGTCGTCACCCGACCGGGAGCCCTCGCATGAGCCGCCTGCTGCGCGCCCTTCTCACGGTCTGCCTGCTCGCCCTGGTCCCCGGCTGTGGCTCGGACACCCGCGACCCGCTCGTCGTCCTCGGCCCCTGGACCGGCGAGGAGGGCAAGGCCTTCGAAGCCGCCCTGGACGAACTGGACGACGGGACGGGACGGACGTACACCTACGAAGGCACCCGCTCGCTCCGCGAGACGCTCGTCTCACAGCTGGAGGCCGACGATCCGCCGGACGTGGCGGTCCTCAACAGCATCGGCGAACTCACCGAGTACGCCCGCCGCGACAAACTGAGGCCGCTCGTCGACGAGAGCGCCGAGCGGGCCTTCGCACCCTGGTCGCCGACCCTGATCGTGGACAACAGACAGCGCACCTTCTGGGTGCCGCTGAAGGTCGACCTCAAGAGCCTGGTGTGGAGCAAGCGGGGCGCGCCGGGCGACCGGCCCAGGTGGTGTGTCGGCCTCGCCTCGCAGGCCACCTCCGGCTGGCCGGGCACCGACTGGATCGAGGACCTCGTGCTCCACCGGGCCGGACCCGCGCTCTACACCCAGTGGGCCACGGGCCGCCTCGACTGGCGCGACCCGGCCGTCAAGGGGGCCTGGACCAGCTGGGCACGGCTGCTCGGCAAGCGCACCCCGGGGGCGGTCGAACAGTCCCTGACCACGTCGTTCGAGGGCACGTCCACGGCTGACGGGCAGCCGCGCGGACTGCTCGACTCGCCCGGCTTCGGCTGCACGCACGAGCACCAGAGCGCCTTCATCCGGTACGTCTACGCCGGCGACGACGTCGAGGTGGAGCCGTCGGCCCGCTATCTGGGCGGTCCGTCCGCCTACCGGGACACCTTCGAGGTCGCCGGTGACATGGCGGCCGTCTTCAGCGACGACCCGGACGCCCAGGAACTCGTGGCGCGGCTGTCGAGCCGGGCCGGGCGCGAACTCTGGCGCGCCGAGGCGGAACCCGAGGTGCGGCCGCTCTTCCCGGACACCGCCGGGCTGGCGCTGCCGAAGTCCGCGACCCCGGTCGAGCGCGAGATCCACTCCCTGCTCACCTCCCGCGCTCACACCCTGTGCTTCGACGCCTCCGATGTGATGGCACCCGAACTCCGCGACGCCTTCCACCGGGCCGTCCTGGAGTTCTTCCGCGACCCGACGGAGCGTCAGCTCGACTCGCTTCTCGACCAGTTGGAGACGATCCGCATCCAGACGAACACCGACTCGGGCACGGACAGCAGCTTCCGCCCACCCCAGGCGATCTGCGAGCCGCAGGGGTGAGCGGTCCGGCGGCCATGAGAACTCGGTCTCACATCCGGGATCTCAGCACATCGACCTCACACCCCGGCGCGAACGGGTCGAAGCCGTGTTCGCCGAGCCAGCGGACGATCAGCAGACTGCGCAACGACCACCACGCGTGGATCACGTCGAGGTCGACGTCCCTGCCGTAGCCGGCGAGGACGTCGTCCAGGTGCTCCTCGTGGCCGAGCGTGAAGGTGGCGAGGTCGTGGAGGGCGTCGCCACGGCCCGCCTCGGACCAGTCGATGATGCCCGTGACCTCGTCGTCCGCGACGAAGACGTGCGCGATCTGAAGGTCGCCGTGGGTGAACGCCGGAGTCCACGTCCGGAGCGCGGCCTCGGCGACCCGGCGGTTGCGGGCGACCAGGTCGGCGGGCAGGACACCGTCGGCCACGAGCACCTCGCACTCCTCGTCGAGTTCCGCCGCCAGTGCCCCGACGTCCCGGCCGGCCTGTCCCGGCCGTGGCGGCAGCGGCGCGTCGTGCAGTCGGCGGATGGCGGCGCCCGCCGCGGCCCAGGCCGCCGGTGACCCGGTCGACGGCCCGCCCAGGCGACCGAGCGTCGCCCCCGGGAGTGCGGCGAGCGCGAGCACGGGCGGCTTGCACCACAGGACTTCGGGGGTCGGGACCGGCGCGAGGGACATCGCCTCGACCTCGGCTTCGAGGCGCGCCCGATCGGCGTCCACCTTCAGGAACACGTCCCCGACGCGCAGAGTCGCCCGCTCGGCATGGGCGACGACGACCTCGACCTCATCCATGGACGCCCAGTATCCCGGCGACGTGCACCGATGTCGCCGGAATTCCCGCGTACGTGCGGCGCCCGCGGCTGACATGGTGGTCATGTGCTGGAGTGCGACAGCTGATCTCGTGGCGGGTACCGCCATCACCTGCGTCGGGGTGGCGTGTGTGGCCAGGACCCGGCGGGCCGGGGACCTCCCGCTGGCCGCGCTGCCCCTGCTGCTCGGCGCTCACCAACTGGTCGAGGCCCGGGTCTGGCACATGGGCGGCGGAACCGGCGCGGCCACCATGGCGTGGGCCGTCATCGCCCTGCCGCTCCTCGCGCTGTGGGTGCCGGCTGGTCTGTGGTGCGCCTCGGCACGCCGGGGGAGGCGCCGCGTGACACCCTTCGTCCTGCTGGGGACGGTGACGGCGGCGTTCCTCGCGTACGGGCTCGCCACCCGCCCGGTCCGGGCCGAGATCCGCGGCCACACCATGGCCCACGTCATCGGACTGCCCCACGCCCAACTCCTCGTCGCGGGCTACCTGGTCGCCACGGTCGGCGCCCTGCTGCTCTCCGGCGAGCGTCGGCTCACCGTGCTCGGGATCCTCGTCGGCGCGGGTGCCGTGGTGTGCTGGCTGCTGTGGCGGCTGGAGTTCGTGTCGACCTGGTGCGCGCTCGCGGCTCTCTGCTCGGTGGTGCTGTACGGCTGGGTGTGCCGAGGTCCCGCCCCGAGGTCCCTGCCGGCGTGGGACACCCGGTACTGATCGGCGCACGACGAGGGGTTCAGGCCGACGGTCGCCCCGTGCTCTCCCGAATGACCAGCTCCGGTACGGACACGGGGTGCGGAGCGATCGGCGCGGACTCCTCCAGGACGCCGTGCAGCAGGGCGAACGCGGCTCGGCCCAGACCGGTGAAGTCCAGGCGTACGGTCGTCAGGGACGGCGTCAGATAGGCGGAGTGCGGGGCGTCGTCGAACCCGGCCACGCTGACCTCGCCCGGCACTGAGCGGCCGGCCTCGTGCAGGGCGCGCAGCACCCCGAGGGCCAGGTCGTCGTTGCCGCACAGGATCGCCGTGACCGAGGGGTCCTGGGCGAGTTTCCGCCCCGCCGCGTGGCCGCCTGCCGGTCCCCAACTGCCCTGCACGGGGCGGGGTTGTGCGGCGCCGGCCTCCTTGAGGGCCTGTCGCCAGCCGCTGGTGCGGGCTCCGGTGCGGCGAGTGCTGGAGGGGATGGCGACGTAGTGCACGGTCTCGTGCCCGAGGGACAGCAGATGCCGGGTCGCCTCGTAGGCGGCCTCGCGGTCGTCGGTCCACACCCACGGTCGGTTGTCCGTGGGCGGGCGCGCCGGGGTCTCGACGATGCCGACGACTGGGACGCCGGCCGGGACCGCCGCCAGGGCCTGGACGCCCTCCGGGTCGTAGGCGATCACCACGAGTCCGCCGCCCGCGTCGGCGGCGCGCTGCACCTCGGCGGTGACGGCGGCCGGGTCGGCCGACTCGAGGACCGCCACGCCCACCGAGTAGGCTGCCGACCGGGCCGACTCCTCGACGCCCTGGAGGATCGAGGCGTAGCCGTAGTGGGTGGTGTTGGCGGTGAGCACGGTCACGGCCCTGCTGCGGCCCCTGGCCAGGGCGAGCGCGGTGGCGTTGCGGCGGAAGCCCAGCTCGTCGATGGCGGCGAGCACGCGTTCGCGCGTGGACTGCTTGACGCTCGGGTGGCCGTTGATCACCCGGGAGACCGTCTGGTAGGAGACCCCGGCGGCCGCGGCGACATCACGGATGCTCGCCGGACTGCGGTTGTGACCGGTCACATTCATCCCTGGAGTGTGTCTGGTCGTACCCGGGGACGTCAAGGGGACATGACGACGGATCACGCGGCAGGACGAGACGGTGCCGGGTCTCTCCGTCAGCGGGACCGGTACGGCCGGGGCAGGCGCATGCCGCGGTCGGCCATGATCTGCCGTACCCGGTTCGGGTAGTCCGTGATGATGCCGTCGACGCCCATGTCCATGAGCGCCTCCACGGTGGCCGGGTCGTCGCAGGTCCAGGGGATGACCTTGAGGCCCCGGGCATGGGCCGCGCGGACCATCGTGCGGTCCGCGTAGAAGCGGAAGCCGGGGTCGCCGACCTTGCCGGTCTGCGGGAAGCCGTAGTTGGGGGACAGGGCCTTGACGCCGGGGACGGTGGCGGCGGCCCTGACGAAGTCGCCGCCGTAGTCGTCGGCGTCGATCCCGCCGAGCCAGGGGGACGCCCCCGGTTTGCCGACCTGGAGGAAGTCGTAATTGGTGAGCGCGACGAGAGGCCAGGTCGGCGCCAGCTCGTGCATCGCCTTCAGCGCGCCCCAGTCGAAGGACTGGACGGTGACCTGGTTCTCGATGCCCGAGCGGTGGATCTCCTCGTACACGCGTCGCACGAACAGCCCACGCGGCGCGGTCTGTTCGGGAGCGCCCGCCTCGACCTTCGTCTCGATGTTCAGCGTGACCTGCCTGGCGCGGTAGCGCTTGACCAGGTTCAGGACGTCCTTCAGCTCGACCATCCGGAATCCCTGGACGACCTCCTGCTCGGGAAATCCGGGCAGTTGCTGATAACCGCAGTCCAACTTCCTGATCTGAGCGAACGTCAGATCCTTGATGTACTTGCCGACATACGGGTACATCGGGTCGTCGGGCGTCACGGGCTCTGTGTCACGGCACTTGACCGCGCTGATCTGCCGGTCGTGGTTGACGACGACCCTGCGGTCCTTGGTGACATGGGTGTCCAGCTCCAGTGTGGACACCCCGAGCCGCAGCGCCTTGCCGAACCCCTCCAGGGACTCCTCGGTCGTCATGCCGAGGCCGCCGCGGTGGGCCTGGAGGTCGAAGTGCGCCATCCGATCGGGCAGTTGGCGGCCTTCGTACGCCGCGGCGGGCACCGCGACCGAGACCGTGAGCAACGCCGCCGAGGTCAGGCCGGCGAGGACGTGCCTTGCGGACATCGACACCTCACTCGTGGGGGAGCGGGACACCCGCAGACGCTAGTGGGGACACGCGCCGGTTCAAGCCCTGGGAGGTGATGCCGTGATGAATGTCCGGGGAACGCGGCTCCGTTCGGTACCTCCGGTTCGGCTGTCTGCTCAGAACCCCGGTGCGGGGACGAGGCGCGGCCACCACGCAGGCACGCCGTCCGGGCACGCAGGGGTGGCGTCACCCAGCCAGAGCGAGAGGGTGCACCAGACCACACCGAGCAGCGTCGCCGCGAGGGCGAGGGCGTGCAGAAGGGGGTGGTTCCCGAGAAGAGCGCCCACCGCGACCCACGCCAGTACCAGGACCGCCCAGAGGCCCGGAATGAAGAGCCACGTCAGGAACGTGCTGTTGGCCGAGTCGTTCACTCCCACGTCACAGGCGTTCCACGCCCGGCCCAGAAGCATGGCGGTGGCCACCGCGAGAGCCAGTCCCACGACTGTTCCGAGGCATCCGTGCAGCCGTCGAGTTTTCACTGGTCCCCCTGGCGTTCGCTGCGCGCATCTTAAATGATCAGCGATCCGCCGCCCGCCCTTGACCAGGAGATCGACCGCTGGTCGGTGAGGAGGGGCCGTCCTGACGAACGGCGGCCACCGGGCCGTAGGGCCGGTGGCCGCCGTACGTCGGGGTGGGGTCAGTTGCGGCGTCCCGCCGGATCGGGCGCGAGTGTGTCCCGCTCGCCGCCGGAGACCGGTGCCAGGGGTGTCGCCGACTCCTTCGCCCGGTCCGCGTGGCCCGGCCACCAGGCGGCGTGGCCGATCAGGGCCGTGAGGCTCGGGGTGAAGAACATCGCCATGACGAACGCGGCGACCGCGATGCCGAAGGACACCGCGAAGCCCATCTCGGTGAGCAGGGCGTTCCCGGCCAGCATCATCGTGGCGAAGGTCGCCGCCAGGATGAACCCGGCCGCGGCCACCGTGGGACCGGCGTGCCGCAGGGCCATGCCCGCCGCCTCGCGGGGCTCCCGGCCCTCGCGGGCCTCCTCCCGCAGCCGGGCGATCATCAGGATGTTGTAGTCCGTGCCGATGGCGACCACGAAGAGATACATGATCACCGGGAGCATGAACATCAGGCCCGAATGACCGACCGCGCCCTGGAAGATCCAGACCGTCGCACCGAGCGTGGCACCGAAGCCCAGGCCGACCGAGGCGATCAGGTACCAGGGCGCGACCACGCTGCGCAGCAGCAGCCCGAGGATGAGCATGATCAGCAGGGCTGCGACGGGGAAGACCGTCTTGTAGTCGTGGGTGACGGCGGTGTCGATGTCCTTGTAGATCGAGGACATGCCGCCCACCACGGCCTCGGTCCCGGGCGGGGCGTCGGCGTGCGCGACCTCACGGACCCGGCCCACCGTCTCGATCGCCTTGTCCGTGGACGCCTCGTACTTGAGCGTCACGTTGAAGTCGATCGTGCTGCCGTCCTTGTTCAGCTGGGCCAGGCGGGCGTTCGCCACCCCGTCCACGGCCGCGAGCTTCTTCACGTACGCGTCGAAGACCGTCGTGTCGATCGCCTTGCCGTCGGTGCTGGAGAGGTACACGTCGGTGGGTGCGGCGGCACCGGCCGAGTAGGCCTTCTGCATCTCGTCCTGGACGACCATCGACTCCTTGGTCTTGGGCATGGAGCCCGACGCCAGGTCGAAGGTGGCGTTGAAGCCGAGGGTCCCGAGCGACAGCACGACCAGGACCAGCCCGGAGAGCGCGGTGGTGAGCGCCGGACGCTTCTGCACGCCCCGGCCGAGGGCGGCGAACCGGGCGTTCTCCGGCTCCCGCTGCCAGGACTTGGACGGCCAGAAGACCTTCGGGCCGATCAGCGAGACGACGGCCGGGATCAGCGTCAGGCCCGCGATCAGGGTGACGGTGACCGCGATGGCGAGAGCAGGGCCCATCTGCTTGAGGAAGCCCAGCGTGGACAGGACCAGCGCGAGGAAGGCGATGATGACCGCGCCGGCGGCGGAGGCGATGGCCTCACCGACCCGGTCGACGGCGTTGACCATGGCCTGCTTCGGTTCGTCGCCCAGGCGCAGCCGTTCGCGGTACCGGAACATCAGGAACAGGAAGTAGTCGGTGCCCACTCCGAACAGCACCACGATCAGGATCGAGGAGATCGAGCTGTTGGCCTGGAGGCCGAACAGCTTGGTGGCGTACGCGATCAGCCCGTTGGCGATGGCGGACACCAACCCGATGGTGATCAGGGGCAGGAAGGCCAGGATCGGGGCCCGGAAGATGATCAGCAGGGTCACCAGGATGATGACGAAGGTGCCGATGCCGATCAGCGCCTCGCCGCGCTTGGACGAGTCCTGCTGGTCGAGCGCCTGCGCGGCTGAGCCGCCGAGCTTGACCTCGAGGTTCGTGCCCTTGACGAGTTGTTTGACGTCGTCGCGCAACACCTTTGCCGCGTCGGCCTGCACGGGCTGGCCGGCGTTCTTGCTGTCCATCTGGACCAGGGTCATGGTGTACCTGCCGTCGGAGGACGGCTGGCCGGGGACGACCTTCTGCACCTGGTCGATCTTCTTCTCGCCGAGCTCGGAGGTGATCCGCTCGACGTCCTTCTTGTCGGCGGCGGTCAGTTTGCCGCCGTCAGTGCGCTGGTAGAGCGCGATCGCGGACGGGGTGAAGGCGGCGGGGAACGCCTTCGCCTGGATGTCCGCGGCCTTGATGGATTCATAGCTCTTGGGGAGAAAGCTGCTCTCGTCACTGTTCGAGGGCAGGCCGGGGGCGGTGGCCACGATCGCCACGGCGGCGATGAGCCAGGCCACGATCGTCCACACGGGATGTCGGACGACTACGTTGCCAATACGTCGGAACATGCGGGGGCGTCCTCCTGGACAGGAAGATCACCGCAGCCCGGGGAGCGGTCCCTGGCATCGGCGACCCCGGCCGCCCCTCAGGGGGTTCCCCTGTCGGGCGACCGGATGGTTGTCTTGGGCTCTTTTCTGGGCCCTCATCGTAGGGATCACGAACGAAGATCGCTCGCGAGTTATGGCCGCCGGGGTCGTCGTCGTGGTCGCCGAGGCCGTGCCTTCAGGGGATGGCGGGGCAACTCGCCGAGCAGGAGAGCAGGTTGCCCGCCCTCCTTCTGCACTCGGCACAGGCCTGTCGTTACCAGATCGGCATCATGCTCTGCGGGTAGCGGGAGCCGGCCGAGCCGTGCGGGAGGATCTCCTGGACCCGGGCGAGGTCCTCGGGCGTGAGCTCGACGGACGCGGAGGCGACGTTCTCCTCCAGGCGCCGGACGCTGCGGGTGCCCGGGATCGGCACGATGTCGTCACCCTGGGCCAGCAGCCAGGCGAGGGCCGGCTGGGTGACCGCGATGCCCTTGGACTCCGCCAGGGCGGTCAGCTCACGCACGGCGGCGAGGTTCTTCTCGTAGTTGCCGGGCTGCCACCGCTCGTCCCAGCTGCGCATGTCGTCCGACGGGTACTCGGCGGCCGGCCGCACCGCCCCCGTGAGGAAGCCGCGGCCCAGCGGCGAGTACGGCACGAAGCCGATGCCCAGCTCGCGCACGACGGGCAGCACCTCCGCCTCCACGGCCCGCTCGAACACCGAGTACTCGGTCTGGAGCACCGACACCGGGTGCACGGCGTGGGCGCGCCGGAGGATGTCGGGGCCCGCCTCGCTCAGACCGAAATAGCGGACCTTGCCTTCCGCGATCAGCTCACCGACGGTGCCGGCCACCTCCTCGATGGGCACGGCCGGATCGACCCGGTGCTGGTAGAGCACGTCGATGTGGTCGGTGGCGAGGTGGCGCAGGCTGTTCTCGGTGACCTCGCGGATGTGCTCGGGGCGGCTGTCGAGAGCACCGAGCTTCGTCGGGTCGCTCAGATCGAAGCCGAACTTGGTGGCGAGGACGACGTCGTCGCGGACGTCCTTGAGGGCCCGCCCGAGGAGTTGCTCGTTGCTTCCGGTGCCCATGCCGTACAGCTCGGCGGTGTCGAAGAGGGTGACGCCGAGTTCGTGGGCGCGGCGGAGGGTAGCGATGCTGCCCTGCTCGTCCGAGGTGCCGTAGGCCATGGTCATGCCCATGGTGCCGAGGCCGACGGCGCCGACCTCCAGACCCTGGGTGCCGAGGCTGCGGAGCGGGAGGTTCCTGTGCTGCTGAGTCATGCCTCCACGCTAGGAGCGCGCTGCCCGGACGTCATGGGACACTGATCGCATAGGATTGCCTGATCCTCTCAGGCGAAGGGTCCTCTCATGCTGGACGGACTGGCACGGGCCGTCGAACGGCACTGCGTGGGGCCGTGGTCGCAGACCGCCGTGCCCCGACTGTCGCTGGTCGCGGTCGACAAGATCATGGAGCCGATCGAGGTGACGTACGAGCCCATGGTCTGCTTCATCGCCGATGGCGCCAAGCGCACCGTGGCGGGTGAGCGCAGCTGGATCACTCCGCCCGGCTCGATGGCGCTGTTCACCCTCGATCTGCCGGTCACCGCCGCCTTCGAGGAGGTGCCCTACCGGGCCGCCGTCATGCGGCTCGACAACCAGGCGCTCTCCGCCCTCCAGCTGGAGCTGGCGACGGCCGGACCGCCTTCGCCGCAGCCCGCCGCCGCGGCGGTCACCGCGCCGATGGCGCCGGAGCTCGTCGACGCGGTCGCCCGCTGGGTCCGCCTCCTCGACGCCCCGGAGGACATCGGTCCCCTGGCGCCCCCCATCGAGACCGAGATCCTGTACCGCCTGCTGCGCAGCCCGCTCGGGCCCGTACTGCGCCACTGGTCGCTCGCCGACTCCGCCGCCGCCCGGATCCGTACGACGGCCCGCTGGATCCGCGACCACTGCACCGAGCGGCTCGGCATCGACGAGATCGCCGAGGTGGCCCGGATGAGCCCGGCCACCCTGCACCGGCACTTCAAGGCGGCCACCGGCATGAGCCCCCTGCGGTTCCAGAAGCACCTGCGGCTCCAGGAAGCGCGGCGGCGGCTGCTCACCGGGGAGGGCACGGCGGCTCAGGTCGCCCAGGATGTCGGGTACGTCAGTGCCACCCAGTTCAACCGCGAGTACCGGCGCGCGTACGGGCTGCCGCCCGGCCAGGACGCGGCGCGGCTCCGCACCAGGCTGTCCGAGGCCGGCGAAGTGCCGCTGCTGCGCGACGCGACGGGCGCGAAGCCCTGACTTGGAGGCGCACCGGCACCGGCTGCGGCTGCCCGGTGTTCGCCGGTGGCGGCTCCGGGCCCCGCGGTCCCGCGGTCCGAGGGTGCCGGGTTCGGGGACTGATCCCGCTCTCACGGCGAGGCGTGTGTTCTTCCGCACGCCGACCCCTGATAATTTACTAGGACGTCCTACTATTTTCTCAGCCCCGCTCTTCGTCGTGTCTTCGGAAGGCCTCGCCATGAGCGATCTGCACCGCCCCGTCCACCCCGTCCGCCTGGTCACCGCCTCGGCGCTGTTCGACGGGCACGACGCTTCGATCAACATCATGCGGCGGATCTTCCAGTCGCAGGGTGCCGAGGTCATCCACCTCGGCCACAACCGGTCCGTGCGGGAGGTCGTGGACGCGGCACTGGAGGAGGACGCGCACGGCGTGGCGGTCTCGTCCTACCAGGGCGGACACGTCGAGTATTTCGAGTACCTCGTCGCCTCGCTGCGCA
Source organism: Streptomyces sp. NRRL B-3229 (assembly GCF_000719505.1). NCBI lineage: Bacteria > Bacillati > Actinomycetota > Actinomycetes > Kitasatosporales > Streptomycetaceae > Streptomyces > Streptomyces sp. NRRL B-3229. The sequence continues at coordinate 30,652 of NZ_JOGP01000014.1, read as the reverse complement.
AGCAGGGCGCGGAGCACATCCGGGTGGTGGGCGGCGGGGGAGGTGTCATCGTCCCCGACGAGATCGCCCGGCTCCGGGAGGCCGGCGTGACGATCTTCTCGCCCGAGGACGGCCAGCGGATGGGCCTGGCCGGGATGGTCAACACCGTCGTGCGGGACTGCGACTTCGACCTCTGGGACGGCAAGCCGGCCGACCTCTCCGCGGTCCTGGCAGGCGACCGGTTCGCTATCGCCCGGGCCGTCACCGGCGCCGAACTCGGCAAGCTGCCCGCGGAGTTCCGTGCGGAACTGCGGACCGCCGCGGCCGCGCGGCGCGTACCGGTGCTCGGCATCACCGGCACCGGCGGCTCGGGCAAGTCGTCGCTGACCGACGAGCTGGTGCGCCGGTTCCGGGTCGACCAGCGGGACGCCCTGCGCATCGCCGTGATCGCCGTGGACCCCACCCGGCGCCGGGGCGGCGGCGCGCTGCTCGGCGACCGGATCCGGATGAACTCCCTCGACGGCGAGCGGGTGTTCTTCCGCAGCCTGGCCACCCGCGGCAGCCGTGAGCTGCCCGAGCACCTCTCCGACGTGATCGACGTGGTGAAGGCCGCCGGGTTCGACCTGGTGGTCGTGGAGACGCCGGGCATCGGCCAGGGCGACGCCGCGATCGTGCCGTTCGTGGACGCCTCGCTGTATGTGATGACCCCGGAGTTCGGGGCCGCCTCGCAGCTGGAGAAGATCGACATGCTCGACTTCGCCGACGTGGTGGCCATCAACAAGTTCGAGCGGCGCGGCGCCAAGGACGCCCTGCGGGACGTGGGACGCCAACTCGTCCGCAACCGCGAGGCGTTCGGACAGCGGCCCGAGGACATGCCGGTCTACGGCACCTCCGCGGCCACCTTCAACGACGACGGCGTCACCGCGCTCTACCAGCACCTCAGGGGTACGCTGGCGGACAAGGGCCTGCCGCTGTCCGAGGGGGCACTGGACCCGGTGGACGTACGCCACTCCTCCGGCATCCGCCAGGTGGTCCCCACGGACCGGGTGCGCTACCTCGCCGAGATCACCGACGCCGTCCGGGGCTACCACGCCGAGACCCTCCAACTGGCCGAGCGGGCACGGCGGGTGCAGCGGCTGGAGATCGTCGAGGGTGAGCTCGCCGACGCCGGCCTGGACGCCGAGGACGTACGGTCCCTGCTGACCGAGGCGCGCAGGCAGCTGCCGTACGAGATCACGGAACAGATCACCCACTGGCCCGCCGTGATCGCCTCCTACTCCGGTGACGAGCAGGTGGTGAAGGTCCGTGACAAGGAGATCCGCACCAAGCTGACCCGTGAGTCCCTGTCAGGCAACAAGATCCCCCGGGTCGCCCTGCCCCGCTTCACCGACCACGGCGAGCTCGTTCGGTTCTGGCGCAACGAGAACCTCCCCGGCCGATTCCCCTTCACGGCCGGGGTGTTCCCCTTCAAGCGCGACGGTGAGGACCCGGCCCGCATGTTCGCAGGCGAGGGCGACCCGTTCCGCACCAACCGCCGCTTCAAGCTCCTGTCGGAGGGCCAGCCGGCGACCCGCCTGTCCACCGCGTTCGACTCGGTGACCCTCTACGGCCGCGACCCCGACGAACGCCCCGACATCTACGGCAAGGTCGGCACCTCCGGGGTCTCCGTGGCCACCCTGGAGGACATGAAGGCGCTCTACGACGGCTTCGACCTCGTGGCGCCCACGACCTCCGTCTCCATGACGATCAACGGCCCGGCCCCGGCCGTCCTCGCGTTCTTCCTCAACACCGCGATCGACCAGCAGATCGAGCGCTTCCGGGCCGAGGAGGGCCGCGACCCCGCGCCGGAGGAGGCGGCCCGGCTGCGCGCGCACGCGCTCGCGAACGTGCGCGGCACCGTGCAGGCCGACATCCTCAAGGAGGACCAGGGCCAGAACACCTGCCTGTTCTCCACCGAGTTCAGCCTGCGGATGATGGCCGACATCCAGGAGTGGTTCATCCAGCAGCAGGTCCGCAACTTCTACTCGGTGTCCATCTCCGGCTACCACATCGCCGAAGCGGGCGCGAACCCCATCAGCCAGCTCGCCTTCACCCTCGCCAACGGCTTCACCTACGTCGAGGCCTACCTCGCCCGCGGCATGAAGATCGACGACTTCGCCCCCAACCTGTCGTTCTTCTTCTCCAACGGCATGGACCCCGAGTACTCGGTCCTCGGCCGGGTCGCCCGCCGCATCTGGGCGGTGGCGATGAAGGAGAAGTACGGCGCCGGCGAGCGCAGCCAGAAGCTGAAGTACCACGTCCAGACCTCCGGACGCTCCCTGCACGCCCAGGAGATGGACTTCAACGACATCCGCACCACGCTCCAGGCGCTCATCGCCATCTACGACAACTGCAACAGCCTGCACACCAACGCCTACGACGAGGCGGTGACCACACCCACCGAGGAGTCGGTGCGCCGGGCCCTCGCCATCCAGCTGATCATCAACCGGGAGTGGGGCCTCGCGATGAACGAGAACCCCCTCCAGGGATCGTTCATCATCGACGAGCTGACCGACCTGGTCGAGGAGGCCGTCCTCCAGGAGTTCGAGCGGATCAACGAGCGCGGCGGAGTGCTCGGCGCGATGGAGACCGGCTACCAACGCGGCCGTATCCAGGACGAGTCGATGCTCTACGAGCAGCGCAAGCACGACGGCACGCTGCCCCTGATCGGCGTCAACACCTTCCGCAACCCGCACGCCGACACCGCCGAGCCGGCCGTGGTCGAACTGGCCCGCGCCACCGAGGAGGAGAAGCAGTCCCAGCTGGAGCGCGTACGGGACTTCCACGGCCGCCACCACGACGAGGCCCAGGCCGCCCTGGACGCCCTCAAGGACGCGGCAGTGCGCGGCGAGAACGTGTTCGCGGTCCTCATGGACGCCACCCGCGTCTGCTCCCTCCAGCAGATCACCGAGGCGTTCTTCGAGGTGGGCGGGCAGTACCGGCGGAACGTCTGAGGGCGCCGGTCCGACGGACCGGAAGGCGGCGGGCGCCACCTGGATGACGGGGCGCAGCCGTCGTGGGGGCGACATCGTGACCGTGTGGACCTCTTCGCCGACTTCGCCGACTTCGGCGACTTCGGCGACTTCGGCGGGGAGGTCTGCGAGGACCCCGACGGGCTCCGCCTCGACCGCCCGCACGCCGGAACCGAGGGAAGAGCACGAGCAGCAGCAGTGCCGCCGCGACGGTCAGGACACCGCCTCCCGTGACCGTCCACGTGACGCCGAGGCCGGCGCCGACCGTGCCGTGCAGGAGGTTGCCCACGCGCGGCCCGCCCACCGCGACCACCGTGTCGATGCCCTGGAGCCGGCCCCGCATCCCGTCCGGAACGGCCGTCTGGAGCACGGTCTTGCGGAAGACCCCCAGCGCGAGGAGCGCACCCCCGGCGAGCACCAGCCACGCCACCGCCGGGACCAGGGTGCCGGACAGCCCGAACCCGGCGACGGCCGCTCCCCACACGCCGACCGAGACCGCCACCGCGACACCGTGCCGGCCGACCCGTGTGAAGGGCCCGGAGAACACTCCCGCCAGCACACCACCGGCCGAGACGGCGGCGTACAGCACTCCGATGTCCGACGGACGGAAGGTCTCCGCGGCGAGCTGGGGGAAGAGCGCGGTCGGCAGACCGAGGGAGAGTGCGGCGAAGTCGGCGACGTAGACCAGGAGAAGCACCTGACGCCGCGTCACCAGCCGTACGCCGTCGCCGATCTGCCGCAGTACCGCTCCTCCCTTCTGGAGTTCTGCGCCGCCGTACGGAGGAAGATCCGGCAGCCGCCACACGGCCCACACCGTCGCGCAGACGGCGAGGGCGTCCGCCAGGTACAGCGTCCGGCTGCCGACGACCGGCAACAGGCCGCCCGCGAGCAGCGGTCCGGCGATCCCGGCGGCCAGGAGGACGGTCGACTGGAGCGCGTTGGCGGCGGGGAGCAGTTCGGGTGGTACCAGACGGGGGGTGACGGCTCTGCCGACTGTGGAGTTGGCGCCGAACAGGGCCTGTTGGACAGCCACCAGCGCGAACAGCACACCCACCGACCGCAGGTTCGCCCACGCCTGCGCCCACAGCAGCAACGACGTGGCGCCGATGCCGATCGTGGTCACCAGCAGCACCCGCCGTCTGTCCCGCAGGTCCGCGAGCGCCCCACCCCACAGCGCCGCCGCGGCCATCGGAACGAGTCCGACGAGGCCGGCCAGCCCCACGTCGGCCGACGAACCGGAGACCTCATAGATCTGCAACGGCACGACCACCGCGGTGAGTTGAGCCCCGAGACCGGTCACGATCCCGGCCACCCACAGCCGCCGGAACTCGCCCACCCGCAGCGGCCGCACGTCGACCAGCACCCGTTTCGCACACGTCATGCACCGAGGCTCCGGGTTCCCACAGGGTCAAGGTCAACCGAGCCGAGCGAGCACCTGCCCGGCCAACTCCCGGGTACGACGTGAGGGAGATTGCTGTGATCGTCTTGATCAACGGCGTGCAGCGGCAAGAGCACGCTCATGGACCGGTTCAGACCGACGGCGGTGCCGTGCTGCCCCTCACCACCAGGCTGGTCGGTACGAGGTCCGTGCCGGGGTGTGCCTCGGTCTGGGCTCGGATCTGCTCCAGGGCCTTCTGGACACAACGGTGGCCCACCTCGGCGAAGTCCTGGTGGACGGTGGTCAGCGGTGGCACGAAGAACCCCGCGTCGGGGATGTCGTCGAAACCCACCACGCTGACGTCGTACGGCACGGACAGCCCCCGCTCGTGGAACGCCCGCAGCAGCCCCAGCGCCATCTGGTCGTTGGCGGCGAACACGGCCGTGCAGTCCGGCGGTTCGGGCAGCACGAGCCCCGCCTCGTAACCGGACTCCGCCGACCAGTCCCCGTACAACGCGGGCGGCACCGGCCGCCCCGCCTCCCCGAGCACCGCCCGCCACGCCTGTGCCCGCCGCTGCCCCGCGAAGGACTCCTGCGGACCCGTCACATGCCACACGGTCCGGTGTCCCAGGTCGAGCAGATGCCGTACGGCCTTCCTGGCCCCGTCCGCCTGGTCGGTGTCGACCACGCTGTACCGGTCGCCGGCGTCGGAGTCCACCACGACGACATGCACCCCGGGCGGCAGCTGGACCGTCCCGGTGTCGAGGAGATGGATCTCCATGATGACGATGACCGCGTCCACGGCCAGCTCGCCCATGCGGGTGAACGCGCCCAGCACGTTGTCCTGGGTCGGGACGTCGATGGGGATCAGGGTGGTCGCGTACCCCTCGGCCGCCGCGTGCGTGGCGATCGCCTCGACGGTGCGGCTGTTGCCCGTCGAGGACAGGCTGAACAGGATCACGCCGATGGTGTTGAACTGGCCGTACCGCAGCGCCCGCGCGGCACTGTTGGGTCTGTATCCCAACTCGCGCATCGCCGCCAGGACCTGCTCACGCGTCGAACTGATCACCCCCGGGTGACCGTTGGAGACCCGTGAGACCGTCTGCGAGGAGACGCCCGCCAGCTTCGCGACGTCGGCCATGGACACCCGCTGCTTGCGCCGCCCACCGGGGACACCGGAACCTCCCCGCTCGACCACTGCTGCCTCCTTCACACACGCGGACGTGTTGTGTATCGCACCGGATGTTACGTGGGGGAAACCTTGACGGCCGCCGGAGCGGATGCCACGATTCCGGCGCCGTCATGTTTACGTAAACATGCTGTCATCCGGAAAGGGTTTCGGTCGATGCGCAAGACCCCCACCAGTCCCCGTCGCGCCCCCCACCTGCGTGCCTCCCTCGTCGCCGTCGCGATCGCCGCGATCAGCGGCGCCACCCTCACCGGCAGCCCCGCCTCCGCCGCCGCGCCGACCACCGACACGACCCAGTTCAAGGGCGTCAACTGGGCGGACCCGCGCGACAACTTCGCCGACGACGAGCTCCAGCTGTCGGGCCTGTCGACCACGGACACCTACGCCCAGACCTACACCAAGGCGAGCCGCGTCATCGCGGCGTTCCGTGCCAACCTCGGCGCCAACACCGTACGACTGCCGATCAACCCGTACACCGTCAACGGCTCGTACTGGAAGTCGTACCGGGGCGTCATCGACGCGGCCACCGCCCAGGGCTTCAAGGTCATCGTGTCCTACTGGGAGGGCACGGGAGACCGCAAGGACGGCTTCATCGACGATGAGGCCACCTACTGGCCCATGTGGAACACCGTCGTCAAGGCCTACAAGAACAACTCCCGGGTCTACTTCGAGCCGATGAACGAGCCCCACGGCTACACCGACGCCCAGTGGGCCGACGTCGCCGCCAAGTGGCTGGACACCTACAAGTCCGTGCCCCGCAACCGCGTCTTCGTCAGCGGCGCCGGCTACAACGACCACGTCACCACGGTGTGCGCCGACCCGCGCCTGAAGGGCACCTACCTGTCGCTGCACGACTACGGCTTCTGGAAGTCGTACGCCACCTACGACGAGTGGGTGGCCGACGTGAAGACCCGCATCGGCGACTGCGCGAACCGGACGGTGGCCGACGAGTTCGGCGCGCCGATGACGACCGGCCTGAACTACAACGTGAAGACCCCGGACGACAACTACGTCAACTTCATCCAGGCCGCCACCGACACCTTCCGCGAGCTGAAGATGGGCTCGGTGTACTGGCCCGGCCTGCGTACCGACGACATCTACTCGATCCAGAAGCTCGTCGGTCCGGCGGCCCGTCCGTGGCTGGAGACCACCAACCGGTCCGGCGCCGACCGGCTCGCCTGGGGCTGGGGCCGCGGCAAGCCCGTCCAGGGCTGACCCGCCCGTCGGCCGGCCGCGGTGTCTCGGGCATCGCGGCCGGGTCCGGGGTTGGGGCTTGGCCTCCGACCCACCCCCCGGCACCTGCCCGCATCCGCCCCGGCCCTGCTCGACATCCGGACATGGCCGACTCGCCCCCTACCCGCGCCGCCCCGACCTGCCCAGACTTCTCGGTAGGAGAACCGGGGGAGGGGAGGCCGGCGTGGCCACGCGTCGACGGGGTGCGGCCGTTCTCAGGCAGCGGGGCGAGCGGATCAAGTGGGGCGACGTGGGCGGCGCGGCGGCGCTGGTCGTCGTGATGACGTTCTGGTCCCATGTGTGGCCGTACGTGTTGGGTTTCCTGCTGCTCCGTATCCTCGTGGCCGTCGGCCTGAGACTGTGGCGCACGGACCGGCTCCTGCGCGGCCGGGACCGTGAATGGCGCCGGGAGGAGGCGGTGCGGGCGGGGCGGCGCACCCTCGCCGAGGTGGACGCCATGACGGGCACCGAGTTCGAGGAACTGGTCGCGGACCTGTGCCGACGGGACGGCTGCACGGAGGTCCGGCGCGTGGGCGGTGCGGGCGACAACGGCGCCGACGTCCTCGGACGGCTGCCGGACGGCCGCACGATCGTCGTCCAGTGCAAGCGCTACGCACCGCACCGGGCGATCCCCAACCGCGAACTGCGCGAACTGCTGGGCGCCCGGCTGCACTTCCGCGCCGACCTGGCCGTGTTCGTGACGACCTCACGCTTCACCGGCCCCTCCGAGCGGTTCGCGCTGGAGCACGACATCCTCGCCGTGCACCGCGACCACCTCGGCCTGTGGAACAACGGGGCCTCGCTGATGTCCCTGAGCGAGGTGAACGGCCGCGGCCAGGGCGACGCCCGCCACCGCAAGCGCTGGAAGCAGGCCTACGGCGACTAGGCGGGAGACGCAGGTCACATTTGTCCATGTCACAACCCGTCGGGCTCTTCAGTCATAGGTGTGTAGCCATCGACAACGGCAGAAGGAGCACACCATGGAAGCCCGACTCAACGTCTTCACCAGCCCGCTGGCCGGCAAGCTGCTGAAGCACTTCGCCTCCGCGGGCAAGGTGGTCACGGACTCGGGACTGCCGCTGACCACCCAGGAGTTGGTGAAGATCCGCGCCAGCCAGATCAACGGCTGCGGGTTCTGCCTCGACATGCACACCAAGGAGGCCGCCGCCGCGGGCGAGACCGCGCAGCGCCTCCACATGGTCGCCGCCTGGCGTGAGGCCAAGGTCTTCACCGAGGCCGAGCGTGCCGCGCTGGAACTGGCCGAGCAGGGCACCCGTCTCGCCGACGGGACCGGCGTGTCGGACGAGGTCTGGGAGAACGCCGGCAAGCACTACGACGAGGAGCAACTCCTCGCCCTGGTCTCCCTGATCGCCGTCATCAACGCCTTCAACCGGCTGAACGTCATCACCCAGCAGCCGGCCGGCGACTACGTGGTGGGTCAGTTCGGCTGAACCTGACGGCCGGGTCGGCCGCCGGGGGCTGCGCAGACCCCGGGTCCGGCCCGGTCCCTCATCCGGCCAGCGGATGGTGACAGGCCACCTGGCGGCCGGAAGCCGTCGTGGTGAGCCGCGGACGCTCCACCACACACCGCTCCTGGACATAGGGACACCGCGTACGGAACGCGCACCCCGTCGGCTTGTCCGCCGGGCTGGGCACCTCACCGGTCAGCACGATCCGCTCCCGCGGCCCCGCGCCCCCGACCGTCCCGTCGTCGATGTCCGGGACGGCCGACAGCAGCGCCTGGGTGTACGGGTGAGCGGGCTGCGCGTACAGGGCGTCCGTCCCGGCGAGTTCGACGATCTCGCCGAGATACATCACCGCGATCCGGTCCGACACATGACGGACCACCCCGAGATCGTGCGCGATGAAGACGTAGGTCAGGCCGAACTCCTCCTGGAGATCGGCGAACAGGTTCAGCACCTGTGCCTGGATCGACACGTCGAGCGCGGACACCGGCTCGTCGGCCACGACCAGCTTCGGGTTCGTCGCCAACGCCCGTGCGATACCGATGCGTTGGCGCTGCCCGCCGGAGAACTCGTGCGGATACCGGTCCAGATGGGCGGCCGCCAGTCCTACGACGTCGAAGAGCTCCCCGACCTTGCGGCGGACCGCGTGCCTGTCGCCGTACCGGTGCACCAGCAGCGGTTCGGCCACGATGTCCCCGGCGCGACGGCGGGGGTTGAGCGAGGCCTGCGGGTCCTGGAAGACCAGTTGCATGCCCGGCCGTACCGGCCGCAACCGTCGCGTGGACAGCGTCGAGATGTCCTGTCCGTCGAACTCGACCCGCCCGCCGGTGAGTTCGGTGAGCCGGACCAGACAGCGTCCCAGTGTGGACTTGCCGCAGCCGGACTCGCCGACGATCCCGAGGGTCTCGCCGCCGCGCACCTCCAGGGAGACCCCGTCGACGGCCCGCAGCACCTGGCGCCTGCCGCGCACGGGGTAGTGCTTGGTGACGTCGGTGGCGCGCAGCAGGACCTCCCCGGAAGGCGCCGCCTCGCCCACCGTCACGCTCTCCTGGGTCGTCACGACGCCACCTCCCTGTTCACGTCCTCGTCGGCCGCCGCATCGAGTCGCGCGCGGTCCTCGTCGGCCGCCTCCCTGAGCCGCGCGCGGTCCTCGCCCGGCAGCCAGCAGGCGTCCAGATGTGTGGGCTCACCGGTGCCCGCGGTCAGCGCCGGCCGGTCCCCGCAGCGCTCGTGCCGCAGCCGGCAGCGCGGAGCGAACGCGCAGCCCTCGGGGATCGCGCCCGGTGAGACAGGCGTGCCGGTGATGGTCGGCAGCCGCCGCACCCGGACCCCGCCGACCCGCGGCACCGAGTCGAGCAGGCCCCAGGTGTACGGATGCCGCGGACGGTGGAACACCGCCTGCCGCGGCCCCTGTTCGGCCGCCCGGCCCCCGTACATCACAAGCACCCGGTCGGCGATCTGTGACACCACGCCCATGTCGTGGGTGATGAGCACCATCGCGGAGCCCCGGCTGTTCAGCTCCCGCATCAGATCGAGGATCTGCGCCTGCACGGTGACGTCCAGCGCCGTGGTCGGTTCGTCCGCGATCAGCAGGGAGGGTCCGCAGGAGAGCGCCATCGCGATGACCGCGCGCTGGCGCATCCCGCCGGAGAACTCGTGGGGATAGGCGTGCGCCCGCGAGGCCGCGTCGGGGATGCCGACGTCCGAGAGCAACCGGACGGCACGGGCCCGAGCCTGCTTGCGGGAGACCTGTTCGTGGGCCCGGATCGCCTCGGCGATCTGCCAGCCCACGGTGTACACCGGCGTCAGCGCGGTCATGGGGTCCTGGAAGACCATCGCGATTTCCCGGCCGCGTACCGCGCGCATCTCCTTGTCGGGCAGGGTGAGCAGGTCACGCCCACGGAAGAGGACCTGGCCCGACACGGTGACGTTCGGGTTGGTGAGCAGCCGCAGCACGGCCAGCATCGACACGCTCTTGCCGGAGCCCGACTCGCCGACCACGCCCAGGACCTCACCGGGCGCGACGGAGAACGAGATCCCGTCGACAGCGGTGACGGCCCCCTGGCGGGTGCGGAAGCGCACGCTCAAGTCGCGCACGTCCAGCAGCGGTTCAGGCATGGCGGGCCCTCGGATCAAGTCGTGCGTACAGGATGTCCACCAGCGCGTTGGCGAGGACCACGAAGAACGCCGCGTACAGCACGGTCCCCATGATCACGGGCAGGTCCAGGTTCTGGAGGGCGTCGAAGGTGAGCTTGCCGATGCCGGGCAGACCGAAGACCACCTCGGTGAGCAGGGCCGCACCGCCCACCAGTGCCCCGAAGTCCAGGCCGAACAGGGACACGATCGGGATGAGAGAGCAGCGCAGGGCGTGCCGGATCAGGATCCGCCGCTCGGACAGGCCCTTGGCGCGGGCCGTACGGACGTAGTCCTCGTTCAGCGCGGTGACGACCTCCCCGCGCAGCAGCCGGGCGTAGATCCCGGCGTACAGCAGGGCCAGGGTCAGCCACGGGAAGAGCATGTGCAGCGCCCACTGGCCGGGGTCCTGTCCGAGGCCGACGTAGCCGGGCGGGGGCACCCAGGAGAACAACGAGTCGTGCAACTGCTTCTGGGTGAGGAGGTTGACGACCTCGCCGAGCCAGTACGCCGGAAGGGAGACGCCGACCACGCCGACGAGCATGATCAGCGGGTCGGCGGCCCTGCCGCGCAGGGTGGCCGCCGCGGTGCCCATGAGGATGCCCGCCGTCATCCAGATCAGGGCCGCCCCGACGACCAGCGACAGTGTCACCGGAGTGGCCTGGAGGATCTGCGGGATGACCCGTGAGCCGCGGTTGACGAACGACTCCAGGTCCCGGTCGATGAGCAGATGACGCATCATCAGCAGATAGCGGACCGGCATCGGGCGGTCCAGGCCGAACGAGTGCCGCACCTGGGCGAGTGTGGCCGGATCGGCGTTGCGGCCGGCGATACGGGCCGCCGGGTCGACCCCCGGGGTGGCGAAGAAGATCAGGAACACCAGCACACTGATCGCGAACATCACCAGCAGGGCCGAGCCGAAGCGCTTGAGGGCGAAGACGAGCATGGTCACACCCCTCCGCGCAACCGGGCGCCCGGGTCGAGCGCGTCACGCACGCCGTCGCCGAGGACGTTGAGTGCGGCCGTCGTCAGCGCGATCAGCAGGCCGGGCGCGATGGTCACGGCGGGCCTGGTGTAGAGGAGCCCCAGACCGTCCTCAATGATCGTGCCCCAACTGGCCTCGGGAGGCTGGACGCCGACGGACAGGAAGGACAGCGCCGACTCGGTGAGCATCGCGAGCGCGGTCATCAACGGCACGAACACGAGTGCCGTGGGCACCACGTTCGGCAGCACCTCCCGGCGCAGGATGCGCGAGGTGGCCGCACCGGAGCCGACGGCCGCCTGGATGTACTCCTTGTTCCGCAGCACCAGCACCTGCCCGCGCAACGGCCGTGCGATGTACGGCACGTAGATCGCCGCGATGATCGCGACGGGCAGCCACAGACTCCCCGCGTCGACGGTGAGCGGGCCGAGCTTCAGGCCGTCGGTGAGCAGTACCACCGACAGGCAGATGGCAAGCAGGTACACCGGGAACGCCCAGATGACGTCCAGGACCCGGGAGATGACCGCGTCCACGACCCCGCCCGCGTACCCGGCGACGACCCCCACGGCCGTACCGAGGACGCAGGTGAGCAGCGCCGCAGTGAACCCGATGAACAGGCTCGTACGGCCGCCGTACAGCAGCCGGGCCATGACGTCGCGGCCCTGGTTGTCGGCACCGAGGAAGTAGTGGGCGGGGTCCCAGGTCGGGCCGATCGGGGTGACGCCGAGACCGAGGCCGGTGCTGCTCGGGGTGAGCACCGGCACGGTCTTCCCGTCGACCACCGTGGAGCCGGAGACCTGGGACTGGAAAGGGTCGGTGTGGGCGATGTGCTCCGCGTAGAGCGGGGCGCACACCGTGGCCAGCACGACGAGGAGCAGGACCGCGGCCGAGGCCAGGGCGGACCTGTTGCGCAGCAGGTCGCCGGCGGCGGTCCGCCAGGGGCCCGGTGAGCGCCGGGCCCCGGCCGGCGGGGCGAGGGTCACTTCACCCACAGCTGCCCGACCAGCATGTAGAACTGCTTGCTGAACCGGTAGTTGCCGACCCGGGTCGAGGTGAAGTCGATCAGCTTCGGGTTGATCAGCGGGACGACCGGCGACTGCCCCATGATCTGCTGGTCGACGGCTCCCCACTGCTTGTCCGCGCCCGCCTTGTCGGTCTGCGAGGTCTTGATCGCCGCCTGCATCCTCGCGTCGATCCCCTTGTCGCAGAACCCGGAGATGTTGATGCTGGAGTCGCTGCCGGGGTGGTAACTCGCGCAGGACAGCAGCACGTTGAGGAAGTCGGAGGCCGCGGGGTAGTCCTGGTACCAGGACGTCAGGGCCAGTTGCACCTTGTTCTTCGTGTTCTGGATGTAGGTGAACTGGATGTTGCCCGACAGCGGCTTGAGCGTCGCCTTGTAGCCGAGCTGGGTGAGGAGGCTCTGGAGGTACTGCCCGATCGACTTGTTGACGTCGTCGTCCTGCACGACGATCCCGACCTCCTGCCCGGCCGTACCGGACTGCTTCACCAGAGCCTTCGCCTTCGCGAGGTCCGCCGCTTTCCAGGTCGTACCGCCGCCCTTGGTGTAGTCGCAGGAGTCGACGTGTCCGGGGAAGCCCGGCGGCAGGATCGTGCACGCGGGTGAGGCAAGGTTGGTGCCGCCGTACAGCCGCACCACGGCGGACCGGTCGACGGCCCAGTTGATCGCCTGCCGCGCGAGCTTGTTGTCGAACGGCGCCATGTGGACGTTCAGCGTGGCGTACCAGAAGGCGGTCAGCGGGTTCACATGCGCCTGGGAGGCGTACTTGGTGCCGATCTCGCTCAGCCGGTCGGCGGGCGGAGCGTCGAACATCCAGTCCGCCTGGCCGTTCTCCACGGCAGTCACCTCGGACTCGACCGTCTGCCCGAAGGTGTAGTCGATGACGTCCGGGTAGCCCTGCGGCTCGGCCTCCCGCGACCACTCCCTGAAGTGCGGGTTGCGCACCAGCTTCAGCGCCCGGTTCGGGTCGTACGAGGCCGCCGTGTAGGGGCCGGTCGACGGCAGCGGCTTGGTCCCGGCGTCCTTCGTGGGCGAGTCCTTCGGTACGACGACGGCATGCGGGACGGCGAGTTTGTACTCGAACTCGGGGTCCGGGGCGGTGAGGTTGATGGTCACCGTGTCCGTCTTGGCGTCACCGATCACGCCCTTGGACAGGGTGCAGCCGGCCGGCGTCTTCAGACAGGCGTCGGCTCCGACGATGCCGTTGTAGAAGGTACCTGCGGTGGGGCTGGAGACCTTGAAGATGCGCTGGAAGGACGCCACCACGTCGTCCGTGGTCAGTGGCTTGCCGTTGGAGAAGGTGACGCCCTTGCGGAGCGTGAAGATGTACGTCTTGCCGCCGTTGGTCACCTTCGGCATCGCGGTCGCCAGGTCCGGCACCACAGTGAAGGACTCCTGCCCGCCGACCTTCTTGAACGCGAGCAGCCCGTCGTACATCGACTGGAACAACTGCCAGTACTGGAGGGTGTAGTTGACCTGCGGGTCGAAGCTGCCCGCGGCCGCGTGGGCGACGAGCTTGAGTGTGCCGCCCTTGTGCTGGGCCTGGAACGCGGAGGAACCGGAGCCGGACGAGCTCGGCGCGGAGGAGGAGCCCGGGTCGGAGGAGGACGAACAGGCGGCGGTGAGGGTCAGGGCGGCCACGGCTGCGGCCGGCGCGATGCGTCTGGTGGTGCGGGACATGGCGGACAACTCCCGTGTCAGTCGGTGGAGTCGAGGAACTCGCCGACGATCCGGAGGTAGAGCTCCTCCTCCTCGACGTGCGGCATGTGGCTCGAGTGCTCGAACATGTGCCAGCGCACATCGGGGATGTGGTCGGCGAAGGGGCGGACGGTCTCGGGGGTCGCCTCGTCGAAGCGTCCGGAAACCAGCAGGGTCGGTGCCTCGATCAGGTGCAGCCGGTCGATGACGGACCAGTCCTTGAGGGTGCCGACGACATGGAACTCGTTGGGGCCGTTCATCGTGTGGTACACGGTCGGGTCGGCCGCGATGTTCTCCCACGTGGCCTGCACCTCGGGCGGGTTCGGTGTCAGGCGGCACACATGTCGTTCGTTGAAGACCTGTTCGGCCGCCTGGTACTCGGGGTGGTCCGTGGTCCCGGCCGCCTCGTGGGCGTGCAGGGTGCGCTGGACTTCCTCGGGAAGCGCGGCGCGCAGCTCGGCGGCCGCCTCCAGCCACAGCGCCATGGACGCGGGGGAGTTGGCGATGACCAGCCCCCGCAGTCCGGCGGGGCGCCGTACCGCGTGCTCGGCGGCGAGCATGCCGCCCCAGGACTGGCCGAGGATGTGGTACCCGTCGGCGATGCCCAACTCCGTTAGCAGATTGTCCAGTTCGTCGAGGAAGAGCTGGACGGTCCAGAAGTCGGCGCCCTTGTCGGGCAGATGGGTGGAGAATCCGGTGCCGAGCTGGTCGTAGTGGATCACGGGCCGGCCCTGCCGGGAGATGCCCGCGATGCTGAGCGTGTAGTGGTGACCGGCGCCGGGCCCGCCGTGCAGGACCACCAGGGGTGTCCTGCCCGGCTCGCCCGTGATCCGGTACCAGGTGGAATGCCCGTTGAAGTCGACGGTTCCGGTGTGGTTCGGTTCGGGGATCGCCACGAAGAGCCTCCCAGACCGGCCGGAACCAGCCGACCGAGGTCTGAAGATAGTTGGGTGTGACGGATGGGTGAGATAGTGGGGCGGTAAAAGGTCAGTCCACAAGACCTTTTAGCTGGGGCAGGGAAAGACGTAACGACGGGTTCACACGGCCCGTGTTCGTTTACAGGAACGACGACTTGCGGGAGGACACCTGACATCCGCATCCGAGCCCGGTGACGAGTTCTCGCGCGTCCTCGACCGCGTGCTCCTCGGCGACGGTCCGACGGCCTCGCTGCGCCCGGTCAGGGTGACCTCGGCGGTCGACGAGGTCACCGACCGGCTGCTCACCGCCATCGCCGTCGGAGACTTCCTGCCAGGGGAGCGGCTGCCCGCCGAACGCGATCTGACCGGGCTGCTGGGCGTCAGCCGCCCCACCGTGCGCGAGGCCGTGGCCCGCCTCCAGGCGCTGGGGGTCGTGGAGAGCCGCAGGGGCCGCAACGGCGGGGCGTTCGTTCGCGGCAGCTGGACCGAGTCCTCCGGCGCCGCGGTCCGCCGTACGCTGCTGCCCCGCTGGGAGGAGTTCGAGCAACTCTTCGATCTCCGCGGACTGGTGGAGGGCATGGTGGCCGCGACGGCCGCCCGGCGGCGCAGGCCCGAGGATCTGGTGCCGATGCGCGAGGCGCTGTCCGCGCACCTCTCCGCGAGCACACCCCGCGAGGAGCAGGCCGCCGACAGCGCGTTCCACAGGGCGATCTGCGCGGCCACCCACAATCCGCAGATCGCCCAGCTCAGCCGGGACCTGCTCACCCGCATCAGCCTGGGCTTCCCGGTCGAGCCCTGGGGCAGGGGCGAGCGGTCCCACCATGAGCGGGCCGGCCATGGGCACACCGCGCTCTACGAGGCCGTGGCGGCGGGTGAGCCGGAGCGCGCCGAGGAGATCGCGAGAGATCACTTCATGATCAGTGCGGAGATGATCCGGGACGTCCTGGCGCGGGTGCGGGCGGCACAGACCCCCTGATCCGCGGGGTGCGAGCGGCACAGACCCCCTGATCCGCGGGGTGTGGGCGCCTCAGACCCCCTGGCCCGCGGGTGTGGGCGGCTCAGCCCCCTGACCGCGGCCGGACCGCCCCTAGACCTCCCGGTGATCGATCCCCAGCAGGCTCGCCGCCGCCCCGAAATCGGCGCCATGCAGGCCCACCGCGAGCGACCAGTGATGCCCGACCCCCGTGGCGCTCCACGCGTCCACCCACTCCCCGGGGTCCCGGCCGAAGTCCACCCGGCTGGTCGTGTTGCCGATCTCCAGCACCGGTCCGGGGACGACCGTGCCCTCGGACGTGACGAAGGACAGGCTGCCGTCCGCGTCCTGGCCGAGCCCGAGCAAGGTGACCGGCCCCGGCCGGACGTCGAACTCCACACTGACGCCCCAGCCGCGCTTGCCGTGGTAGACGCCGAGGCCCCGCAGCAGGGGATCCCGGGAACTGAGCGCCAGATGGGCGGGCCCGTCGTGGCCCATCTCCACCACCCCGTCCTCGAAGTTCAGCGCCTGGATCTCCGTGAAGGAGCCCCCGGCGCCGATGCTCTGCGAGGCCAACTGGGCGATGCTGGTGCGCAGTTCGAACTCCCCGGCCGCGGGCACTCCCCGGGCGGTGAGCAGCGAGGCGCCCAGGATCATCCCGGCACCGAGCCGCTCGTGCAACTCGCCGTCGAGACCCCGGTGGTAGTAGGCGAGGGAGTCGAGCTGGAAGTCCTCCACCAACCGGTCCAGGGCGACCGACACGGTCGCGCCCCAGGCGAAGTCCTCGTCGACCACGCTGTCGTCGACACTGAACAGCCTGCGCGCCAGCGCCACCCGCTCCCGGGTCTCCGCCTCGGTGACCTTCTCCACCCGCTGCCGCAGGTCGTCGAACTCCAGCACCTCGACATGCGAGCCGAACGTCGCGGAGAGCAGCGTCGGGTCGGTCTGCACATCGAGCATCCCGGGATACACGTGCCCCATCAGCCCGTGCCGGGCGTGCCGCAGCGCGGCCCGGACGTGCGCGGCCCGCACCCACCGCTCGACGCGCCGCCACGCCGACTCCTGCCGCAGCCAGCCGGACACCGACCGGAAGGGGATCCCGGCCCGCCGGAAGACGTTGCCGACCTCCGGCACCGAGCACTGCGAGCAGTACGCCAGCCAGGCACCCGTGTCGAAGGACGCGTGGTCCATCCGCTCGGACGGCTGGAGGTCGACGACCAGGACCGGGGTGTGGGTCCGCTGGGCGATCGGCAGCACCATCGACGAGGTCAGGTACGTCGTCAGGAACAGCACGATCAGATCGCAGTCCGCCCGGCGCAGCCGCTCGGCGGCGGCCGCGCCCTCCTGGGCGTCGGAGACGAACCCGGCGTCCGTCACCTCCGCGTCCAACTGCCCCAGCCGCTCGGCGACATAGGCCGCCGACTCCTTCAACTGGGGCAGCAGGCCGGGGAACTGCGGCCAGTAGGTGCCGAGTCCGCCGGAGACCAGCCCGATCCGCGGGCGGCGACGGGTCATGGGCGGGAGCAACTCGGCCAGGGCGGCTTGCCGTTCACCGGGGCGGGTCGTGGTGGATTCGGTGGTCGCCATGGTCGGCGCTCCTTCGGTGGTCGGTTCAGGTCTGCGCGACCCTGACGTCGGCCGGAGCGGTGACGTCCGGGGACGCGCGGGGCACGAGGACTCGCACGATGTAGACGCCCGCGACCGCCGACAGCGCCATGCACCCGGTGATCACCCACAGCAACAGGCTGGGACTCCTGTCGAGCAGTGCGGGCGTGACGAACGCGACGCCCGCGAAGACCCCGCGGGAGACGGCGTAGGTGATGCCCTGCGTGGTGCCCCGGGTGTCGGCGGGCAAGGTCAGCTGCGACCACACCTTGTAGTTGGCCTCGCCCGCGAAGGGATAGGACAGCTGGTAGAGGACGTAGAAGACGAGGAAGCCCACGATGGCGCCGAGGGTGAGGGTGCCGATCGCGAAGGCGGCGATCTGCACGACCGTGGCGACGTAGAACATCTTGTCGCGCCGCGGCCCGTCGGCGATCCGCACGAAGGCGAGCGTCAGGATCAGACCGATGGGCAGACAGGCGAGGTTGATGCCGGTGGCCACGCTCTGCGAGGCCCCGCTGACGGTGACCAGCAGATACGTCGTGAACTGGCCCATGGTGTTGGCGCCCAGGCCCCACGTGACGTAGAAGGCGAAGGTGGCGAGCATGGGGATCAGCGCGGCACGGGTCCAGACGTTCTTCAGGGCCACACCCTGCTGCTCGGCCGGCTTCTCCGCCGGGACCCGGTCCTGCTCCGCGTCCGGGCCGGTGGCCAGCTCCAGCCGGGAGCGCAGATGCCAGGTGAGCAGTGCGGCGACCGCCAGATGGGCGGTGATCAGGCGGGCGCCGAGCATGCCGGTGTCCGACAGGGCGAAGCCGGCGAAGACCACGACGATGATGCCCAGCATCCACATGACCTGCGTGAACGCGATGAGCCTGCCCCGGGCGTGGTCGGGGGCCGCGTCGGAGACGACCGCCAGGGAGGTCGGCAGGTCGGCGCCTGCCGCGAGACCGGCGAGCAGGACACCCACCAGAAGGGTGATGTCGTCGGGCGCCAGCGTGATGATGATCGCCCCGACGGCGTAGCAGAGGATGTCGAGGTTGTAGAGGCGGCGGCGGCCGAAGACGTCGGCGAGACGGCCGCCGACCAGGGATCCGACCGCGATGCAGATGGTGACGATCGCGCTGATCGCCCCGGCCATCCAGACGCCCATGTCGTAGGCGTCGCGGTAGATGGCCAGGTTGACGCCGATGCTGACGATGAGCGCGGCGTCGAGGTAGGACGCCATGCCGGAGAGCGTCGCGACCTTCCACAGGCGCTTCTCGATGGGTGGTTCCGGCTGGTTCGGGGCAGGGGAGGTTCGGGCCATGATGCGGCTCCGTCTGGGGAGAGTGGGTCCGAGCGGAGGGGGACGTCGCTGTTCTCGGCCGATGTCCAGCGACTATAGGAGCGTAAAAACGTTCCAACAAGACGTCATGCGGCCATCCGTGGAAACGACCTGACGGCCCCGCAGCCCTGGTGGGCTCCTCGGGACTGTCTTACGGTGAGGCTGACGTAAAACGTTTTTGATCCGTGAGAGTGTCCGGGCCGTAGTCGGAAGGACCTATCCGTGATCTCTCCAGCTCTGCGACAGCTGTTCGACAACCCGCCCCGGGACTTCGGACCCACCCCGCTGTGGTGGTGGTCCGGCGCCAAGGTCACCCGCGAGCGCCTCGCCTGGCAGTTGCGCCGGTTCGCGGACGGCGGTGTCCACAACCTCGTGGTGATCAACCTGGCCCCGGCAGGACCGACCTTCGGCGCCCGCACCGACGATCCGGTGTGGTTCGGCGAGGAGTGGTGGGCCCGTTTCACCGACGCCTGCGAGATCGCCGGTGACCTGGGCACCCGACTGTGGTTCTACGACCAGATCGGCTTCTCCGGCGCCAACGTCCAGGGCGGCATCACCCGACGGCACCCGGAGGCGGCGGGCCGGGCCCTGCGCTCGCGCACGGCCCGCGTCTCGGGCGGCACGGTCGCGCTGCGGGGTGCCGAGACACTGCTGGGGGCGTACGACAGTTCGGGTGCACGGCTGCCGGTCGGCGGAACGGACACCGGCCGTCTCGCCGGGCTCGCGCGGATCGAGGCCCCCGACGGCGCCGAGGTACGCCTGGTCCTCGCCGTCCCCACCGCCTTCGACTACCTGAACCCCCAGGCTGTCGGCCACCTGTTCGACGCCATTCATCACGAGTACGACCGCCGCGTCCCCGAGTACCTGGGCAACGTCGTCGCCGGCAGCTTCCAGGACGAACTGCCCGCCACCAACTCCTGGACCGCCCGGTTCCCCGAGGAGTTCCGCACCCGGCGCGGCTACGACCTCCTCGACCACCTCCCGGCCCTCTTCACGGGCGACACCCCGAGGGCCCGCAAGATCCGCGCCGACTACTACGCCGTCCGTGCCGAACTCACCGAGGAGGCCCTCTTCCGCCCCCTCGCCGCCTGGCACGAGGAACGCGGCCTGCTCCTGGGCTGCGACCAGAGCCACCCGGCCCGCTCGGGCTTCCCGGCCCAGTCGACCCAGCTCTACACGGACTACTTCCGCACCCACCGCTGGTACAGCGCCGCCGGCAGCGATCACCACGGCGACGCCAAGGTGCACTCCTCCATGGCCCACCTCTACGGGCACGAGCGCGTCTGGATCGAGTCGTTCCACTCCTCCGGCTGGGGCGGCACCCTGGAGGAGACCTACGACTGGCTGCTGCCGTTCCTGCGCAGCGGCGCCAACCTGTACAACCCGCACGCCAGTTACTTCGGCACCGCGGGCGGCTGGTTCGAGTGGGCGCCCCCCTCCACCGACTGGCGCCAGCCCTACTGGCAGCAGTACCCCGCCTTCTCCCGGGCCGTCGCCCGGATCTGCTCGATCCTGTCCTGGGGCACCTACAGCGCCGACGTGGCGGTCCTGCACCCCACCGCCACCATGCAGGCCCTCATCCCGCTCGACGCCCCCGTCCAGCACTTCGGCGACGGCCGCCTCGGCGCGCCCCACGCCGACGCCGACGAGACCCAGCGCCACTACCTGGAGCTCTGCGGCACCAACAACTGGCTCGAACCCGCCGTGGGCGCCCTCGACCGCCGTCGCGTCTCCTTCGACGTGATCGACGACGCCTCGGTCCAGGGCGCCAAGGCCGGCGACGGCGCCCTGCGGGTCCGGGACCTGGCGTACACCGCCGTCCTGCTGCCCTCGACGAGCGTCCTGGAGCACGAGACGGCCCGTCGGCTGACCGAACTCCTCGACGCAGGGGGCCGGGTCGTGGTCGTCGGCCGGCCACCGATTCATGCCTCGGGGACGTCCGGTGACGACGCCGTCGTGGCAGCGCTGGTGGACCACCCGCGCCTGGAGCGGGTGCCCGACGCCGAGGCCGCCGCGGCGGCGGTCGCCGACGCCTCCGGCTACGCCACAGGGGAGGTGCCGCTGCTCGTCCGCAGGAACGGCGACATGGCGGTCGCGCTGGTCACGGGGGCGTTCCCCGACGCCCGTACGCATCCGCCGCGGGGCCGTCACGAGATCGACCCCGCCCGCTACGCCCGCAGCTCCACCCTCACCGTGCGGGGCCCGGTCGCCGAGGCGGAGGTCTGGAACCCCGCGACCGGCGACCGGCGGCCCGCACGCGTCACGGTCACCGGGGGCGTCTCCACCGTCGAGGTGCCCCTGGAAGGCGCCCCGGCCGCCCTCGTCGTATGGCGCGAGGGCCCGCCGACGGACGACACACCTCCGCCCGCGCGGCCGGAGCCGCAGGCGTCCCAGCCCCTCGACCTGTCGAGCGGCTGGGAGGGCAGCCTCGTCCCCACGATGGACAACACCTGGGGCGACCTGGCGCTGCCCGCCGGATCGTCCGTCGCCGAGCCGCAGATCTGGACCATGCGGTGGAGCGAGGGCGACGGCCCCTGGGAGCGGGCACGCGTGACCTACGGCAATCGGGTCCGCGTTCTCGCACCCTTGCCGTCCGCTCAGGCACCGGCTCCCCTCGACGCGGCCGCAGTCGAGCAAGTCCTTTCCGGGGAGCAGGAGTTGGCTCCGGCCGGGTGGGACGTCTCGCTGTACTCGTCGAGCCGCGGCATCCCGGACCCGAACGGGCTGCTGGGCAACAAGGGCCTGGTGCCCGAGGAGTTCGTCCGCGTTCCCGTGCCCGGGCCGGGTCTTGTCGCCCGGGTCAGGACCGTCGTGCAGACCGGCCACCGCGGGCCCGCCGACCTGCACATCGGCGCGGCCGCGACCAAACGCGTGTGGTGGAACGGCAGCAGGGTCGACACGGGCGGCGGCTACCTGGCCTCCGCCCGGGTGGAGGTCGGGCGGGCGCGCAACGTGCTCGAGTACGAACTGTCCGACGCCCAGGACCGCCCGCAGACCATCTCGGGCGCCGCCGGCACCCCCCTGGGCAGCTTCTTCTGCCTTTCCCGTCCGGACGGGTTCGCCCCGCGCCCGCTCTTCATGCGGGTCCCCGACGGCGTCCGCCCGGACGGACGCGTGACCTACCGCGGCCGGATCGGCACCCCGACCCCGGGCGCGACGGCGGTCCTCGTCGTGGGCGCCGCGGTGGGCGTGACCGTCCTGCTCGACGGAGCCGTCGTGGCGCGACAGGAGAAGGTCGAGTACTACGAGTCCGACTGGGGCGCGGTGCCGATGTTCTTCCGGCACGAACTGGCCCTGAGCGCGGGCGATCACGACCTGGAACTCGTGACGGACAGCGTGGACGCCCGGGACGCGGTGTTCGTCGACCTGGTGGCGGACACCACCGCCTTGGTCAGCGGCCCCGGTTGGGAGGCCCGGACGGGGAAGTGGAGCGGGCTCACCGTCGAACACGAGGGTCGCTGGGGTGAGTTGCAGCACTGTGCCGCTGCGGTACGACCGCACCCCCTGCCCGAGGCCGAGTGGCTGGCCGGAGCCCCTGTGCTCGGCTCCGCCGTTCTGCCGCTGCGGTCCACCGACGACGTCCGGGAGGCCGAGCAGCGCTTCCGGTTCACCGTGCCGGCGGGAACCATGTCCCTGGAGCTGCCGGTGGAGCTTCCGGCCCGGGTGAGGATCGGCGGCGGGGCCGAAATCGAGCTTGCCGAAGGAGAGCTGCCGCTCGACCAGCCCCTGTCCGAAGCAACGGAGTTCGAGGTGGTCACCGCCCCCACGGCCGTCCTGCGCGGTGGTTCGGCCTGGCGCGGGCCGGTGCGGGTGCGCACGGTTCCGGCACCTCTGCCGCTGGGGGAGTGGGGCGAGTTCGGGCTGGGAGGCTGGAGCGGAGGCGTGACCTACACGCGGACCCTTGAGCTGGCGGCCGGGCCGGATCCGGTGCTGGACCTGGGCCGGGTGCGCGGCAGCGCGGCGGTGTCCGTCGACGGGGAACTCGTCGGGGAGGCCTTCTGCGCGCCGTACCGCTTCGCACTGCGCGGCTGCGCCGGGCGTACCGTCCGCCTCGACGTGACCGTCCACAACACCCTGGCGCCCTACCTCGCCGAGGCCACCCCGACCGCCTGGGCGTTCCCCTCGCAGCTGCCGTCCGGTCTGCTGGGTCCGGTGACGCTAGAAAGGCCCGTCGGAGGCTGACCGGGTGGAGTCCCGCAGAACCATGCCCGGCGCGAACACCCTTGCCTCATGGGCGTGTTCGGTCCGGGCCTCCACCTCGTCGAGGAGCATCTCCACGGCCGCCCTGCCGAGCTCCTCGACGGGCTGACGGACCGTGGTGAGGGTCGTGCCCACGAAGCTCGCGATGTCCAGGTCGCCGTACCCGACCACCTGGACGTCCTCCGGGACCTTCACGCCGCGCTCGCCCAGTGCGCGGCACAGTCCCGCCGCCAAGAAGTCGTTGGTGCAGAAGACGGCGTCGGGCAGCTCGTCGAGACTCCGGGCTATGGCGGTGCCGTACGCCACCGTCATCTCCTCGGCGACGACCTGCCCGAGGCGGGCCTCGCGCCGGGTGCGTACGGCCTGGCGGGCGCCCTGGTAGCGGTCGGCGCACTGGCGGATCGTACGGTCGCCGTTGACGACGAGGATGTCGTGCGCCCCGCGGTCCAGCAGGTGCTGCACGGCCATGCGGCCGCCGGCGATGTCGTCCACGGAGACCGAGCAGCCTTCTTGGGCGGGTATCGCGCGGTCCGCCAGGACCAGCGGTATCCCGCGCTCGCGCAGCCGCGACAGCCGGGTGGGGTCGGCGCTGAGCGGGACCACCACCGCGCCGACCGCCCGCTGTTCGACCAGCATGGTGAAGTAGCCCTGCTCCCGCTCGGCGTCGTCGCCGCTGTCGCAGAGCACGAGGGAGTAGCCGTGCTTGTACGCCGCGTCCGCGGCACCGCGCGCTACGCGTGAGTAGAACGAGTTGGCCACGTCCGGCAGCACGAGACCGATCGACGAGGAGTGACCGGTGCGCAGACCGGCGGCTCCCGGGTGCGGGACGTAGTCGAGCGCGGCGACCGCGTCACGGACCCGCTCGGCGGTGCGGGCATTGACCCGCTCCGGCCGGTTCAGGACGTTCGACACCGTGGACACGGAGACTCCGGCCGCGGCGGCGACGTCCTGGATGCGGGCGGGGCGAAGCGAAATGGCGTCCACCCCCTCGCTGTTGCGGCCGTTCGACCGGGCGACGCAAGTCTACCCTCGCGGTACGTGAAACGTTTTTCGCAGGGGGACGACAAGAGCCGAGGACCAGGCGCCGCGACCTGGCCGTCATGGAAAATCCGGTGAACCTGCACACCGTTGTCGACCGGCTCGGAACCGCCGCGGACCGCGGCCGCGGTTGTGCCGTCACATGCCTTTTGCGTGTCGGTGCGACAGCGAAGTCTGTGAAGGAAATGACGTGTTCGGTGAGCGGGTTGCGACGCTGGTGAAGCCGGACGCGACGACCGGCGGGGAGCGACTGGCAGTCATGGCCTGGTCATGCTTCGATCCGGGAGCCGTCCCCCGGCATTGCTTCCGCGAAAGGAAACGCACGTCATGAACTCCGCTCCCCGCTTCGAGACCATCGAGATCAACGACGCGGACCTCGACACCATCTCCGGTGGTGTGGCCGTCGCCGCGACCTCCGGTCTGCACGTCGAGGCCGGTCCGCTCGCCGTCTGCGCCGACCTCGGCGCGTTCGTCTCGGCCCAGGGTGTCGCCGCGCACGCGAACGCCGACGTCGTGCTCGGCTGAGCAGGGCATCGCACGGTACGAGGGCCCCGGATCCGCTGATCCGGGGCCCTTGGTGTTTCCTCTGGAGGGCGACCGTCCCGACACCGCCGACGAGGGAGAGTTCCGTGAGCGACACCGAGCCGGCCGGAGCGCCGGCCCCACTGCTGCTGCCCGACGGCAGGCCCGCCGCCGAGGCGTGGTCGCTCGACCCCGCCCAACGGCACCTCAACCACGGGTCGTTCGGGGCGGTGCCTCTGGTCGCACAGGAACGCCAGCAGGCCCTGCGCGCCGAGATGGAACGCTCACCGGTGGTGTGGTTCCCGACGCTGCCGCAGCGCATCGCGGCGGCCCGCGTCGAACTCGCGGCCTTCCTCGGCGTCGACCCGGGCGATCTGGCCCTGGTGCCGAACGCCAGTGCCGGGGCGAGCGTCGTCCACCAGGCACTCACCAGGCGCCGCGGCGGCGGGATCGTCGTCACCGACCACGGCTACGGGGCGGTGAGCATGGGCGCCGAGCGGCTGGCCCGCCGCTGGGGCGGCCGGGTGCGCACCGTCCATGTCCCGCTGGGCGCCGACGAGGACACGGCGTACGAGGCCGTCGTGGCCTCGCTGAGTGCCGGCACCGACCTTGTGGTCCTCGACCAGATCACCTCGGCGACCGCCCGTCGGCTGCCGGTGGAGCGGATCGGCGCGGAGGCCGGGCGTCGCGGCATCCCGGTGCTCGTGGACGGCGCCCACGCGCCGGGCCTGCTCGAATCGCCGCTCGCGGGGGCGACGTACGACTTCTGGACCGGCAACCTGCACAAATGGGGCTGCGCACCCCGCGGTACGGCGGCGCTGGTCGCGCGTGGACCGCTCCGCGAGGCGCTCCACCCACTGATCGACTCATGGGGCGCGCGCGATCCGTACCCCGACCGCTTCGACCAGCAGGGCACCCTGGACGCCACCGCCTACCTCGCCGCGCCGACCGCTCTCGCCTTTGTCGCCGACACCTGGGGGTGGCCCGCCGCCCGCGGCTACATGGACCGACTCGCCGACTACGGTGCTCAGGTGATCGGGGCCGCCTTCGCCGACCTCACGGGTGCCGACAGCGCGGTCGACGTCGGCATGCCCGTGCCCGGCATGCGTCTGGTGCGGCTGCCCGACGGCCTCGGCCTCACCCGCCTCGACGCGGACGCCCTGCGCGACCGGGTGGCCGGCGAACTCGACGTCGAGGCCGCCTTCACCAGCTTCGACGGCGTCGGCTACCTGCGTCTGTCCGCGCACGTCTACAACACGGCCGAGGACTACGAGTACTTCGCCGAGAAATGCGTCCCGGTGCTCGGGGAGTGGGCCAGGGCGGCGAGCCGGCCCTGATCCCGGAGCGGATCAGCGCGCGGGTGCTGGAGATGTGCATTCCGAGCCCATCTCGCACCCTCGGTGCGCACTGATCCGCGAAGTTCCGGACGAGCCCGGATCAGACCGCCGACGGGTACGTCGGGTACTCGACCCCCGAGACGTGCTGGACGACCCGGATCACCTGGCAGGAGTAGCCGAACTCGTTGTCGTACCAGAGGTAGAGGATCGCGTTGTCGCCGTCGACCTTGGTGGCGCCCGCGTCGATGATCGAGGCGTGGCGGGAGCCGACGAAGTCCATGGAGACCGCGTCCGGGGCCGTCGTGAAGTCGATCTGGCGCTTGAGCGGAGAGGTCAGCGAGACGTCACGCAGGTAGTCCAGGACCTCCTCGCGGGTGGTCTCGCGGCCCAGCCGCAGGCTCAGGATCGCGATGGAGACGTCCGGCACCGGTACCCGGATCGAGCTGCCGGTGATCGGCGCCTTCAGGTCGGGCAGCGCCTTGGCGACGGCGGAGGCCGCGCCGGTCTCCGTGATGACCATGTTGAGCGGCGCGGAGCGGCCCCGGCGGTCGGCCTTGTGGTAGTTGTCCAGCAGGTTCTGGTCGTTGGTGAACGAGTGGACCGTCTCCACGTGGCCGCGCAGCACGCCGTACTCGTCGGCCATCGCCTTCAGCGGCGGCACGATCGCGTTCGTGGTGCAGGACGCGCAGGACAGGATCTGCTCGTCCGGCTTGATGGTGTCGTGGTTGACGCCGTGCACGATGTTCGGGACGTCGCCCTTGCCCGGCGCGGTCAGCACGACCTTGTCGATGCCGGGGCGCAGGTGCTGCGAGAGGCCCTCGCGGTCGCGCCACTTGCCCGTGTTGTCGATGAGGATGGCGTCGTTGATGCCGTACGCCGTGTAGTCCACCTCGGACGGGTCGTTCGCGTAGATCACCTTGATGGTGTTGCCGTTGGCGATGATCGCGCCCTCGGCCTCGTCGACGGTGATCGTGCCCTGGAACTGGCCGTGGATGGAGTCACGGCGCAGCAGCGAGGCCCGCTTGACGAGATCTTCGCAGGCCCGGCCCCCACCCCCACGGACCACGATCGCGCGCAGCCGCAGACCGTTGCCGGAACCGGCCTTCTCGATCAGCAGGCGTGCGACCAGGCGGCCGATGCGGCCGAAGCCGTAGAGGACGACGTCCCGCGGCTCGCGGCGCTCGATCTTGTTGCCGCCCGTCGCGCCCGCCACGGCCTCGGCGGTGAACTCGGCGACCGACAGGCCCCGTTCGTCGGTCTTGTAGATCTCGGCCAGGCGGCCGATGTCGATCTGCGAGGGGCCGAGGTCCAGCGTGGTGAGGGCCTGGACGAAGGGCAGCGTGTCGGTGACGGAGAGCTCCTCACCGGCGATCTGCCGGGCGAACCGGTGGGTCTTGAGGATGCTGACCACCGACTTGTTCACGAGGGAACGGCTGTGCAGGAGAACCGTTACGTCCCGCTCCCGGTGCAGCCTCCCGATCATCGGGATCATCGATTCCGCGATCTCTTCGCGGTTCTTCCAGTCGGTGAACGAGTCGTCCTTGACAGTCACAGAATTCTCTTTCGAGCTAGGCAGCGCTCATATGCTAACCCCCTGATGTTTTGATCGATCGTCGGGGTGGCAGAGCTCACTGCCCCAGGATCCGGGGCGGCGCGGCGTCCGGGACCGGCCGCAGCAGCGCGGGGTGCGCGTCGACCACCCGCTCCTTCGTGAACGCGGCCAGGATCCTGCGGACCAGCAGCGGATCGGCCGGGAGCGCGTGCGCGGCGAACCAGCGGGCGGCCGACGGATCGGGGGAGGGCTCCACGAACTCCGCGCCCGCGTAGTCGTCCAGCGGCGGGTCGTAGAGGTAGCCGGAGACCACGTCGTGCCGCACCAGGCGCTGGACGAGCGCGTCGCGGTCGTGGACCAGGAGCGGCACCCTGAAGAGGGGGAGGGGGCCGTCGTGCGCGGTACGGTCGCGCAGCGCGGGCGAGGCCCACGGTGTGCCCGACAGAAGCGCGACGCCGGCCCTGCGCCGGGCGAGGTCCTCGTCCAGGCGGGCCATCCGCACCCGCAACTGGCCGCGGACCAGGGAGCCGTGCCGGGAGCGGTAGCCGTGCAGATCGACCCGGATCCACCGGTCGTAGGCGGTCAGGCCCGGCGCCTCCCGGGCGGCGGCGGCCAGTCGCGGTGCCCGCAGGTCCATCCGGAACGCCTCGCGTTCCATCAGCCCCAGCCGCTCCATGGTCCGCCACACCGGCCGCACCAGGTGGAGCGACCGGACGGCGGACCTGGCCAGGGGGCGCAGTGTCGTGGCCAGGTCTTCGCGCAGCCGGCCGGGGGTCAGGAGGTCGTCCCGCAGCAGCTCCAGCTCGCGGCGGGTACGGGCGTCCTCGACGGCGAGGAAGCCGCCGGCCATCCCGGCCACGTGCTTGGAGAGGCTGAAGGCGGCCGCCCTGCCGAAGGTCCCGACCGGCTGCCCGTCCACATGGCTGCCGATGGCGTGCGCCGCGTCCTCGAACAGCGGGATGCCCAACTGCTCGCAGCGGCGCCGCAGTTCGAGGACCCGGTCGGGGACGCCGTACAGGTTGGTGGTCAGGACCGCGTCGACGCTCCGCCAGGTCGACTCCGGTACGGCGGCCGGGTCGATGTTGCCGTCCCACACGGACACGGGCGCCTGCACGGGGCGCAGTCCGGCCGCGAGGACCACGAACAGGATCACGTCGTCGTTCACCGGCGACATCAGCACCCGAGCCCCGGGCCGGCACCAGCGCCGGAGCGCCAGGTACAGGGCCAGCCGGGCCGAGGGCGTGTAGACGCACTCGCGGCCCAGTCGCCGTGTCATCGTCGTGGCCAGCAGTGAGCCGTACGGCATCGGCACCCCTTGTGTCGGTGGGCAGAGAAGAGCCGTGCGGGAGGTCAGCGTGCCCGCTGCGGGGAGGCGGTGAGCGGGCTCAGCTCGCCGGCGGTCCCCTGCCTCCGGAGGAGCGAGCTCAGCTCGCCAGCGGTCCCGCCCCACCGGAGTGCGCGTGCTGCCGGGAGGTGCGCAGGGTCCCGACGGTCTTCAGCAGGCGGTCGGCGGGCTCGCGCAGGGCCGGGTGCGCGTTGACCGTGTTGCGCAGGCCCCGCACCGGCCGCCGCCACATACGGTGGGCGGTCGCCACCGGGTGGGGGCGGGTGGCGAATCCTTCCGCCACGCGCAGCTCCCGGGTCTTGAGCCAGTCCTTCCACTCCTTGTCGCCGCGCCCCATGTCCATGAGCCGCGCCCCCCGCCGCCCCGCCGCCTCGGCCATGCGCAGGTGCATGATCAGGCCGGGGGAGTAGTAGCGCAGCTCGGGGTCGTACGCGGTGAACCAGGGAGCGAAGACGGTGCGCGAGATCGGCCCGAAATGCGCGGCCACCGGCCGGTCACCGGCGTACACCACCGACAGGACACCGGAGAAGTGCTCCTCGCGGACCTGGAAGAGGTCCTCCACGAGATGCACGATCCACGGCCGCGCGAACCGGTCCATCCGGCCCGTCCTGCGGTACTGCGCGGACTTCCATCGCATCAGCGTGCGCAGCGCACTCGGGTCCCGCTCGTCGAACACGAACCGCAGCTCGCCCAGGTCGCGGGTGAGCCGGCGCTCCTTCTTGAGGGTCGTCTTGGCGAGCCCGGGGTAGGCGCCGCGCAGCCACTCCGGGTAACTGTCGCTGCCCACCTTCAGATCGATCACCGGGGAGGCGAAGGTGCCGGTGACGTAGGGGGCGAAGGGCTTCTGCTCGTCCACGAGGTGGTCGAACTCGAACACCGAGAGCCCGCAGGCCTTCAGCAGCGCCCGGGTGTCCCAGGTGACCCCGGGGCGGTGCACGAGGCCCTGGCAGTCGGAGAGTCCGAGGCCGACGGCCCGGCCCACACCGAAGCTGCCGCGCTCGTACGGCAGGAAGCCCACGGCCTCGCCTCGCTGGTGCAGGACCGCCACCCGGGTGCCGGCGCGGTGTCTGCCGATCCCGGCCGCGAACTCCGGTGCCAGGAACGGGTTGGCGTAATCGGGGGACTCGTCCATCGCCCGGTGCCAGGCCCCCCGCAGCGCGGCATCGAGTTCGTCGGGTCTGTGGATCGTGATGTGCGTGTCGCTGCTCGTCGATCGCATGGGCGACCGCCCCCCATTCCCCCATTGCCGATCGAACGGTCGGCAAGGATCAAACGTCGCGAAACAGTACGCACGCTGTCAAGGGTGCCCGCTGTAACGGAACAACGCCGAACGTATGCATATGGTTCCCACGGCCGGTCGCGACCGCGGTCGCCGCTCCATGAGCACGGCCACGACGGCCTACGGGGTTTCGCCGCCCGACTTGCCTTGGATTCGACCCACTTGGCCGGAAGGGGCTCACACCTGGCGAGTCCAGGATCCGGGTGACCGGTCGGGGTGGGCGCCTCCGCGCACAGGGCCCCTTGCGTCCGTATCGAGGCCGGCGTCGCTGTGTGGTCCGTAGGCGGACCTGACGTGCGCGGGGCCCGCGGCGGGATGGGCGGGGGCGGGTTGCCTGTCGGCGGGACGGTCGGACCCGCACGGGGTCCCCCCCCCAATCGGAGCCCGCCCCCGCCGAGCGCCATCCCGCGCGGCACCGCCAAGACCCGCCGTCGAACCCCCTCCGCACCCCACCCCGCAGCCTGCACCCCGCC